>JBCCIA010000419.1:0-5495 GCA_039028475.1 Spirochaetota bacterium | reverse complement strand
TCTTTTCTATATGCGTATTTAGTTCTATCTTTGCAAAACCTACATCTCAAGTCGAAGATGGTGTTTTGGATCTAAGGCAATGGGACTTTCAAAAAATAGGAAGGGTCAATCTGCGTGGGAATTGGAATTTTTACTGGAAATATTTTTTAGTTTCTTGTTCTAAAGACACTACTTGTTCTTCTCATCTTCCCCAGAAAACTCTTGCAAAAGTACCTAATTTCTGGAATGATATTCAATACCAAGGTAAACCAATTGGCAACTTTGGCTTTGCCAGTTATCATATAAAAATTCTCCTCCCCAAAAACCTAAATTCATTAGGAATAAAGTATACATCGATCAATGAAGCCTTTGCACTGTATGCAAATGACAAACTACTTGTCAAAACAGGAGAACTGGGGACGAATGCCAAAACAAGCAGCGGACAAATCAAACCACAGGTTGTGTCTATACCTATTACAGATACGAGCATAGATCTAGTCTTTGAAATGTCGAATTACCACGATTACCATGGCGGGTTTCCCGAAAATATCTATTTAGGAACTGTAGACAGTTTGCATAGCCTACGTGAAAACAACATTATCTTAGATTTCCTTCTAATAGGTTCGCTAATTATGAGTGGCATTTATCATTTGAGTTTGTATTTTTTTGGCAGGAGAGAAAACTATATCTTTACTTTTGCTCTATTTTGTTTCGCTGCCAGCCTATATGCTATTTCCAGTGAAGAAATCTTAATCTTAAAAGTTTTTCCCAATATGTCCTACAACAGTATTGTCAAATTTGCTTTTTTCAGTGACAACACTACTGGTTTTTTATTTACCAGCTTGATCCATTTGTCTTTTCGAGAAGATTCTCCTAGAATTCCTTTTTATTTCATTTTTACTTTTTTCTTTATAATGTCCATTACCTCTTTATGCTTGCCACTCTATTATGTCACCCAATCTATCTATGGAATGGACCTCGCAGCTTTAAGTGTCATACCCTATGCTATTTTCGTTTTGTTCAAAGCCATATACCACAAACGGGAAGGGGTAATTCTATTTTCCTTGGGTGTTCTTGGGATTATTATAACTATCATCAATGATGTTCTCTATTCAGTACAAATATCACCATACAGTTTTTTGGTTCCTTTAGGTATTTTATTTTTTGCGGTTTCACAAACACAATTTCTAGCCCAAAGGCTTTCTAAGGCCTTTACAAAAGCAGAAAACCTTTCCCACAAATTACAACTTGTTTCACAAGACTTAGCCTTTAAGAATGATAAGTTAGTTGTTTTAAATGAAAGGCAAAAAGAATTAAACCAAACTTTGGAAGAAAAAGTCCAGTTACGAACGAATGATTTGCATAAGCAAAAAGAATTAGCAGAAAAAACCAATTTGCTTAAAGATAAATTTGTTACTGTATTAGCACATGATATTCGTTCCCCGCTCACGGCAATCAATACTAAAACTATATCGCTGTTACAATCTTCGGATACCCGTCTTGACTCCCAAGAGATACGTAACTTTCTTTCCCAACAACAGGATATTCTACAGAATGTCTTGGATATGACCAAGAGCATTCTAAACTACAATCGCTTTCGTACAGGTAACCTATCTATCCATTACGAATATGTGTCCATGCAAGAAATGTTAGATTTTATTCTAGATAATTTATTAAAAACCTTTTTACGTGACAAGAATATCAAGATTGTACATAACCTACAAGAAGAATGTATTCTAGTTTCTGATAAAAGTTTGTTGCAAGAGGTATTTCTGAATATCCTTACCAATGCCATTAAATATTGCCATTCCGAGGATCACATTTCGATTGAATGTAGAGAAGAGAAAAATTCATTGTATTTTGCCATTAAGGATACTGGCCCTGGCATTGCAGCAGACTTGTTAGAGAATATTTTTCAATTCCAATATACGCGAACTATCTACGACCATAGCTCTGGGTTTGGTTTGCCCATCACTAAAGAAATTGTACAGATGTTACAAGGTCGTATTTCTATCGAATCTGAAGACTCGCAAGGAACTGTCGTACATTTATATTTCCCTTATAACGAAGTATTGGTCTTTTGTTTGAGCGAAACAATTGTAAAAAATCTAGTAAACAGACCTCCTCTTAGACAATTTCTTTTCTCCAGTTTAGATTCTCTTATTAGGACTGCCTTACGTATCACACCTAATTTTTTTATTTTGGACCCACAGCACCTACAATACCAAGAAGTCGTAGACAAGATAAATCACCATCCAGAATTACAATCTGTCCCCATTCGGCTTACCAATGAAACGATCGATTGGCTCACATATAATTCTCTCGAATGTAGCGGATGAGTTGGCTTTGGTCGCGTTGTCCCAGCTTGCTTTTCAATTTGCCAATATAGTATTCAATGGTTCGAGGCGATAAGGACATCTCCTGTGCGATTTCCATAACAGAGTAGCCTTTGCCTAAGCCTTGCATCACTACTTGTTCCTTTTGGGTAAAAGTAGCTTCTTGTTGGCGGATATGCTTCAACAAATCCATTGAGCAATAGAATTCGTTTTTGAACATGACCTGCTCTACTACCTGTGGGAAAAAATTGACATTATCAGATTTGATTACGTATGCGTCTACTTGCAATTGCATCGCCTGTAAGAAAATCATTCTACTATCTATCATCGTCAAAACGATTACTTTCAACTGCGGGTATTTCTGCTTCACCTGCTCTAACAAATCCAAACCAGTGGTATCGGGAAGTTCCAGATCTAAGATTAGCAAATCATAAGAGCTACGTCTTAGTTCCACTAACAATTGCTGCGCTGTTGCAATTTCTTTGATATGGACTTCATATGCCAAAGAACTCTGTAAAACACTTTTCAAGCCAGCTCGCAAAAAAGAATGATCCTCTGCAATAATAACATTCAAACTTTTAGGGAAAGCATTCAAAATTCTATCATCTCTTTTTATCTGTCTCTCTACAAATCCATAAAGTTATGGTTCAAAGAAATAGGTTGGTTCGTTAAGTATTCTTAGTAACAATGTTTTAACTCAGAAAAACCACGTAAAATATTATTTCGCAAATGACTACCCATTTTACCAATTTCTATATTTACTGCCGTTTAAAGATATAAGCGGCGCCAGAAGTACTCGCACTTCCTGCATCTGTAATACTAGCATTGTCAGTATTATTGATACTAGTGGAACTGTTATCTTCCTCGTTAGCAGCTACAATAGCATAGTTACCACTTATAGATACACTATAACCAAATCGATCGATACTTCCTGCATTTGATGCTTTCAGATACGCATCCTGAGACCAATTACCACTGCTACTATCACGTTTAAAGATATAGGTAGCACCAGCCTGAGAAGCAGTTCCTGTATCTGTAATACTAGCGTTGTCAGTATTATTGATACTAGTGGAACTGTTAGCTTCAATGTAAGTACCGACAATGGCATAATCACCACTTATAGATACACTATGACCAAAGTTATCACTTCCCTCAGCATTTGATGCTTTCAGATACGCATCCTGAGACCAGTCACCACTGCCACTATCACGTTTAAAAATATAGGCAGCACCAGAACCACTCGCAGTTCCTGCATCTGTAATACTAGCATTATCTGTATTATTGATATTGGTTGAACTGTTGTCTTCCTGAATGGTACTCACAATAGCATAATCACCGCTTATAGATACACTATAACCAAAATTATCACTCGCTTCGGCATTCGATGCTTTCAAATACGCATCCTGAGACCAATCACCACTACCACTATCACGTTTAAAGATATAAGCAGCACCAGAACCACTCGCAGTTCCTGCATCTGTAATACTAGCATTGTCAGTATTATTGATACTGGTTGAACTGTTGTCTTCCAGGAGGGCACTCACAATAGCATAATCACCGCTTATAGATACACTATAACCAAAAGAATCACCCGCTCCAATATTTGATGCCTTCAAATACGCATCCTGAGACCAATCACCACTGCCACTATCACGTTTAAAGATATAGACAGCACCAGAATTACTCGCACTTCCTGTATCTGTAATACTAGCGTTATCAGTATTATTGATACTAGTGGAACTGTTATCTTCCTGGGTAGCACCCACGATAACATAATCACCACTTATGAATAGGCTTCGACCAAAATTATCACTTTCCCCAGCATTCGATGCCTTCAAATACGCATCTTGAGACCAGTCACCACTGCTACTATCACGTTTAAAGATATAGACAGCACCAGAGTTACTCGCACTTCCTGCATCTGTAATACTAGCATTGTCAGTATTATTGATGCTGGTTGAACTATTATCTTCTGCGCTAGCACCTACGATGGCATAGTCGCCACTTATAGATACATTTTGACCAAAAAGATCATTCTCCCCAGCATTTGATGCTTTCAAATACGCATCCTGAGACCAGTCACCACTGCCACTATCACGTTTAAAAATATAGGCAGCACCAGAGTTACTCGCACTTCCTGCATCTGTAATACTAGCATTATCGGTATTATTGATACTAGTGGAACTATTATCTTCCTGGGTAGCACCTACGATGGCATAGTCACCATTTATAAATACACTAAAACCAAAATTATCACCCGCTCCGGCATTCGATGCCTTCAAATACGCATCCTGAGACCAGGCTACATCTGTCGTTCCCGTATTTATTCCTGTGCTTGTTCCTGTGCTTGTTCCTGTGCTTGTTCCTGTGCTTGTTCCTGTGCTTGTTCCTGTATTTGTTCCTGTATTTGTTCCTAATACTTGCGTTTGTTGAGAAGCAGCAAATGCAACTGCACCTAACAACAGAGAATCATCATCCTTTTTTTTCTCGCATTGGATGAAAAACAAAATACTCATAAATACTAGCAAAAGATATTTCATCATCAGTCTCCTTGTTGGAGCAAACCCAGTAATATCTTCTTTAAGAGAAGCCCCATACTCTTCTATTGACGACAATAGAAATGTTATTTTTTTAGGGTTCTTACTAGAAGACTTAGGTAAAATCTACGAATTTGGACTAGTAAATTTTACTAGTCCTACTCAAAGGAATACACGTTAGAAGAAAGATTAAAGCATATAAACTTCTATAAAAAAAGTTGTAGACAAATTTCCCAGTACCAACAAAAATTTACCATAGGACTTAAAATATAGAAGCAAAATAACAGATATGAAAAGCTCTCAGCCCGGTTAGAGTTTGGCGACCTTCCCCGGACTGAGAAACGAACACCCAAAAGGTGTGAAAAAAGTCTGTGTACTGTTCGGTACACGTCAAGCCTTTTCCACACCATTAGGGTACCAATACAACAACAAACGAGGTATACCTATGGAAAACGTAGAAGAATTCGATTATGAAGGCATGTTGGACAGGCTCACCGTCCTAGTAGACAAACTCTGGCTCATCGACAGACAATACTCCCCCCGCAGACGCGAACGCTACCGCGAACTGGCACAAGCACAGATTAAGGCCATACGTGAGGAATTAGGCTGGAACTAAACACACAGCCACAGGATAGGGTTTTGC
>JBCCIA010000418.1:0-5500 GCA_039028475.1 Spirochaetota bacterium | reverse complement strand
TCTAATGATATCACTGAGATCCTTTATTCTTTCAATAATTCTACGAAAAACTTTAAACATACAATCAAAAATATCCAAATACAATCTGAAAAAGTCTCTAAAGAATCAGATTCTTTGAAAAGCCAAAATCTTAGTTTGACGGATGTTGTGGACAAACAGGTTAAAGCTACGGATAGGCTTTTTCAAGAAGTCAATACAATCCATAATTCGACAGAAGAAATTCATGCAAAGTCGATGCAGCAAAAGCAACATACCGAGAAAACGAAACAGATGATGTTAGACTTCCAAACACATATCGATTCTATGATAGATTCGATCGAAGGTATTTTTGCAAAGTATAAGGTAGTGAGTGATAATGTGATTTTGAGTAAGGATGATTTTGAACAATCCTCGCAAGAGATACAAAAAATCCACTCCAGTACTTCCAAGATATCAGAAGTAGTTTCTGTCATTACTGATATTGCAGATAGGGTGAATTTGTTGTCTTTGAATGCTTCCATTGAAGCGGCTCGAGCAGGGGACTCAGGGAAAGGCTTTGCTGTTGTTGCCAAAGAGATTGCTATTCTTGCTGAGAAAACACATGAAAATATCAATCTAATCCAGAATATTTTTAAAGCTATGATAGAGAGTATCAATGAGGGAATTTCTTCTTCGGAAAAGAGTATTGGCTTTATATTTAAAATTTTTGATGATATCTTTGCCACCGAAGAGGAGTTTTTAAAAATAAGAGATATTATTACTGGCCAAAAAGAAAAAAATCAGCAGCTAATCGTTAACATACAAAACTTGGATGTAGATGCCAATACGATCCAGGAAGTGACCCTTGGTCAAAATAATAACTTTAAAACTATTCAAGAAACAATGGAGAAGTTTTCTGAATCCTCGGAAAAGGTTTACCAATCGGCAAAAGTTTTAAAAAATCTCTCCGAAGACTTAAATGGTGTTTCTCAAACTTTGAATCAAACATTGAAGTTTTACCAGGTTTGAGAAACATAAAGATTTGTTCAAAAAGTAGGAACTACTCAGCCTAAAATTTTTAACTCCTTGGTGGATATAGACCGTCAGTGTTAATAGAGAACTGAACCACTAGGCTTGGTTGGCTAATATTAATGGGCAGACCTGCTCCTACAGTTCCTGTACTTCCAGACATTGATGCAGTTCCCAGAGTCGCGGTAGTCGTTTGATCTGGTATAGTGACCGTTTGTTGGGGAATAACAACGTTGTGAGCTGGCATCTGAATGGCATCAGCGGCCATGCTTGCTCCGGGAGAAGCTGTATCACTGTAAGATTTATTGCCATTTGTAGTTTGTGCCCAATGCCCATTGGCTGGAGTATCCTTGTTTCCATCAGATGTGAAGCATTTTGTTTCTGCATTTTGCGCCGCAACATTTACCGTTTGAGAAGGTATATCTACTGATGATGCTGGAATAGTGATAGTGGTATCACCCAAAGTTACATTTCCATTCAGTGGAAGACTGTGTTTGGGCAACTGCTCTGTATTGAGAGAAATGGCTTCAAACCCGAATTTTTCGCCTATATTGCGGTTGGATAGTCCAAGGCCTTCACCAGATCCGACTGGTACTCGTCCCCGAAAGTCTGGAAACGCAAAATTAGTCCTGCCATCTCCACCAAAATTAACTCCTAAAAGAGAATACACAGCCGACTGGCCACTAATTGCTTCAAGTTGGCCTTTACACCCCACCCAGCCGCGGGGTGCAAAATTGAATCCACTCATCATAATTTCACAGATAAATGCATCAGTTCCCATAATTTACCTCACAAATATAAAAAATTTATCAGTAATCTGGAACATTCTCACAAACAGTCAATCTATTTTTAGGCTTTCTCAATAAAGTTACACAGTATTTCCTCATTTTTTCAGGAATACGATTTTTATGGTAAATAATGACTTAGACAGCTTCTTACTAGAAAAATCCATTGACTTTATGGAATAGATTGAGAAATAAAGGAAATATATGGAACAAAAAACCGAGTTCACAATAGAGGAATGTGTGCAGGTTATCAAAAATTCTGCGGAGATAATTCTGGATGAAAAATCTTCTCAAGATAGTGTTTGCAATGCATATATAAACATGCATAGGGTTTTCCTGGGAATTGCTGGAAATTTTGTAAATAATTCTCATATCAAAAATTTCCCTCAAAGTGTTTTTGGCAAAGTTCTACCTGCAACTCTTGCCGCTAGCACCATCCAAGATGCCCTTCTAAATCGTAAATATACCGTCGCTCTCTATAAAGCTATCCAACAGGCTCATGAGAAGTTTCCAGGAGAACGTATAAATATCTTTTACCCTCTCAGTGGTCCCTATGCCCATCTTGTGCTTCCTCTTGCCGCAAAATTTAGCTCTAAAGATATATCTTTTTTCTTTCTAGACGTAGCAAAAGAAACACTGGATGGATTGTGGAAGATCATCAACACACTAGGTCTCAATGAGTATATCAATCAAGTATTTATAGGTGATCCTGCCAATCACAACCATACAAAATTCGAACCCTACCATATCCTATTCACAAATAGTATTCAAAATACACTAAACCGAGAGCCTTTTCTGGGGATGGTTCCTCACCTTAAGCAATGGTTGAAAGAGGGAGGTATTGTTGTTCCTCAGGCGGTAAATATAGAAGCCTTTCTTTACCCGGAACCGATTTTTATAGATTTTGTCACAACTCAGAAAAGTAAAACTGTTCCAAAAGATGATGAGATTTATAAGCTGGGTGAAATTTTCCGCTGGGATACAAATTTTTTACCAGAGTCCTTACCAGTAAGAAATCCGAATGGTTCTATTGAGCCTGTAATACTACCTTGGGGTAAATTTACGATTCCAGAATACCAGTACCAAAAACCATACCTAGTTGCACATACAAACATCCACCTAATAGAAGATATTCACTCCGAATTATCCGAATCAGGTTGCACGATTCCCAGAGGTTGGCCAAGAGATCGCGTTCCGCAAACCAATGATCAATTGGATTTTTTCTATTACTGGGGAGATGACCCCCAGTTGGTTTATACATTGAATGGCCAGAATCCTTCCCTAGCGGCTGCAGGTTATTGAATTTGTCTAGCGATACCTATGAAAGCGTACAATGATTTTGAATGGGTATGAGATAATGGACTCAGGATAATACAACATTTTTAAATTCAACTTAGCATACCGAGAATTACAAAATATCTCTATACATTGCGCTTGATGCATAGCAGGGTAACGTCGTCATGCTGCCTTGCATCGCCTATGTGGTCTTTGATTGCCAAATAGACAGAATTGAGAATATTTTTGGGAGAATCACTAGAGTGTTGTTGGAATGTTTGTTCTAACTTCTCTTCGCCAAAATGTTCCCCCTTACGATTCATCGCTTCGCTGGCACCATCGGTATACATCAGCAAAACATCACCGATTTGCATGTCTATCACTCCCGAATTTTTATGGGTCTCGATGTCTGCTTGGATTCCTAGAACAATACCATTGGTGTTGATGACTTCTATCTCCTGTTTGGCATGCCTGTAAACCATGATATTCCCATGTCCTGCGCCGCTATAGTGAAAACTGTCAGTGTTGCTCTTCCAACGGAATAGGATGAGCGACATAAAGCGGAGAATGACAGAGTTTCTATAATTGTGGTATAAATAGGTGTTGACACTTCTCAACATATCCCAGCTCGCTATATTTTTTCTGCTAATAGAGTGGATGATAGTTCTTGCGGTAACCATTACCATACCTGCTGGAACACCCTTTCCAGATACATCACCGATTGAAATGACAAAGTCCGTTTTATCAGGTGATTCAAAAACATCGTAGTAATCTCCCCCAATTTCTCCTGCTGGTTTCATAAAGCCTGAAAAGCTATAACGTGGGTGATTGGGCATATTTTGTGGTAGTAAGTTTTTTTGGATGTCTTGGGCAATTTGTACTTCTTTTTTGAGTCTTTCCTGGTTAGCAATTTGGCTAGTTAAAAACGAATTTTCAATGGTAATTTTTACTTGGTTGCAATAGCTACTGAGGAGTTCGATTTCATCTTCATTGAATTTTTTGCGAGAATTTCTTCCCAGTACAAAAATATATTCCTTTGCTTGGACGGTAAAACTGGGAAGAACTAAAATTTCACGCCCAGAATAACCAAGTTCCTTAATTACTTTGTGAGAGGATGTTGCTAAGACATCGGCTTCTTGCTTATTGAAAAACAATTGGTATTCTTGGTAGTTCTCGGTAGCGATTTTTTCATGTAGCAAATCTATAGAATCTATACTGCGGAGCAATTTATGAATAGTGATGGAGCTTTCTTTTTTTTCATTGACAATCAAGGTATTTTGATCTGTTTCTATGAAGCTTGAAATAGATAGAAGAGTCATTTTGATAATTTCTGCCGAATCATTCATATAGAGTTTATTCAACAGCAAACAACTGGAGTTTAGATTGATATAGTTGATGTATTTGCTTGTCGCTTTTTCATAGGTACTCGCATTGTAGAGCGCAATTCCAAATTGTTCTGCAATGAGACTTATCAGCTCGCTCTTTTTATTTGCCTCGTTTGCTTCTTCTTGTTTCGTAAAGTCAAACACCAAAATACCTAAAGGAATATCTTTGTACAGTATAGGAGTCAATACTTGGAAGTTACTCGCAGTGATGTTCCTATATATTTTAAAGAATTTGTGAGCATGCTCTTGCAAGGAGATAAGTTTGGATTTTCTTGTTGCTAAACATTCGTAAAAGGGAAGACTCTTGTCGTGATTCTGTGGGTGTAGCTTTTTCAGTTTTCTGTGCAAGGAAACTGGAGAATACGAAATATAATCGAACGAATCGTTTAGAGAATCTAAGACCATGACACCAGAGTTTTGTATACCTAATCTGGTTTTTAAGATAGCCAAAAGTTTTTGGCTCATTTCTTCTTTTTTGAGATTGGTATCAAAGATGGTAATAAATTCAGAGAGTAATTGTGCCTTCTCTGGTTCTCGCAAAGAGCGATATCTTTTTTGTTCCCGTTTTTCTAAGATCCATTCTTTACCGCAGGTAGAGCAATTGAATTTGCCATTTTTGGTTTGGCCAGATGGAGACATTTCTTTTTCGCAAAGAATGCAAATTGTAGGTATCTGTGGCATTATTGCTTATGCTATTGTTAGAGGAAAATTCATGCAACTAAAATACTTTTCCTAGCTTTTGGTAGTTTTTTTGCGAATGTACTTAGGGTATTCCACTTCGATACAATTGATGATGAAGTTATAGTACTGGTGTAAGGTATTCGATGTATTGTTTACAGCGATTTGGTAACGAAAATGTTCTGCGAGTTGTGAACGGAATAGGGGAGATTTGAAATCACTTTTATTGATGATTATAGTATCTGATTTATTTTTGGGAACGATTTCCTTGGGAATAACGATTACCGAGGAATGGTGCATGATTGCGTTTTCAATAGCAGCAATCAGTTTCTCTGGTTTTTTCTCTTTTTGCAAGATTGGGGAATTATTCTTGATTTCTAGTAAATTGTC
>JBCCIA010000417.1:0-5510 GCA_039028475.1 Spirochaetota bacterium | reverse complement strand
TGTTTACTATATTACTGTTCACCTTGACAAAATAAGAGTTAGAACGTAATTTTTTTTGTTTTTTTTATAATTTTCTGAAAAAGTAAGATTTTGCTGCTTATTGCAAAGATTTTTTTACCTGATCTAGTGTGAAGGTTAGAATCAAAGTTTTATATATTGTATGCTTGTGTAGCGCTTCTATCGATATTTTTGCACTGGATCTATTCTTATACGATGGATTGGAAACCTATTCGCTTGGCATAGCAAGAGAACAGGAGTTTTCCCAATGGCAGTCTAAAATTCGTAGGGACTGGTTTTGGGGGCATTATGGCTATTCTTTTTTGTCAGCGATTGCCTTTGCCGAAAAACAAAGTCTAGCTAACTCAGTAGAAAAGCGGTTTACTTTTGGTCTTATTCCCGTTGTAACCTACAATTCTTTTTCCTTTTTTTATGATAATTCTATCGAGAGAGGGCGAAGGGTAGGATTTTTTTGCAAGCTGGGTCCAAGTAGAGACTTACTTTTTTGGCAAAAACAATTGCGTAATGGAGATCGAACCAGGGCGGCTTTCCTTTCCTTTGGTGAGCATATACTCTGGCAACTAGGGGTTTGGCACCAGAATACTCAGCAGTACAGCGATAGCAAATTGAGTTTTTCTCTTATCTACCGTATCTCTAATTTCCAACTTGCAGGTCATCTTAAGTCTACCGGTAAGTATTCACAAAACCGTTTCTCAGCGGCCTCTTTGGCTTACAGAAAAACACAAGCCATACGTAGTTCTTGGCAGCAGGAGCAAGTCAAACCCACTTTAATTTTACAAAAACCTCCGCAAAAACCGCGTAGGAGTTTTCCTTTGCAGCCGCCTAAATATAAAAGAAAAAGCTACAAGAAACAGATATACCCCATTACTACCCAAGAAGCCTTGCAAATTGGACTTCCCTTAAACCTCGCAATCCAAGCTGCACGAGCTAGCCGAGATCGCAAAACATACCGTTCTTTTCTCACTAGACTGTCCTCAAAACAACGTAAGCGTTTGCAGTACTTGCAGTGGAAAAAGGCTAATAAGAGACAGAAGTAATGCAACAGTTTGTAAGATTGTTGTGTCTAGGTTGTATATTGGTGGGTTTGCCAGTTGTGGCGGAAGAGTTCTATTATCTTGGCGGTGATACAGGTTACTATGAATCGAGGTATTCCCGTGCACAATCCGGCAAGTCAGTGTTTTATCTACAAAGACAGACGGATAGCAATGCTGCGATCTTAGAAAACAGAGCAGAGAGGTTTTTGGGTTCTATTTACTACCAAAATGAGTGGCTTTATCTGTCTACTGGGCACCGCTATACACCTTTGGATAGCTTTTTATTATTTAAGGACAAGGAGTATTTTTCTGCATTTACAAATTACGCCAATGATATTCTTGCACAACCGTTGCGACAGAGCTCTTGGCTAGGATTGTGGCCAAACTCCTGGGGGCTAGGCGGTTTCTTAGCAGGGAAACACCAGGGAGTTTATATGCACGCTCCGGAACAGATGCTCTCCTTTGCTATTTCAGATAATCTTTCTCTGGCATTTGCTAGCTTGCACCTACCTAGCTTTGTCTGGCCTGTAGGAAAAGGTGTCCTACGATTGAAATTGCATGCGGAAGTTGTACGAGAAAAACAGCAAGAGTATGGTTATTTTAACAGCTTTATGAGTATGGCTCACTATGGTTTAGAATTAGAAAGTTCTATCTATCGAGAACAGGCAGATGCCCAGCAGAAACGAAATATTAGCACGATACCACCTTCTGTACGTTTTTTACAAATTTCTCGTTACCATTACAACCGCATCCAGGTTTTGTACAGTGATGGCGAAGATAGGCATATTGGCTTGGTTTCGGCAAATCTTGCAATACTTGTTGGTTTTTGGGGGGCTATTTGTGCGAGCGGGCGTTATTACCAAGTACAACAAAAGGGCAAGCAGGAGCAAAATAGTATCGCTTACGGTCTCTCTTATGAGTACCGCTTCTATAAATCGGAAATGATGTTTCGTCTCGAAAAGAGAAATAGTGGTGGTAGGCTTGCTGAAATCCAACTTGCACTCTACCCAGCCAAATACTGGAAGTTTGCCGTTTCTGCCCTATGGCAGGCAAATCAGAACCGTTTTCCGAGTATGTTTCGTGATTGGGCAGATGGAATTATCGTTTTTACTAATTTTACCGAGAAGCAGTGGTTGCTACGTTTGAAGTTGGCCGGAGGAAATTTTGTATTTCTAGCCAGTACAAGTAGGGACAAATTGGCTGTCCGAGATTCTTATTTTGCCAATGTACAATATAGAAAAAAGTTTGATTTTTAGCACTCCATTGGCAAGAGTGCTAAAAATGTGAACTAATTTTTAACCATGCCGTCAATATACATAGAGGAGCAATTGTTGTGAAATTAGATAAAGTAACTAGAATGATGGTAGAAGCCTTCACGGAGTCACAAAAAGTCGCTGTAGAGCAGAGAAATCCAGAACAAAATGAAGAGCATTTGCTTTGGGCTATTTTGAAGCAGTCGGACGGTATGTGTTCGATGTTACTAGACAAATTGGGTCAGAACAGGTTGGAACTTGTTGAGATTCTAGGCGAGAAAATACAACAATTACCACGTGTGACAGCCGATTCAGCGAGTGAAACACAGTTTTCACGCAATTTAATTGCTTTGTTACGTATAGCAGATAAAGAAAGAGAAGAATTAGGAGATGAATACCTTTCAACGGAACATTATTTCTTGGCGTTTTTGAAAAGCGGGAGAGAAGATTTACGAGAAATATTTATAAAAAGAGGGATTGATCTAACAACTGTCAAACAGGCAGTCAAAGATTTGCGAAAAGGAAAGAAAATTATGGATGATTCTCCAGAAACAAAGATGGAAAGCCTGGCAAAGTATGCGAGGAATCTGAATGAAGAGGCCAAGAAGGGCAAGTTGGACCCGGTTATTGGACGTAATGAAGAGATTCGTAGGATTGTACAAGTTTTGTCGCGGCGTACGAAAAACAACCCTATGCTGATAGGAGAACCTGGTGTAGGGAAAACTGCGATCGTAGAGGGTCTGGCTGGTAAAATTGTTTCTGGTGATGTTCCTGAAACCATCCAAGATAAGGTGATCTACGCGCTTGACTTAGGGGCTATGATCGCTGGAGCCAAATACCGGGGTGAGTTTGAAGACCGTTTGAAGGCGGTACTTGACGAAATCCGCCAAGCAGAGGGTAAGGTTATTTTATTTGTTGATGAGATCCATACCTTGGTAGGTGCCGGTGCGAGTGAAGGTTCTTTAGATGCCTCTAATATGCTAAAACCAGCCCTTGCAAGAGGTGAGTTGCGTGCTATTGGAGCGACAACGCTGAAAGAATATCAGAAATACATTGAAAGAGATGCTGCCTTAGAGAGAAGGTTCCAGCCGGTATACGCCAAAGAGCCAACTGTAGAAGAGACCATATTGATTCTGCGTGGTTTGAAAAACCAATACGAGTTGCACCACGGGATTCGTATCCAAGATTCAGCTCTACTCGCCGCTGCTAACTTATCACAGAGATATATAACAGATCGTTTTTTACCTGACAAAGCGGTAGATCTCATCGATGAGGCTTCTAGTAAGATGCGTATTGAAATGGACAGTATGCCTGAGGAAATGGATAGGATGGCAAAGAAGATCCATGCTTGGAAGATCGAACGCGAAGCCCTAAAAAAAGAAAAAGACAAAGCCTCCAAAACGAGACTGCTCGAATTAGAAAAAGAACTAAAAGATTTGCAAGAGAAATTTTCTGTCCTTGAAGCGCAGTGGAACGCAGAAAAAGAAAAAGTGACTCGTGTGAAACATACCAAAGAAGAAATTGAAAAATATAAAAACCTAGAAAAAGAAGCGGAACGAAAAGGAGAGTTGAACCAAGTCGCGGAAATACGTTATGGAACTTTGATCGAGCTAGACAAACAATTGCAAGCAGCCAATGCAGCCTTACAATCCTCTACAAAAAACCAGAGTTTGGTAAACGAAGAAGTTACGGAGGAGGACATTGCTAATATCGTATCCCGTTGGACTGGTATTCCTATTAGCAAAATGTTACAAAGTGAAAAATCCAAACTTTTACAATTGGAAAGCGTTTTACAGAAGAAGGTTATTGGCCAGGAGCATGCCTTACAATTACTTGCGGAAGCTATCCGTCGTTCCCGAGCTGGTTTGGCCGAAAAGAACCATCCAACCGGAGTTTTTATGTTCTTAGGGCCTACAGGTGTAGGGAAGACTGAAACCGCTAAGGCTCTTTCTTCGTTTCTTTTTGATGACGAAGCTGCTATGGTTCGCATCGATATGAGCGAATATATGGAGCGGCATTCTGTGGCAAAATTGATTGGCTCTCCTCCCGGCTATGTTGGCTACGAAGAAGGAGGACAATTAACAGAAGCTGTACGGAGAAGACCCTACAGTCTGCTATTATTTGATGAAATGGAAAAGGCGCATAAGGAGGTTTTTAACTTGTTTCTCCAGCTTTTTGATGAGGGACGCTTGACCGATGCAAAAGGACGAGAGGTTGATTTTCGCAATACAGTTATCATTCTCACCTCAAATATAGGCTCTGAGATTTTGGCTAACTTAGAATTGACCAGGGAAGAGCAGGAAAGACAGACAGAAACGCTGCTAAAGTCTGTTTTCAAACCAGAGTTTTTAAATCGTTTGGATGAAGTCGTTATGTTCAATCCGGTTTCTGAAGAGATGTTAAAAGAAATCGTCGAAATCCAACTACAGGCTATGGCAGAAAAAGTAAAAGATGCCGGTCTCACAATGATTTGGACAAACGAACTAAAAGAATACTTTGTTCGCAAAGGTTACAGTCCTGAATATGGTGCAAGGCCATTGAAGAGGCTCGTACAAAAAGAACTTGGTAACCGCCTCAGCACGTATATATTAAAGGGTGATTATGTAGAGGGAAGCAAAATTACAGCGGATTATATTTTAGGAGAGGGGATCGGTCTATTAAAAGTCGATCCACAATCCTAATACATACTAGTAATACTACTTATTTAGCAACTTTTAAGAAAAGTTGATCAGGCTCCATTTTGAAGACTTTAGAAGCAAGTTGTTTGAAGTCTTCTGGAGGCTCGACAAGTCCTAGTTCAACTTTGGAAAGAAAAGGAGTCGAAACTTTGAGCTTTTTAGCCATATCGTATTGTTTGATTCCCATTTCTCTTCTTTTGGCCCAAAGTTTATTAGCCAAGCCTTGTGTGAATTCAGGAAATACTTCTTCAACGACACTATCATTGAACAGCTTATCGACAGTTGTCTTCAAGTATTTACAAGCGTTCATCTTGAATTTTTCCGTAGGCTCTTGGCTATTGGTTTCAATCTTTGAAAGGTAACTTGGTGAGACAGACAAGGCTCTCGCCATATCATACTGCTTGATTCCTCGTTTCTTTCTTAACATATAGATATGATTTTTCATGATTCCACCTCTTTGTCACAGCATTCTTTTTATAGAATTTTTATTCAAGAAAAAATTTCCTAAATCAAGAAAAATAAGTATA
>JBCCIA010000416.1:0-5530 GCA_039028475.1 Spirochaetota bacterium | reverse complement strand
GTTCAAAAAAATATCCATTTGCTTTTTCTCCTAGTATCGTATTAGAGGCAAAGGATTGAAAAAGTTTGTAAAATTTTTTACTCTCATTCTGCTTCCGTTTAGGCGATATTCTACCTCGCCTGCCTTTTTTGCATAAAGTAGGCGGAAACCAATAATAGCATGCCAATGATGGTAAAGGCAATAACCTTTTCGATGAGTTGGAAATCTCGTAAATCGTAAAAGAATATTTTGCTAAAAGCTAGGACAAATAGACTGACAGCAATGGTTTGGATCTGTTTGTAGTTTTTGGCGGCATGAGAAAAGAGGATACATACCGCATGGACAACCAATAAGATAGTAGTCAAAGGACCTAACCATAATCCAGTCAAAAGCTGGGTAATATTTGTATACATTAGGAAGGAAAGTATATGGTAGCCATAGAGTTCTTCTCGCCTAAAATCGTCTCCCTCCAAAATACTACCCATATCCTTCCTGTTTGCAAATACACTAAACGAAAAGAAAACAAAACTTACAATACCAAGGACGCTGGAGAGTATGCCAAAGTCGTTACCAAAGATGGTATTTTCTAAGACAAAAGATATACTTGCAGCAGTTACTAAACCTTGGCTGATGCGGTAGCAAAGCGCTGGAATAGCAAAAGTATATAACAGTCTATTTCGTAGGAGAAACAGCAGTAAAGTGTATAGAGAAGTTGCAAAAAAACTACTGGCAAACGATTGGCTAAACAAATAAATGAGAGACCATATGGCAAAACCTGGGTACATCAGGTTGGTGCGTCCCAAAACAAGACTCGCAATTGCTAGACTCTTTTCTTTTTGTTGTATATTGCTAAAGCGAATTGTATTTAGTACAATAAGACCAACAAGTGTTGTAAGTAGAGGCAGCCAGGTAAAATCTTTACCAGCATATACCAGGTTCGCAAAAATACTGGCAACAGAAGCTAGAAGAGACAGTAGGCTGAGTTCGTTTTGTAAAACTCTCTCTTTTACAAATTTGGTCAACAAAGTCGCTATTGCTACAGAACACCATAAGGCAAGAGGTACATATGCCATATGGTACTTGAGCATATGTGGTAGAAACAGTAGTGGCAGTGTGCCATAGAAAAACAGGCGCAATCGTTTGCTAAACGCTAGCAAGTTGTGCTGCGGTAGTTTCTTTTCTAGAAACCACTGCAAGCTCCAAAGAAGTACAAAGGCCTCAATAAAAGAAACCTTTCCCCACACACTCTGTTGGCGAAAGCTAAGAGATTGCGTTGCTTGGACGGATTGGAGTAAAGGCCATAGAGTTATAGCATAGCAAACAAATGCCAAAGCCTGGGTAAGGGGTAACCTTTTCTTTTTCGCACGCCATAGCAAAGCTGGAATCGCCAATACGCTGAGAATGTACATGGCTGGAGCATAGATATAATAGCTAGCGTAGAGAAAACTAAAGACACACCAAAGAGAGAAAAGCTCTTGGTTGCCCCAAGACAATTGCTTGGCAAATGGTTGTAAATAATTATAGATTTGGGGGAAGAGCCTATTGAGATAGAGCAAAGCCGTTCCTATAAGAAGCAATTCGAAACTATTTAGCTGCCAACTGCTATTCGAAAGAGAAATAGGGTATGCAGGGAATTCTTGTAAGCAAAAACGTACTACAAATAGAAGAAACAGAGCATACTGAGAAAAACCTAGGTATTGCGTTATACGTAATTTGTATTTTTCCGCTCGGAGAAATAGGAAGGCGATAGGTACTAGTCCTGCCAGTAAGAAGAATGTGGAACTAAGTGAATAAACGATAAAAAGGTAACTTGCTAAAAACCAGAGAGATATGATTTCATTGTTTAGCGTGGTGATTTGTTGGCTAAAAGGTTGTATGGGTTCTACCTTATTTACAAAGTAAGCGTTCGCTAAAAGGAACAAAATTCCAGGGATAAGCATATGTGCGAGGAGTAGGCAAAATGCGAAAGGCTGCCATTGAGAGGTCAGAATATCCATAAATACAATGGAGTTGTAAGCTGATATGCACCCTTGTAGGATTAGAAAAGCATAACACGCAAATCCTAAAAATTTAGTATAGGGGAGTTGGTATTTTTGTGCTTGGTAGAAGAAATACGGCATGGCTATCGCTACGAATACAAAAGCAAAGTTGGGTGCTAGCCGGTAACAGAATAACAAATAAAACCCTAAGATCCAGAAATGTATCCCCTCTTGGAGAAATTTAAAAATATCCCTTTCATAAGAATCTAACCTTTGCTCAAATTTGTGCATAATCAAGAGTAAAGTAGATAGAGATGCCCCTAACAAAACAAAGTTCATCATACCAGAATTTCCGAACCATTCCAACCAACTTGCATTCCAATTTTCACTTATGGGTCTAAGATGGAAAAAGCTCTGTGCCATAGCGATAGTAGCAAGCACTAAGGCTTCGCGTCTAACCGATACGATTTTGTATATAAATCCTAATACCAATAATAGAAAGGCTTCCTGTAACCAAAATAAAGGCATTCGGTTAAAACTAAAAAGTGTCGGAATGGCAAGAGCCATAAAAGAACCCGCTATTCCTAAAAGCAAGGCGCGTATTTTGGGTTTTGTCTGTGGTGAAGGGTAGATTCCTACACTTAAAAAAAACAATGCATTGCCCAAGTAAAGATATCCCGTATACTCTGAAGTTCGCAAGAGGTAGAAGGTATTCAAGAGAAGCAGCGATACGCTACCAGCTATGATAGAAAGATCTTCCTTTGCCAATTTTCCTTTCAGACGTTTATGCTGGAAAAGAGAGTTGTAGAGGTAGATATAGGAAAAGCAATGGACTAGGAAAATGGTAAAGCTAAGACTTTCTGTAAAAGTTGTTTGTAGAATTGATATTTCTAGTATAGCTGTTGCAATGAGAAAAGAGATGTGTACAAGGGTCTGCCATTGGATTTTTTGGCTCAAATAGATCATGCTGGTGCAGAGGAGAAGGAGAAAACAAAAGTAAAATTCTAGCGAGTGCCCATAGGTGTTTAAGATAAATGGCACAAAGGCACCTCCTAAGAAGGAGATGAGAGAGACAATTCTTGTTTCATACTTTAAAGCGAGAAAGTAAGCAGCAAGGGTGTTGCCAAAGATCAATACAAAGCCCAGACTTGGAGTGATGAACTTGTAGAAGGAACTTGCAAAATAAATGCAAAGATAAACCAGGATGATTCCCAAACCGATAAGACTAGAACCGTATTCACGGAAAGCGTCTCTGCGCTGGATGATCCTACTTCCCGTGAAAATAATAGCGAGAGAGAATACAAAACCAGTAGCTACTTTGGCAACTTCGTTAAAAAAATTGTTGAAGGAGTATTGGAGGATAAAGCCAAAACCAAGTACGGAAGCAATGATACCAGAAACTGTCAGGAAAGCAACGGTCAATTTTTCTTGCTGTTTGTAGTGCAGGTATAGGTCGCGTATTTTGCTGAAAATGTTTATAAAAAAACTCCCCACTACTTGGGTAAAAAATTCACTCAGTAAGTCCCACAAAAAATTGTCAGCATCGCTCGCTGGAGAGGAATATTCTGCGGCAACTATAGGAGCTTTTTCTTCCCTGTGAATGGGAGTTTTATTGTTTGTTATAAAAGTTGTCTCGCTGGGGGATGATATTTGCTTAGTAGCCGCAACCACTGGTATTTGTGTCTTTGTAGGATTTGTAGTCTTTAATAAGTTGTTTTGTTGGGTTTCTGGAGGAAAGACTATAATTTGGGGTCTGGTGGGAGCTTGTAAAAGTAAGGTTTTGCTTGGTTGTTCTTTCTTAGACTCTGGAGATTTGGCTTCTTTTTCTAAGGCTTCCAAACGGCTTTCGAGCCTTTGTATTCTAAGAAGGGATTCTTGTTGGAATAGCGACAGATCGGTACGTAATTGTGTAATGGTATCTTGCATAGGCTGTTTGGTGTGCGAAAAGCTACTTTCTCCTAGCTAGATAGAGTCATTTCCCAGAAAGAATTTAGTATTTTTTATGGATTGTTTGGAGAAATAGAGTCTAACAGAGGAGTCTTCTATGCAACTTTTCCAGACATCTCGTCTATTTACCTTCTTGTTCTTACTTTTTTCCTTGCACTGTGCTCTATCTGATAGCAAGTTCACTCCAGTGGAAAAAAGCAGAAGGCCTGTTGTATTTATCCATGGCCATATGGGTGGCAATTTGGTGGATGACAAGGGAAAGAAATACTGGCTTTCTCCTGCGATGGGGCTTGGTTTTTCTACTCCCGATGTAAAACTACCCATCCAATGGCAAGGAGATAGGCAAAAAAAGGATGATTTGCGTCCAACAGGACCGATAGAAGAGGTTGCTATCCTATGGGGGATGGTAGGTAGTAATATCTATGGCAATTGGATGCAAGCAGCAAAGAAATTTCCCGATTCCCAGTTTTATACCTTTAACTACGATTGGCGGCGAGACAATAATGAAACTGCGGATCAATTTGCCGAGTTTTTGCAAAAGGTGCAAAAAGATCACAATGACCAAAGCGTGCAAGTGGTGGCTCATAGCATGGGAGGCATCATTACCCTCGCCGTTTGGAACGAAAACCCAGATTTGATTGACAAAGTTGTATTTGCGGGAGTTCCCTTCCGTGGTGGTTTGGGATATTTGGACAATCTCTACTTGGGTACACCGATTGCCTTAAACCAAAAAATTCTCTCTGCGGAAGTGTTCTTCACCCATCCTACAGCCTATGCCTTTTTTCCTTCTGGTTTAGAATATGAGAACAAAGATCTCATTGTAGATGCAGACGGCAAAGCTATCCAAGTTGATTATTACAACCCCACGGATTGGAAACGTTTGGGTTTTGGGCCCTATGCCCGCCAGAGTAAATTCTCTACGGTATCTCCAGAACAGGAGCAACACCTGAGGAATGTATTGGCACAGTCAAAAAAGTTTCGAGCTCGTATGCAACCTAAGCGTGAGACTTATAAACAAGCCTTGGTGATTTCTAGTAAAACCCATCCAACTCTGTCGAAAGTGAGACAGCTTACTATGCAAGATGGCAAAAAGTCTTTGTATGACTTCGACAGTGAGCTAAAGGTGGAAGGTGATGGCAGTGTCACCCGTGCTAGTATGCTGCCACCTAAGCCCATTCCTTACAAAGAGTTTCTTTCCAAAAATGCCCACTCGTCTCTACTCAACGATGAGAAAGTGCAGCGGGCGATCCAAGAGTTTTTTGCAGAGAAATAGGGTTTATTTGTCTAACTCTTTTGCCTTTTTAGTTCAGCAATCTCTTCTTTGAGCATTTGGTTCTCTATTTCCAGGGCATTGATTTTTACGGTAGAGGCAAATTTACGTCTTTCCTGAGTATTGGGAATGATCTTATCGTTTAGAGTAAGGATCTGCTTATTTTGCAAAACTTTTATATCTGCAATGTGGGTGTTTCCCCTTGGGTCCAAATAATGCACCCGGTAGGTTGTATCCTTTTCTGTCTCGAATTTACGAGAACTGAGGAGTCTTTTCTGTGAGAGAATTTTCATTCCTTGTAGCTCTAATTTTTCCTTGATCCTCTCCTTTGCTGACTTGTGGCTTTTCATATCAT
>JBCCIA010000415.1:0-5538 GCA_039028475.1 Spirochaetota bacterium | reverse complement strand
CTGGTTCATACGTGAATAAATTTTTAATTGTAATTTTAGTCTGTAAATTTGTCTATCTGGTACTACGTGTTTCAGAGTTTGGTTTATTTGAATGGAACTTTGCTTATATTCCTTTTGGATCTTTTCAGAAACAAATATTTCTTTTTTTTTCTTTTTTAAGGTTTTTAGAACTACATGGATTGTATTACCACCCTGCTTGTATGAACGTCTCCAGCTAAGGTTAATTTGGTATTTCCTTTTTTGGTAGGAGAACTTCTTTTTTATCTGGAAGTTAAAACTTTTTACCTGGAATATCGAATTTGGAGAATCTGGGTTTGCATAGACTTCTGTAGTCGTTTTGATCTTTTGTTGTTTTTTATCACTCCACACTAAGGCTTGGTTTTGCTCTGCTAGGACTTGCCAATTTACGGAACCATCAGGATATAAATAAATATGGGTATTCCTTCTTAAAAGTTTCTTTTGGTATAACTTTTCTTTTTTTAACGTAAAGCGATACAGGTTGCCATTTTCGTGTAGAAGTGTTTGGTAATCTTTTCCTAATAAAAGTCCTTTATAGTAAAATGGAACAAATACTGGAATAGATTTTAATTTGCCAGATGGGTAGAAGTAGACCTTATGTTTCCCTTCGATCATTCTAGGTTGTTGTATTAGTTTGATTCCTTGAATTGTAGTTGGATTGTAGATAGCTACACCCAATGGTACATTCTTTGTTGGAAAGAAAATTTCATCCTTACGCTTGAAAGTATGTCCGAGAATGGTTTTTTTCTTGGCTAAGGTTAGTTTCGCTACTTTTCCTGAGGGTAGTAACTCAACTATAGTTTTCCCAAGGGCTAGATACTCATTTATCGTTGTCGTTTTACTAAGAAGGATTTTTTGCTTTTTATGATCTAAGCTAACTACAGACTGTGCTGGAAATAGTATATTTGCGATCTGCGTATCTTTTTTCAGAGTTCGTTTTGCAGATAGATTGTTATGAATACAAAGACTTAGGCATATAAGTAGCCAGAATTTCATTTACACCTCTAATGATCCAACTCTCTCTATCATTAAGTCTCTTGCATCTGAACTTTCGAATTTCTGTAAGTAAGTAAGTAGCTTTTTTATTTCATCTTTAATTTCTGATTGGATATATTGTTGGATTTCGTATTTATGGAATGATTCGTTGATAAAGTCTATTTCTAGTTGATCTCTACTTTCTTGTTTAAAAACAGCATGGATATTTTTTGTTTCTTTGGCTGTCATATGTTCTCTCAATACAATAATAGGGTAAGTAAATAGACCGTTGTGGAAATCCTTGTACTGTTCCTTTCCCGATTTATCGTTGGAACTAAAGTAATCAATATAATCATCTCTGATTTGGAATAGCCTTCCCATGGAGTTGCCAAAATTTCTTAAGGCTTTAATCGACTTAGAAGACTCATCTGCCAAAATTCCAGCAGTTTCGCAGGTAGCTCCAAAAAGAGAGGCAGTTTTGCCATAAATGATTTTCTCATACTCTACCCTTGATATTTTAGGGTTTTTTTCCCATTGCATCTGTAACAATTCAGCTACTGATAAGTCGCGAATGACTTTAGTAAAAGAACTCATCAAACTTGAGTTGCTTAGTCGGTTTAAATGTTCAATGCCACAGGCAAGTAAGAAATCTCCTGCTAAAATAGCAGATTTGTTGCCATACAATTTGCCTATTGTTGCTTTGCCCCTACGAGTTTCTGCATTGTCAACAACATCATCATGCAATAAGCTCGCTGCATGAATTAATTCTGCAATGGCACCAATATCTAACCAGTATTTTCCTGAATAGTTAAGGATCTGGCTGAAAAAATAATGTGTGAGTGGTCTGATCCGCTTACCACCTGAGCGAATGACATATTTCTTGATCTCTTTTAAAATCTTTAGATCTTCAGAAATAATGGTATCTAACTTAGAATCAAATCTTTTGATTAAAACTTTTAATTGGATAGATGAAGGCATGTTTAACGAAGGATTTCCAAAAGTTTTAAGAAGATATTCTCTTTATCATGATTTTCTTGGTTCTTGTAGATATTGATTAAATTGGTAACCATTCTTTTCAATATAGTCGTTGTGCTCGGTTTGATGAACTTCTCTGGAACAT
Organism: Spirochaetota bacterium; assembly: GCA_039028475.1. Taxonomy (GTDB): domain Bacteria; phylum Spirochaetota; class Leptospiria; order Leptospirales; family Leptospiraceae; genus JBCCIA01. The sequence goes on along the minus strand of JBCCIA010000415.1, from coordinate 3,425 downwards.
CTGAAAAACCGTTTGCCTCTAAAAACTTTGCACAAGTGTTTCTTTCTACTAGCACTCCTCCATGGAATGGATCTATAAAAGATTTGAATTTTGGAGTTTCATAAAAGAGCATAAAATGTAAAGGAAAGTTTGCTCCATATAAAGGTAGTTTTAGCCTAAGGCCTACAAGTAAGTATAAGACAGAAAGGGAGAGTGGTATCCCCAGCTTTGATTTTAAAACATACGAGAGATAAGAGTTGTTGGGGTTTTGGTAATCTTCTTTGTTGCCATTAAAGCCTTCTTCTTGGTGTAAAACTCTAGACAATAAATGGATTTTAACATCATCAGAAAGGATTAACTTGTTTAATTCAAATAACTCCATGACCTTTTCTGCTAAAGAGTTTAGTTTATCAGATACTTTGCTATAGGAAATATGGGGATCTCCAATGGAAGAGATAAGAAAGACTCCTTGCTCTAAATCAATATAGTTGCTTCTATTATCCTTTTCTTTGATTTTTGCAATATAATGGTATACCCTTCGTATATTGATGGCTTCCATGAAGTTTCTACTAAAAGCCCTGAGTGTAGGATCTTCAATTTGGTCTATAATCTCTTTGATACTGTAGGTCCAGGGTATTTTCTGAGCTATAGAATAGATCACATCCTCTTTTTTTTGTGTTCCAGAGAACTCTAATTGGTAAAAGTATTCCTCTATTTCTTTGGCAGAAATAGGATATTTATCATGAGAGCCATCAAACAATAACATTGTATCTTTATTTATCCTACCTTTTCCAGTTCTTGTAAAGCTGCTTTTTCTTGTTCTGGATTTGGAGGAGTTCCATGCCATTTGTAATTGTTTTCCATAAAGGACACACCCTTTCCCAATATCGTTTTGAATAAAATAATTGTAGGTCCAGATTGCATGGCTTGGGCTTTTTCAAAGCTATCTAGAATCTGCTGCATATTGTGTCCGTCTGCTTGTAAAACATTCCATCCAAATGATTCAAACTTACTATCCAAGGGGTCTAGCTTCATGACATCTTCGGTATTTCCATCAATTTGGATGTAATTTCTATCCATAAAAACAATCAGATTATTCAAGCCATAATGAACTGCTGATTGGGCCGCCTCCCAAGTCATACCTTCTCCGCATTCACCGTCAGATATGCATGTGTATACCTTGTAGTCATGATTTTGTTTTCTCGCACCTAAAGCAAGTCCTACTGATACTGACAGTCCTTGGCCTAGAGAGCCACTAGAGGATTCTAAACCAGAAAGGTATTTAGTGGAAGGATGTCCTTGTAAATTGCTTCCTAATTTGCGGAATGTTTGTAGTTCTTCTAAGGGAAAGTAACCAGCTAAAGCCATTGCAGCATACCTTACAGCACAAACGTGGCCATTTGATAGGATCAAACGATCTCGATCAGCTTTATCTGGGTTTTTAGGATCGTGGTTGAGAATAGCAAAGTAAAGTGCTGAGAAGATGTCAGCTAGTCCTAGGGGGCCACCAGGATGGCCTGAAGCGGCATTAGCAACCATTTTTATTACTTCTTTCCTAATTTCTTTTGCTTTTTGTTCTAATTCTTTGGTATTCATTTTTTTCTCTATGGTTAGTTCTGAATATTATCTTGCTATCTACTTGTAAATATAAAAAGTCCAGATACATATATTATTGTATAAAGTGGAAGAAATATATAGTGCATTTTAATGTGTAAGCCCCTTTTTTTTAGAATTCCAGAAAAGAGCATAAGTAGCATAAGGACTAGGGCTATAAATGCGAAAAAACGATGCGTTAGAACTGCCCATGGTGGCACTATAGGGCTTATATTTGCTTTTTCTAAGCCTCCTAAGAGATATTTAAGGGCTAACAGATAAATTGCAGTAGAAAGGTTGAAAAAAACACCTGAACAGTTAAAGTATACATGTAGTTTTCTATCTCTTTTTCGATAAAAGTAACCGGAGAAAAAGCAAACTACCGAAAGAGTCATCCCTATATTGATCATTAACAAATCATTCATAACTTTTTAGCTCAGATCCTTTTCACATGTATAATAGTATTTTGCATTAGAAATAAGTAATTCTATAAAGGTGTAGTAAGGATACCCAATTATATTTTCGGTTGAATATTTCTTATAATGAGTTTTCACAGTTAAAAAAGAAAAAAAAGTAGGTTTAAGGTAAATCTTAATTGACCAAAACATATACATTTTAACACTGGAATGAAGATTTTGCTGCCTTAGCTCAATTGGTAGAGCAGCTGATTTGTAATCAGCCGGTTGGGGGTTCAAGTCCCTTAGGCAGCTAAAACTCCCTTCTTTTCGGGTAGGTACCCAAGCGGTCAACGGGATCAGACTGTAAATCTGCCGGCTCAGCCTTCGGAGGTTCGAATCCTCCCCTGCCCACATTTTCTAAATTATTGGAACCGGCCAATTTTGGATGATTTTGCGTTTTTGTAAATTGCAATTAAAACCACCAATATCAATTGTAATTAAATTGATTATTAGAGCCTCATCTGCACATTTATCAACTTCACTTTTATCATAGTAAGCCCAATCCTCTATACCTGCTAGCTTATTCGCCATAAAAGCTAAGATAATATCATTTTGTATTCCATTCACTGAGGCTCCAATTACTGCATTGGTTATAATGATATCTTTGGCTTCGGTACCTTTTACGGACTCTTCTCCTAATGACGTTCCTAAGGTATCCATAATGATACAGGAATGAGATAGAAATAGTAAAATGGTCAGTATAAGAACCTTTTTCAAAGAACAATAAGATGAATTTGTAAGAGATAAAGGTTGTTTATTAATTTTACTCAATAGCTCTATTATATTCTTTTGGATGCTTTTAATTCCTTGCATGATGGTAGTTTAAAAAATGACTGTTGAATTTTTAAATAAAAAAAAGTTAGGAGATATACATGGAAGCAAAATTAATTTATATAACTACTGGTTCTAAAATAGAAGCTATAAGTATAGCAGAAGAGTTATTAAAAAGCCGTTTGGTGGCTTGCGCCAATATACTTGATAAAATGAATTCAATGTATTGGTGGGAAGGAAAAATTGAAACTTCAGAAGAGTGTGTGCTTATTGTTAAAACATCTTCTGTCTTAGTAAAACAAATCACCGAGAAAGTAAAAGCAATTCATAGCTATTCTTGTCCTTGTGTCGTCTCTCTTACTTTAGAAGATGGGAACATTGATTTTTTGAATTGGATACACCAGGAAACAGGTATTCTAAAATAGAAAAACCCGCATTTCATAATGCGGGTTATATAAATGTAAAACAATCCGAATTTTATTCGCGTCGCAATTATAGCACAGTAGAATTGCGTTGTTCGGTTCCGGTTGTTGCTGTGACTTTCTTTTTGGAAGCTCTTTTTTTAGAGGCTTTTTTCTTTGTAGCCATCTTCTTTGTAGCTTTCTTCTTTGTAGCTTTCTTTTT
>JBCCIA010000414.1:0-5545 GCA_039028475.1 Spirochaetota bacterium | reverse complement strand
GGTACCAGTTCCTGTAGTCGAACTTGAACTACCCGTCGAATTGTTGGCTGAACTTAGCAATAGCAGGAGTAGTAAATTTCGTTCCTGCTTTTTTTTCTTTTCCTTAGCAGTAGCAAGAGTAGTTGGCTTATAATCACCTATATTCGAACAAGCTACCGACAAACTCATAGCTAGTAATATAACTAGTATTTTAACATTTTTCATTTCAAACCTCTATGGCATTTTTAATCATTAATAATTTTTCACATTTTATATTCTAAATCTACAGTGAAGATAATTGATATAGTCAATAACTTTTTTCATAAAATGTAAACTTTGTAAATAAAGCTCAATTTGTTTACTTAAGAGAGACCTATCAAAGATTTAGTTTTAAAAAATAAGAAAAATATTCCTTGGATATTACAAAATTTTCGTAGAATTGGAAAAGACACTTAGTGAAGCCGTTGCTTATGGCTAAGTGTCTATTGGTCAATTAATCTTGTTCATAAGCCCCCATGGACCAACCAGCAGCTCCTGTGTTAGAGGGTGACCCTCCCGTGGAAGCAGTTCTTGTGTTTCCAGCGAAGTCTGTGGTAAAGGAGGATGATAGGTTCAATCCACCCTGACGCACATTAACTCCGGTGCTTGATTGAATTTGCAGGTTGTTGTCACTGATTGTGCTTAGGTCATTGTCAGCACCATTGACATCTGAGAAGCTAGGATCTAAGGTGACATTGCCTGTGTAATTTGTAGCATCGACTGCTTGCATTGTGGAAATACTGGTTTTATAAGCACTTTCATCTCTATTGTAGAGAAAGCCACTACAACCAAAAAAGTCATTGTTTTTGATGGCACTTGGATCACCTCCAGTCGAGTTCTCAAAAATACAGTCATTTGTTGTTGCCGTATTAACATAAAAAATATTATTTTGGATATCAGGAGTCGCAGAAGAATCTGTTAAAATTGCAGTTGCGTCGGTTTGACCGCTTCTTGTTCCACCAATAATTGTATTATTATAAATTTTGGCGATAGTGGTTGAAGTCGAAGCAAGTATAATTCCCCTTGAATTGATCCCATTACCTCCATATACTAAGTTATTTGCGAATAAAGAGGAAATTGTGCTAGAATCTACAACAGCTCTCGATTCATTGGTAGAGGAGTTGCCATTCCCATGAATTGTATTTCCTGTTATCGTAGTACTAGAACTTGAATTTGTTAGCTGTAAATTAATCCCATAGGTTAGGTACCCTTGACTTCCTCCCTGGATTGTACTCCCAGATATGGTTATACTATTCGAGTTGGAGGAGTTAAAATAAACTCCATATGATGTCCCTCCTGATGATGTACCACCATTTCCTCCTTCAATTGTGCTTCCTGAAATGTTCCAAGTATTTGACGTATTAGAAAGTACATAAATTCCGTAAGAATCTGATGTAGTTCCTGTGGTATTTCCTCCTTTTATTGTTGTATTTGAAAGTGTAACATTCAGATAATCATCAGCAATAGTATATATACCATCAGATGAAGAACTTGCTGTACCTGCATCTATGGAACCCCCTGTAATATTTATATTGTTGACATTGGAAGATGTGCCATCTCCTGAAAAATATAGACCATAGGCTGATGAAGGAGTATTTGTACCAGAATTTGTTATGGTATTGCTTGTGAGGTTTACTGTACCCCCAGGATCGCTGCTGGAAGCAAAAATGTAAACCCCATTTGAGGTAGTTCCCCCTCCACCGTTAATTGTATTCTCTGATAAGGTAATTGTATTACTTGTTCGTAGGAAAATGTCAACACCTTTAGATGTTGAAGATGAGCTATTAGCTCCACCGGTGATTGTGTTTTTGCTTACATTAGGTGAGCAACTACTTGAACAGGAAATAAATACTGCATTTTGCCCAGAAATAGTATTATTGCTAACTGTTGGAGAGGCACTACTAATATACACACCATAAGAACTTGTACTTGTGTCAGAATTAGATATTGTAAATCCATCCAGAATAGGTGTAGAGCCACTAAAAAAAGAAATGGCACTAATACTTGAACCTGTATACTGAATAGTAGTATTATTTGTACTAGAGTCTCTTGAACTAAAATCAGAAGAATAGCCACCGTATAGAGATGCGTTACCTAAAGTAATTTGTGAAGTAGTGCTATACGTTCCGGCAGCTACATTAACTCTGGTTGCATCTGATTTGTTTACAGCAGCAGAAATTGTTGCTAGTGGAGCACTTGCCGTACCAGCTGCTGAATCATCTCCAGATGTGCTTACATAATAGGTAGTACTAGTATCAGTACTTGTATCGGTACTAGTGCTTGAACTGCTTCCAGAATTGTTAGCGGATGCACTCAAAGCGAGTAAGATTAGTAAATTCCGTTCTCGCTTTTTCTTCTTTTCCTTCTTTGTAGCAAGCGTTGTAGGTTCAAAATCACCTATATTCGAACAAGCTACCGACAAACTCATAAGTAGTAGCAAAATAGTTATTTTAACATTTCTCATTGCAAACCTCTGTGGCATTTTATTTGCTAAAAATTTATGTAATATTTTTGACATATAATGAAGTAAATTTTTTTCATTTAATTCTGACATAGTCAAGAACTTTTTTCTAAATATAGAATTTAGCAATAAAATTTAGTAGTACTTAGCAGTTACCTAATGGACACACTAGATATACGAGCCAAAACAGAGTTTGTGCCAGAAATCTTGAAAATAGTTGCTTGGAGTATCTTTTTTTAGATAACAAGTATCTACATGTTTTTGAGAATGCAGATACTGATTCTTTTTTCCTGACCATACGAAGTGTATATGGTATGATCGATCTTACTTGTACGCAGTTGGATCTTTACCACTGATTTGTAAGACACAGTCCATGCGAAAGAAAACGATTGACAGAAGGCATAAATTCTGACTCCCTTAATCACAACATAGTATGAACCACGATTCCCCAGACCCCAGAAACGAACAAAATAGCTTTGCTGAGAAACTCCGCTATCATTTCGACAATGCCATGACAAGGTCCTCGAACTTTGTTATATTTTTAATCATAATCGCCTTCCTATTGGGTCTTTTTATGACTTTTGTGCAGATGTCGTATGACAAAGGAGGAAAGTCCTTCTTTGACACCTGGTGGATCAGTGTTTCTAGAATTCTGAAATTAGGTAAGGGAAATGATTGGTACAACAGACTGGTATCTCTCCTATTCTGGGCATTTAGCATAGCCATCTCAGGTACTATCATTGGATTTCTAAGCTCTAAAATCCGTGAGATCGTTGCGAATCTCAAAAAGGGAAAAAGTGGTGTAATTGTAAAAAATCATACCGTAATCCTCGGTTGGTCCAATAACATTTTTCCAATTCTCAAGGAACTCTCTGTAGCAAATGAGGATGGGAAAGGTACAGTTGTCATTCTTTCTTCTATGGACAACCAAAAGATGCAGGACCAGGTGAAAGGCATACGCAAAAATGCTAAGCACCTAAGCATTGTCACAAGGACGGGAAATCCTGAAAATGCGGAAGATTTGTATATTGCCAACCCTCTCGCAGCAAAGGCAATCATAGTATTAAATGAGGGAGGGGATAAAGACCCACAGGTAATCACAACGGTATTGGCCTTGGGAACGATTCTGAAAAATACAGATATCCCTATCATAGCCTCTATCCAAAATCCTACCTATGCAGATATCATCTCTAGCCTAGAGCAGGTAAAAATCCTGCCGGTGATGACTGACAACATTATCGCAAATGTGACGGCTCAAGCATGCCGGGAAAGAGGTTTGGGTTATATCTTTTTAGATTTTTTAGATTTTGATGGGGATGAAATTTATTTCAAGAACGTTCCTGAATTGTCTGGAAAAACATACCGGGAAGCTCTCATCTCTTTTGACCAATCATCTGTTCTTGGCATTATCAAAGGCGAGAGCATTCAGTTGATTCCTCCTTCCGATACAATGGTCGAAGAAGGAGATTCTTTGATCTTTATATCTGCGGACAATAGTACCATTCATTACGAAAAAGTGGATATGCAGAAGTATGCAAATTTTTCTCCTAGCAGTTATAAAGAAGTTTTTGAATCAAGGGATGTGTTGTTTATAGGTTGGTCTAAAATTGGAGCAGCGATCTTAAGTGCCTTGATGCCGCAATTGAGCAAAGAATCAAAAATAACTATCGCCTACCAAACAGAAATCATTGATGAGGAAGATATCCCAACAGCGGAAGAGTATAGTGGAGTTGTCTTTTCTAGTGTGCAAGTTGAGGAAGATTTTAGCAATATTTTTACAATTCTGGAGGAAGGAAAATATGATGAAGTTATCATTCTAGGGTATGCAGAAAAACTACCTATTGAGCACGCTGATACAACTACCTTAATGTATCTACTCAAGTTGGATCAATACCTATCTCGGCATAAAAACAAAACCTTCCGGGTAGTTGCGCAAATGCTTGATTCCTCTAAAGCAGAACTTGCCAAGTTTACTCAGACGGATGAGCTGATCATAAGCGATAACCTATCCGGCCTTTTGATGACACAGCTATCCGAAAATCCACAATTGCAAACAGTCTTTGCAGATCTATTTGATGAAAAAAAATCTAACGTCAATGTAAGTCCGATATCTAAGTATGTAGAACTGGGCAAATCGGTGACTTATGCGGATATTGTGTATGCTGCTAGTTTTTATAATGAATCGGCGATTGGTTATAGAAGGGACGCAGAGGAATTTTCCAGCCACCAGGATGGACTCTATTTAAATCCAAGCAAAAAAACAGTCATAGAACCTAGCGATAAAGATTTCATTATTGTTATCTCACACCCGGAGAATCAAAGCTAGTAACCATTTCTCTAAAAAAATTCCCCCTCACACAAAAAAAGTATAGACAACTAAACGTACGTTGTCATTTTAACGTCATGACATGAATCACAAATTCATAGAAGCCAACCGCAAAAAACGCCGTAAACGCTACCACAAGCTACTGCACAAACAGCTCAAGTATCTGCGTGCACAGTTAGAGTAGCCTTTCATCCATTCACCCCCAAAGGAAAGGAGAAATAGTCAAGTTCCCTTTGGGAGTGAGTTGGATAAAATTTACCAATGGATTCATTGAATAAAAAATAGAAAACCGGTATTTTTTGCTTGCCTGGTTATCTTACTAAATGTATTGTAACCCCTCACATGATAGAAATGGGAAATCGTATTATGGATGAAGCAGTATTGTGGCAATTGATTGGACAAGCTAAGAAAGAGAAAAAGATCGATGTAGATATTTTAGTCGATGATCTCGCCAAACGTTCTGTAGATGATATTTATAAGTTTGAAGAGATTTTAACTGACAAACTATATGATTTGGATGGAAAAGAATACGCTAAAACACTAGGGTATCATCCTGATACATATTTCTCAGTAGATAGTTTTTTATATGCCAGAGTTTATGTTGTAGAGTGTGGAAAGGATTTTTATTATAAGGTTTTAACAAATCTTGCTATTATGCCAAATACAGCTTCCGAATCTTTATTAGGGATATCCCAATTGGCATATCAAAAGAAAACAGGCAAAGAAAATTGGGATTATTT
>JBCCIA010000413.1:0-5561 GCA_039028475.1 Spirochaetota bacterium | reverse complement strand
TTTAAAGATATAATTTATCCAAGAAAGAGAAGACACAGGAAGGTTTGAATGGAGCTAAGTGTAAGCCAATTGGGCAATGTCAAAATTATTCACATAAAGGGTAAATTTGATATTGAGTGCATTGAAGAATTCGAAGGAATTTTCCAAAAACAATTAGAAGGTAGCAAACCGGTAAATCTTGCCATTGATATGAACCAGTTGGACTATATTGATTCCTCTGGAATAGGCTCACTCATTAAATCCTTAAATACTATCAAAAACCAAAAAGGTGTTCTAATTCTCTATGGCTTAAAACCTATGATTCTCAATGTCTTCAAACTAGCAAAGTTAGATATGTTCTTTCAGATTATGACAAACTCCGAATTTACTGCCAAATACAAAGAAGATGATGATTCTGATATCGACGAACTCTTAAATAAAATCTAATACAATCCCCAGAACCGGAGCCCCTTCTCCGGCAACAGTGCACCTGTTAGACTAAATTTTTTACAACATTTTTAGCGATTCCTTTCATAGGGCTATCATAAGGCGGATAGAGTAGCTCAATGGTATTGATAGGGCTTACCTGTCTTAGTACTGCCCTTACATGAGAAAATGTTTTAAAACCATGAATTCCATGGTAGTTCCCCATACCACTCTCTCCTATTCCTCCAAAAGGCAGATGAGGGTTTCCTAGATGGATCACAACGTCATTGATACAGGTTCCACCAGAAGATGTTTCGCGCAATATTTTATCAGCGGCCATTTCGCGGGAAGTGAATGCATACAAAGCCAATGGTTTTTCGCGTTCATTTATAAATTGTATAGCATCTTGCAAACTTTCATAGGTGACAATCGGAAGAAGTGGTCCAAAAATCTCTTCTTGCATCATACTCACCTCTAGCGGTACTTGGCTCAAAACAGTCGGCGCAAGGTAATTTTCTTCTGCATCGCTATGCCCCCCTATCTCAACCTTGGCACCTGCTTGTTTTGCCTCTTCTAACAAGGCAACGAGCCTTTGGAATTGTTTGCCATTGATGATTCTTGCATAGTCTTTGCTCTTTTGCCAAGCCTGGCTTTCCTTACCATACATAGAGGATAGAGCTGTGGTAAGATGTTGCAAAAAAACTCCCTTTTTCTCTTCCGGGATGAGTACATAGTCTGGTGCAACACAGGTTTGGCCACAATTGATAAATTTTCCCCAAGCAATTTTTACCGCAGCTTCGCGAAAGTCAGCGTATTCATCGACTAGTACAGGAGACTTTCCGCCTAATTCCAGAGTAACAGGTGTGAGGTGTTTTGCAGCCGCTTGCATAACAATACGACCCACCTGCGTACTACCAGTGAAGAAGATATGGTCGTGTCTGAGAGAAAGCAAAGTCTGAGACACAGCTACCTCTCCCTGTACAACAGCAACTTCTTCTTTTGCAAACAAATCCGATACTATCTTTTCTATCAAGATTGCAGTATGGGGTGCGTATTCAGAGGGCTTGACAATCATCGTATTTCCAGCTGCAATTGCAGCAACGACAGGTGTTAGGCAAAGAAAAAACGGATAATTCCAAGGAGAGATGATCAAAACCTGGCCTTTTGGCTCATACTGAATCTCACTCTTCGAACCAATCAGCGGCACAGGTGTTCCGACTGTTTCTGGACTCATCCAACTTTTTAAATGAGTAATCGCGTGGTTCAACTCACCAATTACAGGAATAATTTCATTGATATCTGATTCTGCATATGGCTTCTTAAAATCAAGATAGAGAGCTTGTTTGATCTCTGGGGTAGACTCCCTGATTTGGTTCAATAATTTGTCCAGCTTTCCTAAACGTTCGCGTAAGGTACTTTTATAGAGTGTAAACTTATACTCTTTCTGCGCTTGGTAGATTTCATTGATTTTTTCATCACTTGTATTTAAGACTTGCATACAAAATCTCCTCTCTACTACAGCTTACAGAAGGGCTCAGTTTTTGCTACCACTCTTTTTTACAGGTTTTGAGTCATTGCAAAACTGTTAAGTGACTTTCTTTTTTCATTTACAAAATACTACAGGCTATTTTTTTAGATTGGGAGGTTTACATGAAAAAAAGTAAATATTTTCTGATTTTGTATCTGTTTGCAGCTATTTTAAGCCAAGGAACCTTATTTTCACAAAGCTTAACCCCCTCCAATTTTCGCTATACTGAGCAAGTTGTTGATGCTTTAAAAGCACTGGAAGGCTATAGAGACCACGTTTATTTAGACAATAACAACAATCCTATCTTCGGCTACGGCCATTTGGTCACAGAAAAAGAACTGCCCAGTTTGCAAGATGACTTTGGTTACGAAACCCTTTCCGGCAAAGAAACAGAAGAGAAGAGTTTCACACCACCAGTAAACAAACTTAGCGAAGCAGAAAAAATGCAAACGATCGAAGAGTACCTACGCAAAGACATTGATATCACATTGGAGAAGATGAAAAAAAATATCACAGTCTCTCTTACGCAGTACCAAGTCGATGCCCTAGTGATATATTTATTCTGGCGCGGGGCAAATGAACTCAATGCAGACGTGCAAGAACTCTACGACCTAATCAATGCCCAAAAGCACGAAAAAGTTATAGACTTTATAAAGAATCGCCCCAAATCCGATCAAACCTATCTACCTGGCAACCGTAGAAGAAACGCCAAAACAGCAGAGCTCTACAGAACTGGAGAATTTCCATTTATTTGGTATTAAACCTCTCCCCTACTCTAACGCTTTCCCAATACGAAAGCGTTAGACATGCAAAATATTTCTTTAAGGACTAGGATTAGGGATGTCAGTTTGGATCTCTTCGATCTGTTTCAATATTTCTGCATCTAATTTGATATAAACACTGCCAATATTCTCTCGCAATTGTTCCATAGAAGTAGCTCCGATAATATTTGAAGTGACAAAACTTCTGCTGGTAACAAAAGCCAAAGCCATCTGAGCGGGGCTCAAATCGTTTTCTTCTGCTAACTCTGCATACCTATCAATCGCTTGCAGGGCTTTTTCATTTTTATAGCGACCAAACCTCTCCCAAAGTGTCAAACGAGCCCCTTCTGGTTTCTCACCATCGCGGTATTTTCCAGATAAGGCTCCAAACGCCATAGGCGAATACGCCAAAAGGCCGATTTTTTCTCTGTGAGCGATTTCTGCCAGACCAACTTCAAAGGTACGGTTGAGTAAATTGTATGGATTCTGGATACTTACCATACGAGGGTAACTCTTGGCATCGCTCAACGCAAAATAACGCATGGTTCCCCAAGGTGTTTCATTGGAAAGCCCAAAATGGCGCACCTTACCCGACTTCTTGATCTCATCTAACACCAAGAGGGTATCTTCGATCGGAGTAGAGTCTTCGTTTTCCCTATGCTCATAGCCTAGCTTGCCAAAGAAATTTGTATTTCGATCAGGCCAATGCAATTGGTAGAGGTCTATATAATCTATTTTGAGTCTTTGCAGACTGGCATCAACGGCTTGCAATATGTTATGCCTATCCAAACGAGGGTTGCCATCGCGAACATACGAATTGCGCGAAGGGCCAAGAACCTTTGTTGCAACAATGATCTTATCTCTGTCACTGCGTAATTTTGACCAGGTTCCGATATATTTCTCTGTTAAAGAATATGTTTCTTTACGGGGAGGTACCGGATACATTTCAGCAGTATCGATAAAATTGATGCCTTCGGAAAAAGCATAGTCTAACTGCTCGTGTGCCTCTTTTTCCGTATTTTGTTCACCAAACGTCATGGTTCCCAAGCAAAGGGCACTGACTTGAATTCCTGTATTGCCAAGTTCTCTGTATTGCATAATCCCCATTAGAAGCTAGGGAAAGAAAAAAACAATGCTATTTTTGTAAATTTCGTAGAATTTATTTTGCTATACAGATAAATAAAAATAATTACTACAGCTAGCATGAAAGAAACCTTGCTTCCTCTAAGCATCATAGCTGCATTTGTCCTTTTCTGTTATCTTTTGCGCAACTATTGGTCGCGTAGCAAATGGTTTTTCAGATTGGTTTTGGTCTTTGCCACAACCATACTTTTTCTCTTATCTATATTTAGCGGTATTGGTATTTGGTGGTACAAATTGCGTGGACAACCACAAGCCAAACAAGAACAGCTTTTTCCAGGTGTCTGGTACTACCGAACTGTGCACCAAATACCCAGACGGATTGTCTTGCATATCGTAAAGATCGATCTCAAAAATAACAACCTACGTTTTTTAGTAACACCTCCCAACTCTACAAACAAACAAGACTTACTGGCTCAAACTACTTCCACCTTTTTGCATAAGTACAAGCTAAATATAGCTATCAATGGTGATTATTTTTCTCCTTGGATTTACAAGTCATTTTGGAATTACTACCCACGTAGTGGCGATCCAGTGAAACCTTCGGGGATTGCCATTTCTAACGGCAAGGCCTATGCCCATAAGATCTTAACACCCTTTTCTACCCTTTACATCGACAAACAACAACAGCTTAGCCTAGGTCAAAGACCAAAAACGATTTCCCAAGCTATTTCAGGACAAAGGCTATTGCTCAAAGATGGCAAGGTCAACCCCATCCTACTGGGAAAAGATCCACATTTTTCACAGATACACCCACGTACTGCGATTGGTTTGAACCAAAATAACAATACACTATTTCTACTAGTCGCAGATGGTCGGCAGCCAAATTACTCAATGGGTCTGACTGGTATGGAGATCGTGTACTTTTTACAAAAGTATGGTGCTACAGATATCATGAACATGGACGGCGGCGGTTCTTCCACTTTAGTTATCCAAGATCAGCAAGGTATAGAGAGAGTTTTAAACACACCCTTGCATTTCTGGCCTGGTATAGAAAGACCTGTCGCCAACCATCTAGGAGTTCAAATCCTTCCACCCTAACAGACAAGATCAATCAATTTATAAAGAACAATTGTAAAAAACGAATCTGTCTTTGTGCCAAATCATCATAACGCTTACGGTTTCTTTCGGAAAACTCATATTTGCTTAACTTGGACATAATAATAGAGAGGCGATCCAAGACAGCTTTCCCTTGGGGCATAGTACCTCCTGAATAGTGATTTTATATTTATTGCAATACCAATTGTCTCCTTTTGGTATGAGAACCTTTCTTTAGACAAATTGAAGTCATAAAAGAGTTTGTATTTGCCCAAAGGCTCTTCACAAAATAGTAACGTATTATCATGTGTCAATAGTATTTTCTACGATTTTACTATTTTTAGTTAACGATTTATTAGGAATCATCTGATATGTTTCTAAACTCATGAAAGTATACTCACCCAAAAGGAAGGGGAACTTGATGATATAACTTGTCAAAAAGCGGAAAAATCGACAAAGAAATCCTCTTGACATCTTTGATTTATGCGTATCGGTATTTAAAAAGGCATGTCTTATGCTAAAAAATGTCGAACCTTTGCTTTGAATTGTCGACGCCAAGCAAACAAAATACAATGATAAATGAAAAAGTTGAGCATTCCGTGTATTCAGGTTTCATTCCAGATCTCAAGTCTTTTAGTAGCGTGCAGCTGAGGTAAAAATGAGATTTTACTCTTTATCTGCGTGGAGAA
>JBCCIA010000412.1:0-5572 GCA_039028475.1 Spirochaetota bacterium | reverse complement strand
GGTATCTGTACTCTTTGCATGATAATCTGTACTGAAGCACTGACAATCGAACTTCACACAAAATTACAGGCTCTTTGTCCCACTGCCCTGCGAATACCAATATAGACTATGGGATTCAGAATTGAATTGGATCAGGCATGAAAATAAATCTTAGTAAATGATATGGATTCAGCTACTCGTTTTTCTTTTACAGGTTTATTTGCAATGCTTCTTGGTTTTGTTTGGCTAACAGGAATGCTTATTTTAAGCCTGGGGTCTAGTGTAGACTTAATATACAAACTCTATACCAGAAAAGAAGCAATCGTAAGTACTGTGGCTAAGAGTAAACCAAATTCCTGGGGCCAAAGAAAACACATGGCTTGTTTCAAGATAGAAGATTTTTGTGACATTGGCTATTTTCAAGTTGGTGAAAAAGTTAAAATTTATAGATATATCCAGTTTCCTGAATTGTTATTTAGTCTTATGTTCCACCAGAAATTTCCTGCTAGGATTACCCAACCAGGAATTGCAAACTTTGAAGGTCTCTTTTTTGAAATACCCACAATTGCTTGTTTGGTAGTTTTCTTACTTTATCGAATGATTCATTTATTTGGTTTTCAAGGATTCCGACTCTGGAAGGAAAAAAATGGATTATAAGTTGTATTACAGGCGCATTCCCTTTCGTATTTTATGTGCTCTCCGTTTTTATGACTCTTCCCTATCTGGTGTAATTCAATTGTATCTTCGGTTTCATCAATGCCTACTACTCAATAAACCTTTTCTTTCTGTTGAGAAATCTAATAAATTGCTCTAAACGAGCTAATCCTTTTTCGCTGGAAAGAATTTATACGTCAACCCGGCAGAAAGCACAAATAGCCCAGCACTGATTGCAAACGCTTGCCATTCAGCAAAGATCAAATAACCCAGCATAAACAGGCCGCTGATGACTAGTACAATTCCTAAAGCACTCAAACCTAAACTTTTGGATAAAAAATCTGGGGATGTAATATTTGGGACATTGTTGCGTTTGGCCCAGGATTGCCAGAGTAGGCCAGGTGGTTTAACCTGCTTATAAAAATTACTTAGTACTTCCCTTTGTGTCGGTTGGGTAAAAAAGCTAATACAAAGTGTTGCAAATACAGTGAGAAAGGTGCAGAATAAAATGATCTGGTAAGAACCCGACTTCCAAGAGAACACATAAACTCCAATCGCATAAAAACACAGTGGTAAAATAAAAGCGGCAATTTCCGCCCAGGCGTTGATACGCCAATAAAACCATCTGGCGAGAAGAATGAAACCTACACCGGCAGAACCAGAAATGAGAAACTTCCATACTCCCGAAATGGAATCCAAAAGATAAAAAGTGCAAAGCAGGGAAAAGAGCATCATAACCAGTTGGCAAACAACAGAGATATTTAAATAATGCCTGTCGTCTTTTTCTTTTACTAGGTAGGGTTTGTAGAGGTCATTGACAAGATAGGATGCCCCCCAATTCAAATGTGTCGCAATTGTGGAAAGGTAAGCGGCGATAAACGTAGCGAGTAAGATACCATTGATCCCTGGATAGCTATTGTATTGTAAGGTCATAATATAAGACTTACCCCTATCCGCTTTGGCTAAAGCAGGGAAAAGAATGAGGGAAGCCAGTGCTACCAAAATCCAAGGCCAGGGACGGATAAAGTAATGTGCTATGGTAAACCAGAGTGTTGCCAAGGTGGAAGAGCGTTCGTCTTTTGCAGCGAGGATTCTCTGTGCTATGTAACCGCCGCCTCCTGGCTCGGCTCCTGGATACCAACTTGCCCACCAGACTACCAATACTAATACCAGAAAATCTCCAAATGGCATTCCTTTTTCCTGCCCAGTAGGAGAAAAGTTTGGAATGAAAGATAATTTACTCGCCGCTATTTTCTCTTTAATACCAGCAATACCACCAACTTCAGGTACCTGCAAGACAACAATGGCTAAAGCGATACAACCCAGCATGGCAAAGAAAAACTGAAAGGTATCAGCATAGGAGATACCCGACAAGCCCATTAGCGATGTATACAAGAAAGCCAGAAAAAATAGTGCAGAGACAAACCATTCAGCAGATATAGCAGGAAAGAGCACTGAGATAATTTTAAAAATAGCTAGATTGACCCATGCCATTATGAGAACATTGAGAAAAAGACCGAGATATACCGAGCGCGCAATGCGTAAAATATCTGCTCCTATACCGCTATAACGTAGGTGGATAAAGGCAACATCTGTAGTTACCCCGGTACGCTTCCAAAGGGGGGCAAAGATATATACCGTAATGATAGAGCCAATTGCACCATACCACCACACCCAATTGCCAGCGATGCCCGATTCATATACCAGTTCTGTTACAGCCAGAGGAGTGTCAGCGGCAAACGTAGTCGCAACCATTCCTGTACCGGAAATAAACCAAGACAACTTGCCTGTTGATTGGAAATGTTCTTTGAGAGTTTTCTGTTTCTTGCGTGTTAGGAAGTAGGAAGAAAAAATAGAGAAAAATAGAAAAACTACTACGATCGCAATGTCTAAAAAGCCAAATTCTAGCATCGCCTACAAACGAACAGTTACACCCATAGCTTGCATCTCTTGTTTGATTTCTAAAATAGAGGATTCTTTGAAATGAAATATAGAAGCGGCCAACACAGCATCTGCCCCCCCGCGGTGAATAGCTTCTACTAAGTGTTCTGCTTGGCCAGCCCCACCACTGGCAATTACGGGAATTTCTAACTCGCTTGTCATAATCTTCAGCAATTCAATGTCATAGCCATCTTTTGTACCATCTCTATCCATAGAGGTGAGAAGGATTTCTCCTGCTCCCATGGACTCTGCTTCCAAAGCCCAGTCTAAGGCTTCCCGACCAGTTTCTGTTCTACCACCGTGGGTATAGATTTCGTAGCGTTGGCGTTCTTGGTTGAATCTGGCATCGATAGCACAAACAATGCATTGGGCACCGAAGATCTCACTGGATTCACGTAGTACTTTGGGATTGTCAAAAGCTGCTGTATTGATAGAGACCTTATCAGCACCACGGGTGAGAACTTCTCTGACATCGTTCGCTGTACGAATCCCACCTCCAACGGTAAAAGGAATGAAGATTTTATTGGCGATCTCCTCTACCAAATGGATGAGAATTTCTCGTTTGTCACTGGAGGCGGTAATGTCTAAAAAGCAAAGCTCATCTGCTTTGTTTTTCTCGTATATTTCCGCACATTCTACTGGATCCCCCGCATCCACTAAGTTGACAAAGTTGACGCCTTTCACGACCCTGCCATTCTTGATGTCTAAACAGGGTATGACTCTTTTGCTTAGGCTCACTGGATAACCTCCGGTAAAGTCACTTTTAGAGCATCTATTTTGGCAAATTCATTTACAAGGGAAAACAATTTCCCTTCGGCAAACTCAGGAACGGTAATTTGCAAACCAATCGGTAAACTTTGTGAGTCGAGTCCTGCTGGTATGCTTATAGCGGGTAGACCGGCAAGGTTGACACTCGTTGTTAGGATATCCGCTTTATACATTTGGATTGGGTCCTGTGTTCTTTCTCCGATTGAGAAAGCGGTTGTAGGAGACGTTGGTTGTAAGATAAAGTCTACCTGTTGGAAAAAATTTTCATAAGTCTTTTTCAACAAGACTCTGGCTTTTTGTGCCTTACCGTAATAAGCGTCGTAGTAACCAGAAGAAAGTGAGAAGGTTCCTAAGAGAATCCTACGTTTGACTTCTGCACCAAAGCCTTGGCTACGGCTTTCTACATACACGTCTTCCAATTTTTGCGCGCTTTCACTGCGTTTTCCATAGCGGATACCATCAAAACGTGATAGGTTGGAGGAACACTCGGCAGTTGCAATAATATAGTAGATAGGAATGGCATAGGAAAAAACGGAAAAGTCTAGTTCCACAATTTCAGCACCTTTTTCTTTTAAGACTGCCAGGGTCTCGGAAAACCTATCCTTTACATCTTTTTCCCAGCTATCACTTGCTTCTTTCATAATACCGATCCTCTGCACAGAGAGATCGATCTGTGCGATATCTTCAGTCGCGAAAGCTGGCTTTTGGGCAGAGGTTGCATCCTTGGGGTCATTGCCTGAGATAACCGAAAAAACATCAACAATTCCCTGTGGATCGTTCGCTAGTGGTCCTATTTGGTCCAGGCTAGAAGCGTAGGCAACAAGACCATAACGGGAAACCCTGCCATAGTTTGGTTTTAAGCCCCAGACCCCACATAGGGAAGCTGGCTGGCGGATAGAGCCACCCGTGTCAGATCCAAGAGCAACTGGTACCATGGATGCGGCAACGGCGGCAGCAGACCCTCCGCTGGAACCACCAGGAATCCGTTTACTGTCAAAAGGATTTCGTGTAGTTTGGAAGGCTGAATTTTCTGTAGAAGAGCCCATTGCGAATTCGTCCATGTTCAAACCAGGGAATAAAACAAATCCTTTCTGCAAGAGTTTCTCTATTACACTTGCGTTGTATGGTGAAACGAAGTTTTCTAAGAATTTAGAGCCACAGCTAACAATCTGGTCTTTGATACAAATATTGTCTTTGATGCCTATCGGGATACCATCAAAAGGAGATAGGCTTGAGCCTTCCTTACGCCTTTTGTCAGAGGCGGCCGCTGCTTGTAAGATGGCAACTTTGTCTAGATTTAGAAAAGCAGCTACTTTCGTATCAACTTCTACAATACGATCCAGGTATGCCTGGCAAAGCTCTAAGGAAGTTATCTTACCAGAATTTAGGTCTTCTTTGATGGTAGAATAGCTGGAGTAGATCATGTTTCAATTACCTTGGGGACCACAACGGAATCGTTTGCAAAAGCAGGAGCAATTTTAGCAAAATCTTCTTTGCCAATTCTTAGAGAAACTGTGTCAGGGCGTAAGGTATTCCCTTGGTGGCTATAGATTTCATCTTCTTCGATGGAAGAGGTATCTAATTCCTTGATTTTGTCTACATAGGCAACGATTTTATTAAAATCGGCAAGCATGGAGTCGATTTCATCTGTATGGATCTGTAATTTGGCCAAAACGGCAATTTCTTGCAATTGTTCACTATTCATAGGTATCTGCTACGCAAAGGATTTGATCTCTAGCTTTTTTGTAAACAAAATTGAAAAAATCTGGTGAGGTAGCGTTTTGATAGCTTCTCAAAAGCTATAAGTATGGCTTGACAGACAGTTCACTTAGGAAATCATTTGTGTAAATTTCTCTAGGGAACTACAGGCATGAAATACAAAATACCTCTTCGTTGTTTATTCGCAGGACTATTGGGTTTGTCTCTCTTTTTACCAAATCAAAACATATGGGCTTGGTCTGATCATACATTGGTATCATATCCTGTTTTAAAAAGTATGCCTGAAATTAGAAATAAGACAGTAACGGCCACTTCTTTACAGACCTTCTTAAAAGCTGTGGAAAAGCCCTTAGAAAAATTTTTACAGCAAGAAGAGAAGTGGATGCAGAAGAATCTCAGCTACTACCCAGCTTTGCCTGATGCTTTAAAATTCAAAGCAGGTGCTAAGGGGGAGTTTAAAGAGAGGTTTGCCCATGCTATACGTATCAATCCTAATTCAAAGCTAAATCTG
>JBCCIA010000411.1:0-5621 GCA_039028475.1 Spirochaetota bacterium | reverse complement strand
TTTCAATTCCTCTTTTTGTAATAAGGGTATCTTCTATTATTCCTAAGATAGTAAGAGCTTTATATCTCCTTATGTGATCTACACATTCATCGGTAATTTTGGTTCCGTATAGATATAATTTTTCGAGTTTCTCAAACCCTACACACAGTTCAATACTTTTATTACTTATCTGAGTATCAGATAATTCGAGGCAAGTCAACTCTGCAAGGCATAGCAATTTTTCTACTTCTTTATCTCCGATATTGGAACCACCTAAAAACAATTCTTTTAGAGAAGAGCAAGTCAACAATGCTTGATCCAACTGTGTAACTTCCCCCAAAAAGCCATTGACAATTGCAACCCACTGCACAAGTTGAACAAATGAACGTTATAAACTTTATTGGTGGAGAAAAGGGCGGCGTCGGCAAATCAGTCGTTTCCCGACTTTTGGCACAGTACTACATAGACAACGATGAAAACTTTGTTGGTTACGATACGGATCGTTCTCATCACAGTTTCTTACGCTTTTATACTGACTATGCCTCACCTACCAGTATAGACTCTTACGAAAGTTTAGACAAGCTAATAGAAAGCCTTGAATCCGATATAGACAATCGAATAATAGTAGACTTAGCAGCACAAACCAACCTACCTTTGCGCAGCTGGTTAGAAGACAGTGGAGTTGTTGAACTGGCAAAAGAACTACAAATACAACTCAAATTTTGGCATGTCATGGATGACAGCAAAGACTCCCTACTGCTATTAGAAGAACTCGTAGAAAAATACCGAGGTTTGGTCTCTTATGTAATCGTGCTAAACCATGGTCGTGGGTCTGACTTTAAACTGTTTGAAAATTCAAATATAAAGCAGGAACTCAATACCCTACAAGCAAATACCATTCATATCAAAAAGCTATACGAAAGTACTATGCAAAAAATTGATGCCAACAATACCAGTTTTTGGGCGGCATGCAACAATAAGAACAATTCGATAGGTCTTTTAGAAAGACAACGAATTAAGACTTGGTTGCACAATACATACAAGCAGTTCGAAACCCTTGGCATCTAACACAGATGCCAAGAAACATAAGAAAAACGCTTTAGCCCTCTTCTGGCTTTGTTTCCAGTTCACTAGTTTGGGAAGCTGAATCATCACCGTTTAGCAAAAACTCATTGTATTTCTGGTAATACATGCGTAGGAAGTAACTCTCGCCGGCACAAACAACAGTCATAAGCAAAGTAAACAAAAATAGTTTGTAATCATCAGATTTGTTGGCTGCAATAGGTCTAGCCTCTTTTTTCTTCTCTACTTTCTGTGCGTTCGTTTTGGTAATGGTTGGTTTTTTATCGATACTGGGAAAAAACTGTACGCACATAAGCAGCATCAAAAGGATAGAAGAGTACAACGCGATTTGCTTAGGAATCTCTAAACTATAGTAGTGCAGCTTATCCAAAGTTGCAGCAGGCTGGTAGCGAAATAGCAAAATCCAAGGATACACCTGGATATCGTGTTTCGCTTCCTGTTGATCTTCCCTATTTGCTAACTCTTGCAGCTTTTGGTAAAAATAGGAAAAGAAAATCCGAAAATTCATAAGAACAAGCCAAACAACGAGAGGCAAAAGCATAAGCAAATCGTTTATATTGATAGTAAATTCATAGAGTTTGAAAGTGCCTCGTTCTAAACGAATGGAGTCAATTTTTTTGTCTAAGGCACTGATTTTTTCCTTCAAAGCTACTGTATAGGCTTTCTTTTTCAGTTCTTTCTTGATATCTGCGATGCGGTTGGTATAACCATTGTACGACTCTTGGATGGCATCGCTCCAGCCGATCTGTTTGGAAATTTCTTCTTTCTTTTTAGGAAAGGTAACTTGGATATACTCGTTTGCTTTTTCCAATTCCCCTTGGTTTAGTTGCCTACGTAAAACGGTCATATCTTGGATATTCTTTTTGATACCGAGTTGTTTTGCCAGTTCCGCTTCTAAAGGGAGCATTTTGGCATCGTATTTAATCTTTTTCTTATCCAAGATACCTACTTCCCGATTGAGCTGTGACAATTCATCCTTACGTTCCTTTTGTTTGCGAGCCATGAGATCATAAATTAAGGTTTTTTTATTCTCTAATTCGGTAAGTTTGTCGTTCACGGAATCTTGGTTGGCTACTATCAGCAACCCTATGCCGTTGGTGATGAGCATAACAAAAAAAGCAGTTTTACTCGCTGACAATAAATGGTGTAATCGAGACATGAAACTCCTCCTACTTGGTGCAAATTTCGCAAGAATATATATTTTGTAAGCAACTTTTCTTCGATAAATAGTTTCTAATTAATCTATAACTGAAAATTATAGTCATATGGAGTTCAAACAACTGTTATACTTTTTAGAAATTACCCGAGAGACTAGTTTTACCCGCGCAGCACAAAAGCTAGGTTTGAGCCAACCCGCTCTTTCTAAACAAATCGAATTATTGGAAAGAGAATTTGCGACTGTATTCATCGAACGTTCCTCTAGACAATTCCGTTTGACCCCCGCAGGTTTGGAGCTGCAAAAAAAAGCGTTGGATATTTTAGAACTGTACCAAAGCACGAAAGAAAACATAGGCAATCGCAAAGAAACGGCAACAATATCCCTCGCGAGTGGAACAAGCATTGCTGTAAAAGTTCTTCCCCAGGTCTTGCTATTTCTGAAAAAAGTTTTTCCCAACATTTCCTTTAAGGTATATGAAGGAGATAGTATATTTGTCAATAACGCCCTACTCTCTGGAAAGGTAGATATCGCTATTCTTACAGAAAAATGGGAAAAACCCTCCTATACCAAGCATTATTTTATGTCTGACACAATCTTGCCAGCGGTTTCGCAGAAAAGCAAATGTGCAAAACTGCAAAAACGGGACAGATTAGATTTTACCAGCTTTTTCCAAGAACCACTACTATTCTACCATCCCGGTTCTTCTATACGCCAAATTAGTGATGAGATTTTAGCTCCCTTCCGCGATCAGTTTCACTTAGACAACACCCATATGCAGTTCCAATCGATTTTCTCTATTTTGCAGTATATAAAGCTAGATTTTGGTGTAGGCTTTCTTTCCTCACTCTTCCAAGAAAAAGGACTCACTTTTATTGATAAAGAGGAATTGCAAAGGAAGAGAGATTTCTACCTCTGTTACCGAACGTTTTCAAAGCAACGCTTGGAACCCATTGTCCAGCAAATTCTCAATTGGCAAAAGACAAATTAGAGGGAGATATCAATTGCAATGATTGTGATGTCATCGTGGTAAAAATACTGGCTCAGGTAGTGGCTGTTCTTATCACGAATTATGGTTTGTATCTCTTGGAACATAGCTGCCAATGGCTTGTTTGCGTTTTCAATAATGATCGTTTCGAGTGTATTTTCATCGTACAGCTCCTCTTTTTCGTGCAAAATCTCGACAATGCCATCTGTATAGAATAAGATTCTCTCCTGTCCTCTGAGTTGGTAAAAAACAGTATCGTATTGCGAATCAGGGTCTACTCCTAGCAATAAACCATCTGTATGCAGCTTTTTAATACTTTGGCTCTGCCTATCTAGGATGATAAGTGGATGCAAGCCTGAACTTGCGTATTTTAAAAGCATAGTATCCAAATCAATGTACAGGTAACCGGAGGAAACAAAGGTATCACCTGTATTGCCATAAATTTTTCGATTCATCTTGGAAAGAACTTTGGCAGGATCATGGTAGTTGTCTTCTTCAATTTGGAAAGCCATTTTGACAATTCCCGAAATCATCGCTGCTGGCAATCCATGACCAGTAACATCCGAAAGCATAACACCGACTTGTCTAGACCCAGGAGAGGTAAAATCATAGATATCTCCTCCAACCTCTCGCATAGGCATATATTCCACTTGGAACTCTAAACCAGTTACATGGGGATACTTAAATGGCAATAATTTCTGAACAATCTCTGCAGAAACTTCGATATCGTGTTTGTAAACATTCAAACGAGTTTTCTCAGCAATGTTACGCCGAATAGAGTTTAGCAAACGATTGAATGATACAGCTAGGTAACCAACTTCATCATGGTATTCAATAGGTACTTGGATTCTTAAATCACCTGCATTTGCTTTCATAACACCTTTCAATAGATTGTTTAAGGGAGCCAACAAAATCATACGAATCAGTAGAGGAAATACTAATAGCATACAAACGATAAAAATAAGAATCCCAATAAGCATCTTACTTATATTTCTGTGGATGTAAGCTCGGTAATCCTTATAGTAAAAACCTACCTCATAAATCCTATCTTGCTGTGAAAACTGGTAGTAGATACTATAAGACGAAAAGTCTTCTAATTTGTAATAACGGTATTTTCGTTCGTTGTTCAATTTCTTACGGCTTTGTTGCAAAGAGGCATGGTAAATACCAATCTTATCTACTAAACAATCATAGCCGCAGTAGATCAATTTCTCTTCATCGTATTTGGCTTTATCAGCTGATACAATATAAGCGACACTTTTGGGAAACTGGAACGTTTGGTATTCGATCTCCTTTTGGATCAAAAGTAACTCTAGTTGTTTTTCTTTGTTAAAAGTCTCTTCGATTAGAGGAAAAAAAATAAATCCCGTTGCATAAAGGGTTATAAAAGAAGCACCTATATAGATACCGATTAGTTTTAAACCAAAGGAAACTGCTCTTTGGAAATAACCGGAAAATGCGATACCCAGTAAGAATACTGACATAACGATGAAAGAAATAAACAAGATATAGAAGGAAGCGGTAGAAACCCATTTTAAGTAAATCAGTACAGCGAGTGAAGACGCTAAGAGAGGAAAAAAAGTAGACAGAGCAAATAACAGATGAACCTTTCTACTACGAGTCCTTTCTCGTTGAAACTTGTACAAAGCGTATAAACACAAAGATAGATAGCCGAATAGCGTTAAACAGCCTATCACTGCATTCGGAAAAAACGCTGACTGGGGTATAAATTCGGTGTGAGCAAAGTCATAGAGAATTTTTACAGGAGTGACTTGCTGGTAGCAATAGAATATGGCAAGAATGACAAGGCTAAGGTAGCAGTACGACAATAGTCTTCCCAAGCGTTTTTCATATAGACCGGTATACTTAAAGTAGAAGACCATTAAAAAATAGGCAGATAGCGTTATTATTTTTGTAACATAGTAGCCGTAAGCTGTTATGGGATGATTCCAAGAACTGGTAATGACGTTGGAGAGTACAAATACAAAAACACTGAAAACATATAGAATTAAGTACTCACCGGCTTGCTTTTTTCCGTGTACCCGAGAAAAAAATAGCAACATCAATAAACATAACAAAGTAGCAATAATGTAACCGATTGAGTTATAGTTTAATTGGATCATGTTTCTCAGCTATCCAGTTTATGCCATATTCGCAAAACTTGTCTTAAAGCCTTAGGGGATCGATGATAAAATCATTGATCTTATGATTAAGGCAAGTATTATTTGCAAGTAAAAGATAATTCTAATCTTAGGTGACAATTATGAAACTTTATATGCATAAATTATTCGTATTTCTTATTTTTTTTTATTTCTCTTCGAATGTCTCTGCACAGCAACTTCCCAAAGAACCGAAAACTCCCTATTCTCCCTCTCTGGCAAACGAAACAATAGCGAAGAAAAAGAAAAAAGTTCC
>JBCCIA010000410.1:0-5630 GCA_039028475.1 Spirochaetota bacterium | reverse complement strand
CGTTTCCAGGGGTATAGTTATACCGTAGATAGGTATGGTAGAACTGATGTACTGCTTTCCGATAACCAGCCAGGCTTGATCAATCTTTGGTTATAACTATGCTCAAATCTTTAGCATATTGTTGAATATTTATTTTCTCTTTGCGGAAGTTGTACTAATACGTAAATCTTACATATGCATTCTTGCTACTAGAATGCTCGATTATTAGGAAAAAAAGTTTTTTAGAGTCGCTTGCTTGCAACTTTCTTTTTTAAATCATGGGAAAGTAACTGAATCCTTTTAGAGTGGTACCAATATTGCATAATATAGCATAAATATAGGGCATGATTTCTTGGTATTTAAGAATTCAGCCTAAAAACCTGCGTGGAAAATGAATTTTTGAAAAAGAAGGAGAGAATATGAAACTAGTGATTGCGATTATCCAACCACATAAATTAGAAGAGGTTAAAGCGGAGTTATCCAAAAGTGAGGTATCCCGTTTAACAGTAAGTGACGTCCAAGGGTATGGACAACAAAAAGGAAAGACGGAAGTATACCGTGGACATGAATACCAAGTGAACTTACTACGAAAAGTTAGATTGGAAATTGCTGTAAATGATGATGTTGTCAAGCCAACAGTTGATGCAATTTTGCGTGCTGCAAAAACTGGTGAAGGTAAGATAGGAGATGGAAAAATATGTATCCTCCCACTAGAAGATACTATTCGTATTCGTACTGGAGAAAGTGGAAGTTCTGCTATTTAATATTCTGTAAAATGAGACTAAGCAAGTAGTTTATTTTTGAAGAAGCCGAATAGGCTTCTTTTTTTTTTCCTAATTGGTATTTCTTCTTGATGCCAAAATATTTTTTTTTAATATAATCTAAATATACAATTGATTTGTAATAAATCCATATTATAAAGCCATTACTTGTGGAGTTTGCATGGAAATCATTCAAAGAGAGAATAATTCAATCCCAATTTTAGACATTGTGGGTGAGGTAGACCTGTACAATGCAAAAGAGGTTAAAGATATCTTGGATAAAATTATCGACGAAGGTAAATACCAGATTATCCTCAACCTTGAAAAAGTACCTTTTATGGATTCTTCTGGGATCGGTACTCTTGTAACTGCGATGTATAAATTAAAAAAATACCACGGTGGATTGAAAGTAATCAATACCGTTGGTTCGGTTGCTAAGGTATTTAAGATGACTGGTATGGATTCTCATTTAGAGGTATTTGATACAGAAGACGAAGCCGTAGATTCCTTCGAAAACGATTAAAAAAAAGATCTTGATTTTGTAGAACCTTTTCATTATATTATGAAACTAAAAATCATTCTCAATGGGAATTTTGTCGATTTTTGTAAGCGTTGTTTAAGGGCTGCTAGTTGAATCCTGTGCGTATTATTGAAACGAAACTTTTCGAGGAAATTCTCCAACAAGCAGGGAACTCTTCTCGCAAGCGTTCTAATTTTAATTTCCATACCTACGATGAGACTTACCAAAGGTTTCTCAATGTTCTTCTAAAAGGAACCTATGTATGCCCACATAAACATGTAAAACCTCCCAAAGCGGAAAGCTTTCTCATTCTCAAAGGAGAAGTCGTTTTCTTTATTTTTGATGATACAGGAAAGGTTTTGCAGAGCCATCGTCTGTCAGCTTCTGGACCAAAACATGGCATTGACGTCAAGGGTGGTGTCTGGCATTCCTTGCTCTGCCTCAGCGAAACAGCTATCTGCTTTGAGGGCAAAACAGGACCTTATGACCCTAAGGCAGATAAGATCTTTGCCGAATGGGCACCCCGAGAAGGGGAAGCGGGAGTAGATGCATATATGAAATCTTTACTGGCTAGCCTAAAAGAATAGACAGCAATAATTTTGATTCCACACTGACCGTATTTATCTAGAAAGGATTGATAGTGGAAGAAATTGAACAAACGACTTGGAAATCTGCTTGGTCCCAATCTCCAGGACCTAAAAAACGCAGTGAATATATAGTACTTTATATGAAAGGTGTCTGCATGGGCAGCGCTGACATTATCCCTGGTGTCTCAGGAGGTACCATCGCACTCATTATGGGGATTTACCAGTCCCTTTTACAAGCGATCCAGTCCTTTGACGCACAAGTGATTCGTACATTATTACGTTTTGAATTAAAGCAAGCCTTAGAGAAGTTACACCTACGTTTTTTGCTAACACTTGTATTCGGAATTGCAACAGCCGTCGTTGCTCTTTCACATCTTATCCACTACTTATTGAATTCATACGCTGTTTCTACTTGGTCGTTCTTTTTTGGTCTGCTTCTCGCATCTATACTTGTCATAGGAAAAGGTTTGCAAAAAAGTCTGGGTTCTATTGTTGCATTGGTTTTGGGGGCTATTTTAGGCTTTGTTTTGGTTGGTATGATACCAGTGCAAACGCCGGAAGAGAGTTGGTTTGTATTTCTATGCGGGATGTTTGCTATCTGTGCGATGATCTTACCTGGGATCAGTGGAGCATTTATACTATTGATCTTAGGCAAATATGAATATGTTACTTCTGCTCTCAAAAACCCATTTGTCGGAGAAAGCATTGCGATCATTCTGGTTTTTTGTGCTGGGGCTTTACTAGGAATACTCGGTTTTTCTCGAATTCTCAACTATTTTCTGCAAAATTATTACAATACGACGATTGCCGTCTTAACCGGTCTTATGGCAGGCTCTTTGCGCAAAATTTGGCCTTGGAAAAATACACTGGAGACGATTACCATTCGTAATAAAGTCCATGTTTTACGAGAGGAAAATGTTTTGCCAAGCCAATACGGAGGAGAGTTCTTTGTTGCTTTAGTTTTGCTACTTATTGGTTTTGCTATCGTACTGCTCTTAGAAAAGTTTGCCGGTCAAAAAGAGACAAAAAATAGTGTTTGAAGAAAATAATCCTTTTCGACATTGGTTTGTAGATGAGACGTAGTATCATACATCCTGGAGCAGATGCTCTTGTTTATGAGATCCGCCAGATCGTAGCAATTGCCCAAAAGCTACAAAGTTTAGGTGTTTCCATAACCTGGGAAAACATTGGCGATCCCATCCACAAAGGAGAAAAGGTAGCCCCTTGGATACGAGACATTGTACAAAAAATCATCCAAAAAGATGAGTCATGGGGCTATACAGCTTCCCAAGGTGCCTACAAAACAAGAGAGTTTTTAGCTGCAAAAGTCAATGAGCGTGGGGGAGCTACAATCACTCCTGACGACATCATTTTTTTCAATGGTTTGGGAGATGCTGTTGCAAAGATATTTGGATTTATGCGACGAGAAGCACGAATTTTAGGCCCGAGCCCAGCTTATTCAACATTTTCTTCTGCAGAAGCAGCTCATAGTGGTTATGAACACCTAACGTATGAGTTGAATCCTGATAAATCTTGGATGCCTGATTTAGAAGATATTGAAAACAAAGTCAAATACAATGACTCCATAACTGGAGTCTTGCTTATCAATCCTGACAATCCTACTGGTGCGGTCTATCCTCAGGAAGTCATAAAAGAGATTGTTTCTATATGTGAGAAATACGACTGTATTTTGATTTGTGATGAAACATATGCACATGTGAATTACTCTGGTGAGAGTTCCTTACACCTTTCAGAATGTATAGGTGACAATGTACCTGCCATGGCATTGCGTTCGATATCCAAAGAATTGCCTTGGCCTGGTGGTAGGTGCGGTTGGATCGAAGTACTCAACCGAGAAAAAGATCAGGTATTTTCCCGTTACGTCAAGTCTTTGATTGATGCTAAGACTTTAGAAGTTTGCTCGACAACTTTGCCCCAGATGGCAATACCTGAGATCTATTCCTCTCCAAATTTTGTCCCTCATTTGCAGCAAAGGAACCAAAAGTTCAAGCAAAGGGCAAAACAAGCATTAGAACTTCTAAAGGGTACAACAGGGATAAAAGTAGTAGAGCCAAAGGGAGGTTTTTTTCTTACCATCCAATTTGAAGATAGTGCTCTTGCCAGTGGTATGTATTTACAAGTTTCCAACCTTCAGGCCAAAAAATTTCTTGAGCCATTGTTACAGGGGGTAAGAAACGATCGAAGATTCATTCTTTATTTACTGGCAGCAAAGGGAATTTGTGCTGTTCCTCTGACCTCTTTCAACTATGATAAGGACGGGTTTAGGATTACTTTATTAGAAGAAGACCCAGAAAAGTTTGTCTGGATTATGCAAACCGTAAGAGAGAGTATTGAGGAATATTTGCAGTCTTGTAGGTAACATAAAGGAATGGGAAAGGGCAGGGGATGCTCAAGATAGGGGTGATGGATTCTGGTTTAGGAGGACTTTCTCTCTTGCAAGAGTTGTCCGAGATAATGCCAAGCAATCATTACCTATACTATGGTGATATTGCCAATAGCCCTTATGGCAGTAAGACAAAAGAAGAGGTTCGCTATCTTACCCAAGTGGTATGTGAATTTTTCATGCGCGAGGGAGTACATGCAATCATTCTTGCTTGCAATACAGCTACTTCGGTATCAGCAGAAAAATTAAGGCAGAAGTATACAGTGCCCATTTTTGGAGTAGAGCCTGCATTGAAGCCAGCTTTAGAGTTGCAACCAAGTGATAAAGTTGCAGTACTCGTTACACCTCTAACTGCAAAAGAAAAAAAATATGAGTTGTTGCAGAATAGTTTGGCTAGTAAGAATTTATTGACTACGATTCCTTGTAAGGGATTGGCAACACTTATCGATAGGGGAAATCCTAAAGAAATTGAAGACTATTTGCAACCGATTTTGCTACACTTAGAGCAGAGTAAGATTCGTAGAATTGTTCTCGGTTGCACACACTATGTGTTGGTCAAAGAACAAATTGCTAACCTGTATCCACAAGCAAAACTGTTTGATGGTAACGAAGGAACCGCTAGACATGTTTACAAAACTTTGGGTTACCAAGGTATGACTGATTCTCAGGTACAGTTGGATTTGTTTTTGAACGGAGGAACAGAAAAAGATTTTGAGTTGGCTCATTCCTATTTGAATAACACGGAGCGTAAAGGAGAAATAAGATATGTCAAATGAAGCAATTACATACAAAGACGCTGGAGTAGATACCAAAGCGGGGCAAACCTTTGTCAGGGGAATCAAACAGATGGTACAAGCCACCTTTAGCAAGCGTGTACTCGGTGGTCTGGGTGGCTTTTCTGCTGCCTATGATGTTTCTTTCCTCAAAGACTACCGTGAACCAGTTCTTCTGAGTGGTGCAGATGGAGTAGGAACCAAGCTGGAAATTGCTCGCTTACTTGACAAGCATGATACAGTTGGCATTGACTTAGTTGCAATGTGTGTCAACGATATACTAGTGAGTGGCGGACAACCTCTATATTTTTTAGATTATATCTCCTGCGGCAAGCTACAACAAGAGAAAATGTCCAAAATTGTGTCTGGAATCGTAAAGGGCTGTCAATTAGCGGGTGCTTCTTTGGTAGGCGGAGAAACAGCAGAACATCCAGGGGTCATGGCGGAAGATGAATACGACCTAGCCGGTTTTGTCGTGGGAGCCGTGGAGAAGGAGAACATTATAACTGGTGAGACGATTGAACCTGGGGATGTGATGATCGGCCTAGAGTCATCTGGACCGCATAGCTTTTAGCCTGTTAACTCCTTTGCGGTACTGCAAATCTG
>JBCCIA010000409.1:0-5645 GCA_039028475.1 Spirochaetota bacterium | reverse complement strand
AGTTGAATTAGAGTTACTTGGTTTGAACTATACTGACTTTTTCAAATTACTTTTGAAAGAAAATCCTAATTATAAAATTGCCATTCTAACCAACATCACAGAGGGAAAGGTAATTCGAAAGTGCATTCGTGCTGGTGCAATGGGATACATTCTAAAATCAGAAATATACACTTTACCAGAAGCCATCGGTATCATACAAAAAGGAGGCTGCATTCTATCGCCGACTGCTACATTCCAAATTCTCAATGCAATAAATAGAATACAAGAAAAAGCCCCTAAACTTACTTTACGTGAAACCCAAGTCTTAGAAAGATTAGAAGAAGGACTCTCGATTCCCGAAATTTCTAAAAGCCTTTTTATTTCTGTTGATACAGCTCGTTTTCACGTCAAAAACATATACAAGAAATTTCATGTTAATAATCGTTTGAACTTATTAAAAAAAGTTGGCAATCTAAACTACCACTGAAAATTATCTCTAATCAATACCTAGGACTTAGCAATGCAGCTTTTCACAAATGATGACTATTCTATTTTACAACAATCCGAAATCTTTCACAATTTAAGTACAGATGATATCGAAGATTTGTGCGAATATTGCGAACTGTTAGAGCGAGAACGTGGAAAGCTACTACTCGCGGAAGGTTCTGCTGGGAATGGTTTGTATATCATTTTAGATGGTAGTGTAGAAATTTACTTACCCAAAAATACCCAAGAAGGCAATGATAGAATCTCAGAAGTACATATTGCCGTTTTGAAACGCAAGGATTGTTTTGGTGAGTATTCTCTAATCGATCATGATAGAGCCTCTGCTTCTATTCGCGCAAAAACAAGCCTACGTCTGTGCTATATATCTACAAAAAAATTCCAACAACTCGTTGATGAAAATTACAAAACGGGAAGATACATTTATGAAAACTTATTGCATCTTTTCGTTCACAGGCTTCGAAACAATATTAAAGAACTGGATGTTGCATTCGTACTTCGTTAGAATTTTTCGATTGCTTTCTTTGAGTGCAATTTTGCTTGGCGGTACGTTTTTAAATGCGCTTCAATAGACTCCAATCTATGCTCTAATATTTGTTTGAGACTTCTCTTAGGTTTTTGTGCAAGCATATATTCCATAACATCTTTCATTGCTAGGTTTCTGCGAATTTTGATTTCGTAATAGTAGCCAAGCTCTTCAGGATTTGCCTCTCCTTGGATTAGTTTTTCTTGGATACTCGCCATCTTTTTAGCCTGTTGCAACTTTTGTTGTTCTGCAATTTGGCTGCCTGGTACGAATGGATTATTAGGTAGAGCGTGTTGCAGTGTAGCAAAACGATAGAGATTGTTATCCAATAAGTCCTTCTTTTGTTCAGGATTCCAAAGCTTCCACTCCGAATAAGTCAATATTTGATCTGGTGCAAAGGTTAAAAAACTAGAATCTGATGAAAATAGAGAAGGTTGTAAACTCGGCCGAATTTGTATTGTAGAAGTCTTTTCTTCTTGCTTAAGTTCTTGCAAAAGATTTTCTTCTACAGAAAAAGACAATAAAAATCCAAACAGTAGGAGTAAAATAGGAAGTAAATACTTCAACTTGGTCAACTTTTGTTAGGATCCGTTTTTAATTTAGCGGGCAAATAGATTAGAAAACGCGTTCCCCCTTTGGAGGATGTTTTTTCAAAAAGTATTTCTCCTCCCATGATTGTTGTTGTTTCATAAGCAATCGAAAGCCCTATCCCACTGCCACCTATTTTACGGTTGGCTTTGTCTGGAACACGAAAAAACCTCTCAAATATTTCTACAGAATATTTAGGGTCAATGCCAATGCCTGAATCTTCAATGATGATGAGACAAAGATTATTCACCTCTTTCTGCAAAGAAACTTTAATATAGCCCTTGAAAGTATATTTGATAGCATTCGTAAATATATTAGCGATAATTTTGGAAAAATCTAATTTATTACCCTCCATCACTAGGTTCTGCTCTAGTGGGGGTTCCGTATTTACAACTAAGCCTTTCTGTACAGCAGCCTGTTTGTTTGTACTGATAATTTCTTCAATCACAAGCGCTGGATTGAAGAATTCGATCTTATTGTTTTTTTCTCCATCTGATTTTTTTTCTATTTCTAGTAAATTATTGATCAAATCTGTCATGCGACGAATATTCTTAAATATAGTATCTAACATTTCTCGGTGATTGTTCGAGAACTGCAAAGTGGAATCTTTCGTTATTAGTTCCAAGAAGCCTTTTATATTTGTCATTGGTGTTCGCAATTCATGGCTAATGTTAGATATAAATTGGTGCTTCAATCGATTCGTTTCTTTCTGTTCTGTATTATTGATTACTTGTACGATATAGACTTCTTGATCCTGGAATATTTCCGGATAATAATTTAGATCAATTTCTAGTATAACTCCTTCTTTACGTTTTATCTCTAAATTACTGATATATCCATCTATATTTGAGAACAGTTCTGTAAGCTGCTGGCTAGTTTTGATACCTATCAAGAAAGATGTTAATTCTTGGTGGATAATTTCTTCTCGGTAAAAACCAACTTCCTGGGAAAATTTATGATTGCATTCTAAAATTTGACAAGAATCACGCCTGATAATCATCAACGGATCACTAGAATTGTAAAACAAATTATTAAACAACTGCAATGAATGAAGGTTGTTAGATTGGGTAAAATTTTCTGATTTGGCTTTTGCAAGTTTTTTTTGTTTTGCAAGTGAAATTGCCTTTGTACGAAACTTTTCCCTGACAAACGGTTCTGTATCTTGCAAACCAACTTGTAAACCAAACGTATCGTACCATTTTTTTAAAAATAATTCTAATTTTGAAACTTGTAAACCCTGGATTTCTTTTAAGGCTTTTTGCAAAGCCTGGATCAGCTGCTGTACAAGTTCTAACTCGTAAAACACATAATTGGGAGAAACAAATGAGAAAGCGACCTTAGCCTTTGTAATAGTAATATCGAGAGCATATGTTAAAGACGAATCAGGTAGACCTTGTTCCTTGGAAAGAATACCTCCAATGCATACAGTTTCCTGTAATAGAGCAGGGATAGTATATTCTTTCGCAACTATGTGTATGCTTGTCTGCTTAGGTAGGTATTCTTTTTCATAACTAAACAGTACGGGGACAGCCAAGATAGAGTTCGGCAGATAAATATTTTTCATGTTTGCTTGCTATATTTTCCATAATTTCTCCCCCTTTTATTTTTTTCATTGAAAAAAAAAGAAAAAAACCGATAATTGCCCTGTGAACTTGCAAAGAATAGAATCCATCCAAAAAACACTCCATCGGATAGAAGAAATTTCGCAAAAGTTTCAAAATCCTTTAGAAAACTCGTCTATAACTAGTAAGCCTGATTTTTTGCAAGAATTGCAGAAATCTATTCCAAAAACAGAGAAACAAAGCTCCACACAACAACCTTTACCACCAAGCGAGGAAGCAAAACCACAGGATAGCAATGAAAGTTCTGTCCTTCACCAAGTATCAAAACAAATCCGTAAAAAAGCCAACCTTGGAAGTGAGCTGGATCAATTTATTCAAAAAGCAGCAAAAGAAAAAGGGGTTGAACCGGCTTTAGTAAAAGCAGTCATCAAAGCAGAGTCTAACTTCAATCCCAAAGCAGTTTCTCATGCCGGCGCAAAAGGTATGATGCAGCTTATGCCAGGGACAGCAAAACTTTTAGGTGTAAAAAACATCTATGATCCATACCAAAATATCAAAGGTGGAACAACTTATTTGCGCGATATGTTGACTAAGTTCAAAGATAAAGATAAAGCAATTGCGGCTTATAACGCTGGTCCAGGTGCAGTCAAAAAGTATAAAGGCATTCCACCCTACCAAGAAACTCGTAATTACGTCAAAAAGGTCAACCAATACTACCAAGAATTTAAGGCTGAATAAACTATTGCATTTTTAGTGCCCATTCTTGGATGACCTGTTTCAACTTCATAATGTCGATAGGCTTAGCAATACAATCCTTCATTCCTATTCTTTTGTATTCTTGTAGGTCTTCTTCGTAGATGTTTGCAGTCATAGCAATAATGCAGGCTTTTGGTAAATGTTGTAAGATAATTTTTGTAGCCTGCAGCCCATCCATCACTGGCATTTGAACATCCATAAATACCAAATCATACTTTTCCTTCAATACAATATCTACCGCTAATTGGCCATTTTTAGCTACTTGGATAGAGTGGCCTAGCTTTTTAAAGATTTTTTGTGCTAGTTTGATATTAATTTCATTATCCTCTACCAAAAGAATTCTTACAGGGCGTTTTAAAACGGCAAAATCTTTCTGGGTTTTAACATCTGTCTCTGAGACACCTTCTTTTTTACTGCTTTTTAGCTCTATAAAGAAATGAAACTCACTTCCAAGGTTTACCGTACTCGTTACTTGGATTTGGCCATTCATCTTGCGAATCAATGATTTGGTGATTGTAAGTCCTAAACCTGTTCCTCCATATTTTCTGGTAACCGATGAATCTGTTTGGGTAAAAGAATGGAATATAGTAGATAGTTTGTCGGGAGGAATACCTATTCCAGTATCCTTGACGGTAAACTCTAAAACCTGGCTTGCAACCTTGCTCTTTTGTAAGCGACAATGCAGACTTATAGTGCCTTTCTTGGTAAATTTAATCGCATTGCTTAACAAATTATATAGTATTTGTGAAAAGCGAGTAGAATCTCCGAGGATAACTTGTGGAAAATTGCCCTGGATCTCTAGTAACAGTTCATTATCATGTTTCTGGGCAACAGGTAGAAATAACTTAACAATCTCACGAATTTTTTGGACAATCGGAAATGGTTTTTCTTCCAACTCTATTTTATTTGCATATATTTTAGAAAAATCTAATATATCATTGATGATTTGTAGCAAATTTTTGGAACTATTCTCCATCAATAAGGTGTATTCTAACTGTTCTTCATCCAGATCTGTATGTTTCAAAAGTTGTAACGTACCGACAATCCCATTCATAGGTGTACGGATTTCATGACTCATATTGGCAAGGAATATTCCTTTGACATTATTAGCCTTATCAGCAATTGCTTTCTCCTTCTGCAAACGAGTCACTAAATTCACATTCTTTGTAACCAAATTGTGTATAATAAAATGCAAACCGAAAATAATAATAGCAAAAATAGCCACATTTATAATGACAGGAAAAGCATCGTTTTGCCCATCTATGCGCAGTACATTCACTTCTGGTAAATACTTATAATGTACTGCGAACAATAAGCTAGCAAAAGAAACACTAGAAAACGTTGCGGCAAATATTCCTTGCTTTATCTTCAAATTTAAAGAACATACCGATGTCATATAGAAATAATAGCAACATCAATGGAAGTAGGAATATAGGAAAGGTTTGGATGTTGCATCTCCATACCATACCAAAGTTCCGTAAAGAACAACCAAAATATAGAAAAGCTAGTACAGGCAACACATGCATAACGAAAAAAGCGGTATTCATTTTGCAAAGATATATAAGTAGCTATAGAGATAATTACAATTCGTATGACATTGACGACTGTATGCTTATCACTGGTTTCTAGGTTCTTTTGCATCGTATTGCATCGATTCTTCTCGTATTGTTTGCAGCTCAGAGCTAAGGAATATTTTTTTTGCATTCGCTTTTCTGAGAACCAAGAAGATT
>JBCCIA010000408.1:0-5675 GCA_039028475.1 Spirochaetota bacterium | reverse complement strand
CGTGGATGCCTGCTACACTAACCACCATATTATCTTTTAATATACCGTAATATTGACCTGTCTGTATCATTCTTTTATCAAACCAATTATGAGGATAAGCCTTGTTGTACAATGTATTCAATTTGTTTATATCATTTGTTCCCAGACATTTTATCTCTACATCTCCTGTATGTACATTCAATTGCTCTTTTTGAGTTAAGCCCATTTTTAAATGGGGAACTGAACTTAATAGGGTATACTCGTCACTAATTACTTTTGCGAGGCCGAAAGAAAAGTGGGCATAAAACTTTTTGGGTAATACATTTAGAAGTGATTTTAAGAGAGTTTGTGTATACTTAGTTTCGCTTGCAACACAAAAAGCTAATATAGAGGGTATGGCTGATCCTAAATATTTAAGTACTATAGCATATATTTTTCCATTCTCTTCCAGTGCATACCAGTTGGTGTAATTCCAGAAAAACTTATCTAAATCACCAATACTATAAATATTGAGATAATTCTGTGTTCTTAAAAATTTTTCAATTCTACTTTTATTATGTAAACTAATAACATTCATTCTGAAAAATTATAAGAGTTTGCCTTAAAACAAAGTTCAAGCTGTTGCAGTTGACCCAAGAGAGTTAAGGATCTCGCTCATCCATTACCGTACCAAGATAAAAATACATCTACTGCTTTTTTCACAAAAAGACACTTTTTCATTGAAAGGAATCCCTAGTCATTTATAATACGAGCCTATGACCCGTTCCTTCCTGCTTCTCTTCCTTATTTTTACTGTTTCACTCACAGCCGATCCTCACTACAACATCCGCGGATTCTTTGGCGACAGAGCTACGGGAATGGCGGGAGCTTTTACGGCTATCTCTGATGACCCTTCGGGAGCTATTTACAATCCTGCGGGTTTGGGTTTTAGCTATTATAATTACATGTCTAACTCATCCATCAACTTTTCAGAAAATGTCAAAGAGTTCGAGAAAGTCAATGGTTGGAGCCAATCCTACAAACGACGTTCTTCTGGAATTGCCCCCAACTTCATTGGTTCGATGAATCGATTGGGAGATTTCATGTTTGCTATGAGCATTTTCAACCAGCAAACAGAAAATTACGACCAGAGCGATGTCATTTCACGTTTTATCTCAGTACCCTTTATTGATTCCGTCCGGGCACAGTATACCGAACAAAATACAAATTATACCTTTGGCCCCAGCATTGCCTACAAATTTTCTGAACGCTTTTCTCTTGGGTTTAGCCTTTTTGGTTTTATTGATTCCACACGTATTTCGTTGAATTCCTTTACCCAATTTATGGACAATACCTATAGCAACCAGACCTACGATGAAATGAGAAGTACGAGTGGTATTTTACCAGTGCTTGGTTTGCAATACATGCTTTCGGAAAAGGTATTTTTGGGACTGTCTCTACGAAGACCCCTAGGTATTAAGAAGTCACTCAAGGTTACCTCTCGCAGTCTCACTAACGATTCTACTGATTCTTCGCGTGTCAATGTTTTCAATCTAACAGAAACGCAATCAGAAGGCTATGTTGGTTTGCCTACTTTTACTGATTCAACGCAGCAGTTGCTATTATTAGGCAATGCAACACTTTCTGGTGGCATTCCAGAACCTATTGAAGTACGTACCGGGTTTGCTTTTTTTATCAACCCAAAACTAACCATATCAGTAGATTGGATCCATACAGCAGCGTATAGGTTGAAGAATAACAATATCTTGTATGAACCTAGCAACAATGTCCTTCTCTACCAAAGTGATGAATTTCGTGAGTTGCGAACGATTGAGACAAATAACTATGCTTTAGGATTGGAGTATTATCTTACCGAACACTTTGTAGTACGAATGGGGTCTTTTTCCAATTTCTCAAATGTAAAACGAATCGATTGGTTAGAAAATACCATTCAGACAGGAGTAAGAGCTAGCACTTTTGGAGGAACTTTGCCCATCGTTGTCAATGATTTGACGATTTTGTATACTGTACCAGCGGTACAACAAAATGAGCGTGATGAATACCTAAACGCCTTAGGATATAGTTTTGGGCTTGGTTGGGAAACCTCAGGTTCTGCGATTGCCCTCAATATCGTCCAACAGTCTGGAAGGGGGTTGGGAGTTCCAGCAGACGATGCACCCACTGCTATTTTGGACCTAAGAGCTGTTTCTATCTACCTAAGTGCTACCATTCGCAATTAAAAATAATACCTTGCACCTAGAGAAAAGCCAATATCGATCTGATCATCGTCTTGCAAATAGATATGCAATGGCAGTTCGCCAAATAGCTCTAATTTGTTTTCCAACACTATAGCAGAAATTCCGATAGGAACACGGATGCCCATACTAGATTCATACTCATCATTATTGTTAAAAAAACGATTGAGAGATTTCAACCCTGATCTATTTCTTTTTTTCTTACGCTCATGAAAAACCAACCCACCACCAATATAAAGGTTGGTATTTGCGGAGGAGCTGGGAACTTTATAAAAGTTGTACAAAAAAACAGCGTGTAGGTAGGTACGCTTACTAAACAAACCTAAGTTTCCCTCGATAGCCGTTTTATCGCTGAGAAAGTATTTTCCAGTAATGCCGGTTGGATAAAACAGTGAGAGTCCTAAACCGAATTTTCCACTTGTAGAACTTTGCGAAAAAATAGGCAAGCTATAAAAAAAAATGAGTAGGACAAGAAGAAGTCGAGTCATAGAGGATCCTTATGAAAAAAAAAATCTAAAATACCTTCAAATGGATCGGATATAGACCTAGCATATTTTTCAAGGTATAATTTTGCTTGCTTTCAAGAATCTACCCAGAAAATCATTACATATGAGCGCTCAGGAGCAAACCCCTCCGACAGATACTGATTTACGCAGCGTACGTTTGCTCTCCACGGAAGATATCCCTGAAGGCTTCTCTGTCCATACAGATACTAGGCGATGGAATCCACTTCGTCACATCCCAATACTCAATCGTTATATATTTTTAGAAATTATAGGTCCCTTTCTCGTCGCGTTGGCATTTTTTACCATGATTTACATGGCAGTAGCCTTACAAAAGATGATAGGACTATTTGTTGGCAAGGGAATCGACCCCTGGCGTCTTCTTGACTATTTAGGCTATGTATTGGGAAATACACTTCCCAATACAGTCCCCATGGCGTGTCTAATGAGTGGCATCATGGCATCTGGACGGCTTTCCGGGGACTCGGAAATTACGGCAATGCGTTCTGCGGGAGTCAGCTTTGGACGGATTTACTTTAACTTTCTGGTATTTGGCTTTCTGACTGCAAGTCTAGTCGCCTATTTAAACTTCTTTTTAGGGCCAGAGAATACGCGCAAGATGAACGAGTTCAACAACTGGATCATTACCTACAATCCAATGCTCGCTGTAACTCCTGGGCAGTTCAGTGGAGACAAAACCCAAGATTTTTTGTCGGAAAAAGGACGTACCCTATACACCGAAGGGCTGAACCGAGATACAGGTCAACTTTCGGGCATCCAGATCCGAGAGTGGCAAATATCTCTAGAGGGCAATGATTACATACGCCATAACAATACCTTAATACCCATGGGAGGTTCGCGGGTTACACAAATCATTTCCGCAAAATATGGCCACACCATAGAGAAAAAAAATGCTAAAGGAGAGTATGAAAAGTCGATCCGCCTCAAACAGGGATTTATAGTGGAGTGGAATGAACTCAAAGATGGTTTTAGTGTAACCAATTTTATCAACGGTGAGATGGATTATAAAGTTCCGACGAATAAAGAAAAAATGGTCATAGGTTTTAATATTAAGCCAGAAACATTCTCTTTCCCAGTACTTGTGAAAATTCGCAATAGTATACAATCAGAAAGTTGGAGCAGCATCCCCGGTTTAGAAAAATTAACAGAGATGGGATTGGATATCAAAGGAATCCAAGGACTCAAGGAAATGATTACCAAACTGAAACTAGAGGTTTTTCGTGGAGGAAGTGAGCGTTCACCCGCTGAAATGTCCAATATGATTTCTATCTATACGCAATTGCAAAAATTGCTAAAAGACTCGCAAAAAACCCTTACAGCCTTCAATGTTGAGATCCATCGTAGAATCGCTATGCCTATCTCTTGCCAGATTTTCTTCTTCCTCTCCTTTCCTTTAGGACTGGTTGCTCGGCGTTCCGGTAAGGGAATGAGCTTTACCCTAGCCATTGTATTTCTGTTTATTTACTATGCTTTTTTTATTTTTGGTAGCAATATATCGTATAAAAAGGGAGTACCTGACTGGATTGGCCCTTGGAGTGCGAATATTGTGATTGCTGGCATCAGCATTTATGTCATGGCAACGCGCACCGATATAAACCTCTGGGAAACTCTTCCCGGCAGGCTGTTACGCAAACTCATCTCTGTTGTCAAATTTATACTACGCCCTTTTGCCTTTGTGTGGCGTTATCTAAGAATACCTCTTCTACCATTGCTACGCATTTTCACCCTGGTCAAAAACCAGCTACGATTTTCTTATATATATGTAAAACGTAAGAGGTTGCAGCGAAAATTGCGGAAAAAATCTACCCAGTGAAAATCTACTGGAATTTTTAGACTTGTTCTCACATTGTGTGAACTAAGTAGAAATTGATGAGGTTTGACAATGGAACAGTCTTTCATTTGGCATTTTTCCAATGAGGAAGCATTTCCTCTTAAAGCATGGGAATACTTAAAAACTGAGCTTTTCTTCCAAGAGAAACCTTTACCAGAATACTCTTCCACTACTTTTTCGGAAGAAGCTATCCATTTGGTTTTAATGACTGTTAGCTCTGAGGAATGGCAAAACCACAAAGATGCCATTTTGCATCTGATGGAAAGCCAGCAAAGCATCTCTCGTCTTATCATTATCCCCAAAGAAGAATCCGTGGTAGCAGAAAATTCTCATCGCATCTTTACCTTAACCTACCCAGTTCATAAGAGAGAGTTGCAACTGCTAGTAGAACAATCTATCCAAGTTGAGATTGGTAGAAGTCAATCAGTCAAGCTCAGCAACGAATTCAGAGAGAATATGGCTAGTATGGAGGGCATCTTTGAATTGGCCAGAGAAGAGGCAAAGAGTTCACAAGATACCATCCGTGCGTTAAACTCTCTCTTAACGTACGAACAAAAGATGAAAGATTTTAATATCCATTTACACGAAGCAATCGATAACGCATCGGAACTAAAGAGCCAAGAAATTATGGAATTGCAAAAGAGAATCGAAGCCACGGAAAACTTAGAAATATTACGAGAAAAAGAATTGAAGGATGAGATTGAGACACGTAAAGCAACAGAGCAAGCCTTAGAGTTTTCCAAGGAAGAAGAGATTCAAATGGATAAGATTATCAAAGCGCAAGAGCGAGTTTTTAAATATTCGGATGAAGAGATAAGAGCTTTGTACTACGAAAATCTTGAATTGAAAAAGAAGCTAGGCATCCCTGTCGAAGAATAGTTGTTAGGTGCTCGTATTGCTCTTAGCTTGTGAAACCATGTCCAACTAATCTTTTGCTTCGTCTTCATCACGCTTCCATATATTGTAATCTTCTAACATATGAAAGTTGCTTTTGTGGGCGGTTTCTAATTGGTTGAGATACCGTACAAAAACTTCTTCTTCGTAGGTATAGTAT
This sequence comes from Spirochaetota bacterium, assembly GCA_039028475.1. GTDB lineage: Bacteria > Spirochaetota > Leptospiria > Leptospirales > Leptospiraceae > JBCCIA01. Next base: position 53 of record JBCCIA010000408.1, on the reverse strand, counting down.
TCCCCATCTTCTTTTTGAAAGACTTGGGGGTGTTTGGAAAGGTTGATTGCAAT
>JBCCIA010000407.1:0-5681 GCA_039028475.1 Spirochaetota bacterium | reverse complement strand
AAGACTGTCAAAAGACTATGAAGTAAAAACGCAAAATAGTGAATCGTTTATTTATATGGCTATGATCTCTATCATGGCAAAAAGGTTAGTAAAAAGTCAAACGAAACTATGCAAAACTTAGCTTTTCAGACACCCTCTAAGAGAAGATTCGACGTAGGAAAGTCTTAACCTTGGAGAAAAACGTATCATTTAGAAACAACAACTCGCTATAATTTCTCACCATGCTATCCATAGAAAACTTCTTCTCCACTAATTTCTTTGCTCTTTCTACCCAAATAGTCCTTTCTTGTTCCTGTTGTTGCATCTTGCTCATGGCTTGCACTAATTCCGCTTGGCTATAGTTTTCCACTAACAAAATCCCAGTAGAACCGTTTTGCACAAGTTCTCTTGTCCCACCGGAGTCGTTAGCAATCACTGGAATTTTATACGCGAAGGCTTCCAATACAGAATTGGGGCAACCTTGGTTTTTTCCTAAAACGATGGTCATAGTAAAATCTTTTTGTAGGTGGTGTAGTTCTGGATTGGCTCCCAGGAAGTGGATAGGGTAGGAGTCAGAGGTTGCAAGGAGTTTATCCAGATATTCCTGGTGTCTTTTTTCGGCTTGTCCGTAGAAGAATAACTCTGCGTCTTTGCATTCGCAGTAGAATTCTTGGAAGGCATTTACAATCTCTAAGCAATGTTTATCAGGAGTGATTCTGCCACTTACTAAGATAGAACATCCAGACATCTTTTCTTTGTTCACATGTACCATTGGCACACCATTGCGAATAACGTGTATCTTTGCCTGGGTAGCAATTGCTTGTTCTGGTTTGTACTTATATACGAGATGATCCAGCCTTTGGTAGAATTGTGAATCGGTATAGTGGATTTGCTGTTGGAAATCTGTTGTAGCTTGCATCTCGGCAAACGCATAGTTCCCAGGACTCACCTCTAGGAGAGATACATCTTTTGCAAGAAATTTGGCTAATAATAATTTAATTTTAGGATCAACATTCCAAAAACAAACCCGTTCCACTCTTTTCCTATGGATGTGGTAGAGTAGGGAATCTGTAATCGCAATGACATCTTTTGTTTTGCAAACCTGGTAGCATTTGATATGGTTTTTCTGCAACACTTGTGAAAAATAGCTATTCGTAGGAAAGTTGCACACAGCAATCTCAAAAATCTTTCCTTGTTGTTGCAGCCCTATGGCAAGATTTACCAGGGAACGTTGTGCACCCCCAGCATTCAAATTTGCCGTGACAAATAGAGTAGGGCAGTATCTCTGCGTAGCCGCTTGCGATTGGCTCATACTTAAAGACCAAAGCGAAGACAGATGTTTGCTTGGTTCTGCTTGCAAGTTTTCTCGGATCGGATGGGCAGTGAGGAGCTTGGCAAAATCTCCATCTGTACTGGTTTTATCTAAAAGACAAAGTCCAGTGTGTTCGATCTCTTGCTGTCCCCCTACATTGGTAGCAACGACAGGAATTCCTGCTACCAACATCTCCTGTGTTGCAATCGACAAACCCTCAAAATCACTGCAATTTAGGGCTACATCGATACTGGGAAAATAGGAATAAGGGTTCTGCGAAAAACCTACAAAAGTACACCTATCTTCCAATTGCAGCTGTTTGACCAATTGTTTGGTTTGCTCTATTGAGTCCACGTCGATGGTTCCTCCCAAAACCAGCAATTTGCAGTTACGAATTTTCTGAGCTTCTGCAAGAATCCGAATCGCACGTGGATAGTTCTTTTGTTCTTTAAAGGCTCCCAACATACCAATGAGTAGTTCATCGGTGGCGACTCTAAGTTTGTTTCGATATTCCTCACGTAGATCTGTCTGGAACGCTTCTTTCGGAACAATGGGCGTATGCTTAATAACTTCTAAAGCACCAGAATAGCCAGCTTGGCGGATCTGTTCTGCAACAGCATCGGCGCAAGCTAGAACCAGAGGAACGTTGGGATGGTTGAGGTTTTGCGGAAGGTTGCGCCAACCAGCTCGGTCGTTATGGATTACCGGAACCGTCCGAATGCCCCTTTCCCAGAGAAATCTAAGCACATCGTCTTTTACCAAGTGAGTAGAAATGGGAGTTGTATACTTTGACCAGCGTTTGCACAGGGCTTGCAGGTAGCCCTTGATTTTGCCCTTTCGCCGGAGGATTTTGATCGAAGTTGGTAAGAAATGTTCTTCACCGACGGAGTGCAAAGCCGCTATTTCGACAATTCTACCACGTTTTGCTTCAGTTTTACCCCAATCCAAAACAATCTTTTCAGCACCTCCGAGGGAAAGGCTGGTAATTAAGATGCGAACAGGTTCTCTGTAATCACGAGTAGGGAGAACTGGGATCGCAGCATGTCTGGCGACTAACTCCTCTGTGTCGGGATGCGAAACTGGCAATCTATGCTGTAAAAAAGTTAATAGGCAGTTCCATCATCTGTACTGGTAAAAGAACTATCCCCACTAGGTTCTTCGGATGAGTTTTCTTCGCTGGAAGATTCATCTGTGTTCTCTTGGTCTTCTAAATACTCACTATTTCCTGCTTCTAGAGTCTCAGACTCACTGTTTGCGGCAGAGGAGTCGTAGGTTTCAGATTCAGACCAAATTGTCTTGCCAGAGGTATCTTGCTCCGACCAACCATCAATGCTTTCCCAAGAAATACTTCCCTCTTCGTCTTTAAAAGTTACCCCTTCTGAATCAAAGGTATAGGTACCGTAATCTAATTCTAGGACAACGGAGTCGCTGGATTGTGAGACAAAGAAGTTTTGTGTAAGAAGGTCATTTGAGTCGTATACGGAAACTTGGTAGCCGTTTTCTTCTCTTTTCACCTGAAAGTAATCCGCGTCGTGGAAGGGGGTATCTTCATCCCAGTCCTCCTCCCAATCATCGATATAAAATTCTCGTCTTGACCCGGCGGTAAGAATGCTAGCAAAAAACCAGCTCTGCCAATGGTGCATACGGTCAGGATAGTAGCGACGCGGTACACGCTTGCCCAAACGGTTTGCAATCTGTGAGGGGGTAGATCTTTCCGATATAGGCATTTTCCCACCTTTCAACCGCAGGGTCTTATTAGCAGCGGGTTCGTCGTTCGACTTATTGAGAGCTTTGATAAAGACAACCAAGAGGGCTACAATGCCACAAATGATGAGTACAGAACTAAAAGTCATATGTCCCTAGTATAGAGGAACTATTTTCTTTTGCAACTGAAAATCGAAATATCTTGACTTTTATTTTGCACTGCTATTCAACAACTGTACAATAATTGTATCGATTAACGTTGTACTAAAAAATGTATAGAATTTGCTGCCAAAATGCTCTTTGTAGGTTTTGCTTTTTGTAGAGATGTCACCGAAGCTGGCTTTTTTCTACGAAGAGTCAAACCATTTTAGTTTTTATGAGCTAGTATTTCGTTTTTACAGTCTATTTTTGTAATCTAGGGTTTTGGATTTCACTTTTTTAAAAAAAATTATAAAAAAAATTCAAATATTTTTCTGCAATTGTCTCTATTCACTAGCTTGTGGTAGTTGCTGGAAAAGGATGTGAGAATGAAGTTTTTGCTTTTCAATCGCTGGATGCTAATTGTACTAGTTTGTTTGGTTTTGCCTCTTTGGGCTGAGGATGATTGGCAGGATTTGTATGAGGGGGAAAAGAAAATTCGTGGTCGCGAGCGTTTGCATAAATTCAAGCAAGATTCTTTTTATTTCCAGCTGGAAGATTGGGAAGGCCACCACTCCTGGAAAGTTTTACGGGTTTTGGGGCAAAAAGACTATCCGAGATACCGTTCTTCGCAATTTTTACCGTTTTACTACCACTTAAAGAGCAAGCTCGACGAACGGGAAAAATCACGCGTTCTCAACTACTATCGCAGAGAAAGCAAAGACTCTATCATTGTGCATGTCTATCCACTGTATTACAAAAAGAAGGATAAGCTGGATGGTTCTTCCTATTCTGGGGTTTTTCCTTTCTATTTTCGTGATTCTAAAGATGGCAATTCACGTCTATTTACCCCTCTTTCTTACCATTCTACAACGGCAGCTGGTACACGAGACTTTATTTTTCCATTCTACTACAAACAAAGCGATTCTAATTCGAGCTATAGCCATGTCTTACCATTCTATTTCCAGAAAAAAGACAGCAGCGGCGAACTCAGCCATTTTTTAGGCTATACCAAGAGTCAATCTGCAGATGGTACATACCATAAAAATTTCTTGGGTATTACGGATTGGTATGGCAGTCGCAGCAAAGGTCTTGCAAAATTGCAGGTGCACCCCTTTTTCTATTATGAGCCAGGTAAGTCTGTGTCTTTTTTGCCGTTTTATTTTAGTGATAAGGAATCAGGAGTAGCTTCGATTCCGCTTTTGGGCTATTATAAGCACGATAAAGCGGGTGAAAAACAGCTATTGGCGGGCGGAATTTATTATCAGAGTGAGAGTAAGAAGAATTCTGAAAAGTCTCGCCATATCTTTCCTATTTCTTTCCGTTGGCAGAACAAGGAATCGGCTATTCGTCTCGAAGGTCTATCATTTTATGAAAATAAGCAGATCAATGGTGAATACCATCGTAATTTTTTAGGTTTGTTGGATTGGTACGGCCATAAAAATCGTGGGGTCGAACAGCTAAATTTTTATCCTCTGGCTTACCACCGCAAAGAGTATTATACCTATATCCTTCCGTTCTACTTTTATGACAAACAAGATGGCTATGAGACGATACCGCTATTGGCCTATGTCAAGTACAACAAGCAGGATGAAGAAATTGCCTTGTACGGCCCTTATTATACAAGTGAAAATAAAAAAACAGGCGAAACATCCAAACACATCCTTCCCCTTGCGTTCAGGTGGCAAGACAAGAAATCCAAAACAAAATTCTTAGGCTTATCCTACTACCACAAAGAAACCCGTGAAGGTTACTACCACCGCAATTTCCTAGGACTTCTCGATTGGTATGGTCATAAAAACCGTGGTTTGGAAAAACTGAACTTCTATCCTTTGGCTTATTATAAAAAAGATTTATACACCCATATTATCCCGTTCTATTTTTACGACAAGGAAGAAGGATATGAAACGATACCATTACTCGCTTACATGGATTATGAGAAAAATGGCAAGAAGGTATTCTTAGCAGGAACATACTACAAGAGTGAAAACAAATACACCGGTGAAAAGTCCAAGCATCTCTTTCCAGTCTCTATGCAATGGGAAGATAGAAAAGGCAAAACCAAATTCTTAGGACTTTCTTACTACCAACACATGACTAAAGAAGGTTACTACCATCGTAATCTCTTAGGCTTACTAGATTGGTATGGTCATAAGCACCGTGGCTTAAATAAGTTGAATGTCTATCCATTAGCATATTATAAGAAAGACTTCTACACTCATATCATTCCATTTTACTTCTACGACAAAAACGATGGTTACAAAACAGTTCCTTTACTTGCTTATCTTGACTATGAGAAGAACGGTAAAAAGGTATTCTTAGCAGGAACATACTATAAGAGCGAGAACAAACATACCGGTGAAAAGTCCAAGCATCTCTTTCCAGTCTCTATGCAATGGGAAGATAGAAAAGGCAAAACAAAATTCTTAGGTTTATCGTATTACCAACACATGACTAAGGAAGGTTACTACCATCGTAATTTATTAGGTCTGTTAGATTGGTATGGTCATAAGCACCGTGGACTAAATAAGCTAAATGTTTATCCTTT
>JBCCIA010000406.1:0-5730 GCA_039028475.1 Spirochaetota bacterium | reverse complement strand
CTATATGGCAGCCTATTCTCCGAGAAAAAGCAGACATTTTTATCTTTTTAGGTGATAATATCTATTCAGACACTTCTTATCCTCTGGTTTTGCAAAATAATTATAAAAAATTACTCTCTAATAAAAATTTTCAAACCTTACGTTCCCAAACAAAAGTTTTCGCGATCTGGGATGACCACGATTATGGGAAAAACGATGCTGGAAGGGAGTATTCGATAAAGAAAGCTTCACAAAAAGCATTCGCAGCAGCATTTGAATTGCAAAAAAAACTTGGACAACGAAAGGGAACCTACCAATCGTACCTATTGGGTCCACCAGGCAAAAAAGTTCACCTCGTCCTACTGGATACACGCTACTTCCGTAGCAAACCGAGTTCTTATTTTTGGGGTTTGGATTGGTTTCTAGGCAAAAAACCAAACTGGGATACAAAAGCCACTGTATTGGGCGAAAAACAATGGCTGTGGTTGCAAAAGGAACTGCAAAAGAAAGCTGATCTGCGTATCGTTGCTAGCAGCATCCAATTGATTCCAGATAAGCACAAATATGAGAAATGGGCGAACTTTCCTTTAGAGAGACAAAAATTACTCAGGCTTTTGCAAAATAACCCCGCACGACAAACCATTGTGCTAAGCGGCGATAGACACCATTCAGAACTTTCCGTTTGGCCGAGCCCAAGCGAAGCATTGCTCTACGAACTGACTGCAAGTCCTTTGAACCAAACCTCTACTTTTCCACACCGAGAGTACAACCCCTATCGCATCTACCACCTGTATTCTGGAGCAAATTATGGTAAGATAGAAATCAATTGGCAACCAAGAACAAGAGTTTTTCTTTCTATCCATGATGTAAAAGGAAGAATAGTGTTCAGACATGGTTTGCAGTTGGAAAGCAAGAAAAATCAATAATTTATTGACTATTTTTTTAAAAACAATAAAATCTGCCTATGACAAAGGCAAAGCAAACTCTTGTCAGCCACCCTGGTAAAAAAAGTTTTGCGGAAAAAATTGTCGACTTCATTGGCAGGCATTTGTACCGCTTATTCTTCCAAGTCGAGATACGCTACCCCAAACGCTTACCTAAAAAAGGTCCAGTTCTAATTTTAGCCAAACATTGCAGTAACCATGACGTTCCCTTGGGTTTACCAGCGATCAAAAGGATGTTTCGCCGCAAAGATGTTTGGGCCATTATGAAAGATAGCTTGGCCAATCCTTGGTTTCTTGGAATATTTTTAAAAGCGGGTGGCATCCCCATCAATCGTGAAAACCCCACTCTCAGCAAAACACAACTACTCTTTGCTCGCGAGGTTCTCTACCAAGATCAGATCATGATTATTTTTCCAGAACAAACTCGTATTCCAGAGGCGATGGGAGAGGGAAAGTCTGCAGGATTTCGTTTTATCGCTGGGAAGCCACAGGAACCTCTTGCTGTCAATTGCATAGGCTATGAGTACAAAAAAGGTCGGTGGCGCGATAAAGTAACGATTCGCTGTGGAAAAACCAAGTACTTCCACAGAGGAGACAACGCTGAACAGTTTCTACATAAAAGAATGCTCGAAATTGCTTGGCTTTCCAACTTACAGTACCCCTTTGCAGAGCCTAAAAAAAGAAAAACGAAGACCAGTTAATCTTGTAAATTCTTTTGCTTCAACTCGCTACGTGCCGTACGGGTCTGATCTTCTACCAAATAACCGTCTTCCCATATTCCCGACTGTATGATATAACCCTTTTTATTGAATAGCGTTCCCTTGCCAGATTTTTTACCATTGCGATAGACGCCAATAAAGCGGGAACCATCTTTAGAAATGTAGACACCACTACCATGCTTATTGCCGTACTGGTAGCTTCCGACGTATTTATCACCAGAAGAGTAGTAGTACGTACCTTTGCCGTGGTATTGGTCATTTTTAAAGCTACCTACATACTTATTTCCATCTGCAAATTGGTAGGTGCCCCTACCCGAGAATTTGTCATTGCGAAATTGGCCACTGTAGCGGTCCTTATTGGAATAATAGTAATTGCCTTTGCCATTGCGCCTGCCGGCACGAAACTGTCCAATGTAAACATCACCATTGGCGTAGATTAACTTACCCCGACCCTGGTATTTTCCTTCATAGAACTGTCCCTGGTAACGATCACCATTAGCATAGACTAGAGTACCTTTGCCATGGTATTTATCACGACGAAAATCGCCCTCGTATTGGTTGCCATCTCCATACACCAGTTTCCCTTGCGTTTCATAACGATCATTGACAAATGTTCCGACATACTTGCCCTTTCCATTGGCAAAAGTATAGACTCCTTCCCCCCAGTACTTATCATTGCGGAATTGCCCAGTATAGATATCACCATCAGGGAAGGTATAGGTTCCTAAACCATTGTATTTGTCAGATTTAAACTCTCCCACGTAAGTAGACCCATCAACATAGGTATAGATACCATGACCATGCTTTTTACCGCGTACAAAGGTACCACTGAAACGGTCTCCATTGACCAGAGTCATAGAACCTCTACCGTGAAACTCGTCCCTTAGAAACTGGCCAACGTACTTATCGCCATCTGCAAAAGTAAATGTTCCTTCCCCTTGGAAAGCATCATTCTCCAACTGGCCGACATATTTTGAGCCGTCTCGGTAGACATAGGAACCCAAACCATGTCTTTTGCCTAAAAAGAACTCACCACTGTAGTAAACACCATCGCGGTATTTATAGATTCCCCGGCCATGGTACAGGTTATTGCGAAACTCACCCGTATAGGAATCTCCATCAGCAAAAACAAACTTGCCCTCTCCATGCATCTGCCCGTCTACCCAATCCCCTTCGTACATTCCTCCCTTTGCATACGTATACTTTCCCTTACCATTTTTTTGTCCTTTGCGCCAATGTCCGGTGTATTTGTCACCATTTTCGTAGGACATGATTCCAAAGCCTCTTTGGCAATTCCCTTTGACACAGGTTCTTGCCATAAGTGTTGGAGCCGCAAACAACAGCCAAAGAAAAATAACAAATTGATACATTCTTACAAATCGATTTTGCAAAATTCCATCCCTTAAAGCAAAAGTATTCTCTTAGTCTTTAAATGTTTTTACACCACCCCAAAAAGGACGGTGTATTTTCCGCATTTTTTCAAACCTACGCGTAGGTACAGGTTTTCTCGCAACTCTAGGGCTTAAAGCAACCTTGGCAATTTTCATGCTTCCCTTGCCACTCCGTCTTCCATTCACCCAATGGCCTTCGTAGACATTGCCATTGCGATATAACATCTTCCCCTTACCATTCTTCAAACCACGCTTCCACTCCCCCAAATAACGACCACCACCTTTATAGTACATTGTGCCGCTGCCATTTGGAAAATTGTTTTTAAACTCACCAACGTATTTATTGCCATTTTTGAGATAGGCAATGCCCTTCCCATTTGGCATATCTTTTTTGAACTGCCCTTCGTAGCGGTCTCCATTGCGAAAATGATAAGTGCCCCTACCAGACTTTTTATAGTTCTTAAACTGGCCAACGTACTTATCCCCATTAGAGTAAAGCATAACACCTTTCCCATAGGAACAAACCCCTCTCAGGCAACGTGAAGCCAGCAGAGGAGAAAGAAGTGCTACAACAACCGACAAAGCAAAAAATTTTAATAAACTAAACTTCATACGCATATCAAAGCCTGCCTAAAAATAAAGCATACAACAGGTATTCTGCTGTATTGTAGCGAAATTATAAGGAAGGTCAAGAAAAAAGCAAGCAGAAACCTGTTACACGAAGTAAAAGCTAACATGTAAGATATCTCTGTCAAATACAGTTCATTCTGACAATTCCAACAATTTTTCAGCAAATTCTAAAATCTTATCCCGGTATTTAATTTTCTCCAACCAATCCTGAGGGATCTCTGCAACACCATAATGTGCCCCAGCAATTTGTCCATAAATAGCACCTGTCGTATCTGCGTCATCTCCCAGGTTCACCGCTAACAACGCTCCTTCTGAAAAACTATCTGTTTGGCAAAAAGCCCACAGAGCGGCTTCCAAACTCTTAACAACATAGCCACTCCCTTGGATTTCAGGAGGCTGTAGCGATTTATAAGAACCTTGGTACACTTTAGCAATATCTCGCGAAAGTGGGTTTTCCTGCCAATACTCTTGCAAGGGCTCTAAAGAATCGAGAACTTCGTTTTTTGTATATCCCTGCAAGGCCTTACCAATCATAAAACCAAAAATTCGGCAAGCATCCAAACAGGCCAAAGTACCATGGGTCGTACGAGAAGAATGCAGAGAATACTCTATCGTTTTTTGCAAGTCTCGGTGGTAATAGATCGGTACGGGAGCCAGACGCATCAAAGAACCATTTCCTGCTTGGGAAGGCGACAAAGAACCGGCATAAGGTTGGTTCGTCTTTTGGAATAACTCCAAAGAGGTTCTTGTTGCGTTGCCAATATCAAAACACCAACCGTTTGAACTCAAATAACCCTGCTTGTACCAGCGAGAGTAACGCTTCATTTGGTCGACAGGATCAAAGCCTTCACAAGAAATCAAACTATCAGCCAAACACAAGGCCATAGAAGTGTCATCCGTCCACTCCCCTGCCTGCAAATGAAAAGGCCCCCCTCCCACTATACCGGTAATTTTCTCAAATGTACCTGGTGCACTGAATTCAAGAGTCGTACCCAAAGCATCACCTACCGCCAAACCTAACAAGGCTCCCTGGACTCTTTCCCACAAACTCAATGGCTTCTCCGTAAAAATGTATTGTTTGCCCAGGTAATAAAACCTTTTAGATCAAATACCTGGATAAGTTTGTTTTGGTTTTCCTGTGTAATATACTTTTGTTCCGCAACTGCCTGTTTTAACCAACGAATGGCACCCTCTTTAAAACCATCACCATCGATCAAAACAATCACGTGCTCCTCTGGCATTGCCTCGATACAATTCAAATACAAATATGGTAACTTTTCATCCACAGAGCCAGAAGATTGTTGCCATTTGCATTCAATACGCGCCCGTATATTGTATTCCTGAGAAATCAGTAAAAACTCCGTATTGCCCTTATGACCATAAACCGTTGTAAATGGAACATTTGCCAACAGCAACTCATTGCCAAAGCTATCCGGCTTCTTCTCCCAATCACGATAACGAACAAGCGAAAAACCTTTATCCTGGAGGACCAAACGTACGGTTTGTTCGAGAAGATTGCCGGTTACGTTCCCTTTTGTTCCCTGTTTCATAGCTTTTTCCTAATTTACAAAATCTTTAGACGTAATACAATTAGAAATGCGTTCAAACTTTATAATTTGTAACAACAATCTCTTTAATTTTTCCCCGTTTATCTGCTTTAGAATTGATCATGCGCGATGCGTAGACATTGCGAACCGAAAACCCTTGGTAAATATCATCAAAAAAAGTATCATCTGGGTTTTCATTTTTTGGCTCGGAGTTGCTTAGCATAAAAATTGCCTTCTTAGTATCGATAAATTTCAGCAAATTAGCCAAACGAATCTGAGCCTCATCATCAAAAGCCTCCGCAGAGTAGGAAGTAAAATTTGATGTTTTGCTAATAGGCTTGTAGGGAGGATCTAGATATACAAAAGATTTTTTTTGGATTTTAGAGCGGAGCTTATCAAAATCCGAATTCAAGAGAACCACGTTTTTGTAGTTTAGCACGGAATGGACTTGTAAAATATTTTCTGCGTCACAAATTTTAGGCTTTGTATAAGAGCCATAAGGAGAATTGAATTTTCCCTG
>JBCCIA010000405.1:0-5750 GCA_039028475.1 Spirochaetota bacterium | reverse complement strand
CGTGATAATAACTTCTTTTGTACCAGGAAATTGGCAATTCTTCACAGGTTTGTCTAGCACATCGTTCTTCACCTGTTGCCTGTGCAGTTGTTCCCTAAGACGCTTATTCTCATTTACCATCTCTTCCTCCTGCTCCACTTTCTCCCACCAAGAAATAGCTTTCCATAAAAACACAATACTGAAGACAATTGCAGATAACATCTCCATTGGTTGTTTTCTCCTAAATTCATCTGTTTGGATGATTAGAGACTAAGACAAATAAAGTTTTTAAATTTTTATTTGCAGAAATAAAGACCTGTACAAATTGATACAAAACGTATACTTTCTACACACATATTCTGCTGCAAAACAAATAAAAAATATCCCTTGATAGAAACACATGCAAACTGAAACTTATAAAAATCTTTTTGGTCCTTCCCTAAGCTATTTTACTTCTGAATACAAATCTTTAAGTGAGAAGCAACAAAACAATATAGATTGTATCGTAAATACTGCGAGTAGTCTTATAGTTACCTATCGTAGCAAAGGCATTGGCATAAATAGCCGTGTTGTCGGTGATCTCATGAGGCAGGGAGCTTTTGCAGAAAACTCACTATTTCTCAAATACCTAGCCGGCATCTCAGTATCCTCTCATACGGATGAGATGCAAAGTGATCAAGGGAGCTATTATATAAACTTTCTGCAACAAATTTCTAGCTACCAGGTTACAATCCATAAACTAATCTATGCAAAGCTTAGAAAAATCTTTGCTGACACGAAAACAGAGCGAAGCAACTGGCAAACAACAATTTCCATTGCAGAAGTGTTGCAACAACTGCAAATAAAACCAGACAAAAGTTATAGAGGTCTTATTAAGCATATCTTCAAAGGACTACAACGCCTAGTTCTCATCCGAGAAGCCAAATTTGCACAGGATTTTATGCAACAGGGAGTGCAGATCAGAGCATCCGGCATCGGAGTAGAACTCTACCTCTGGGCACAGGGACGCGGCGACCTATCGCGTGATTCTTTAAAGTACCTGATCGATACTTCCGTCTTGCTGGAAAACTTTTAATATTCTCCCACAGTGAAATTCACAATCAACGGCATATGATCAGAAATCTTTAAAGCATCAGCAGAACGTACGTAATAGTCTTCCTTCTGCAAATTGCCATAAAAAATATAGTCAATAGGCTTTGAGGGTGCGGGAGTTTTAAATTTATTGGAAAGGTGGGTATAAAAATCCGCTTGCCTGTCTCCTTGCAAATCCGCTAAAGTCACTACTGATGTGTATTTTTGAAAGAGTTTCGTAATCTCTGTTTCCTTATTGTAATAGGCTCTTGATTCCGCGTTTAGCTTGTCTAAAGAAAAACCAGGGGGAAGGAGGTTGAAGTCACCACCTAGAAACCAATGTTTATCCTGTTGTCCCTTTAGCTTAGACAGCATAGCGTCCACATAATCTATCTGCTGTTGCATAGTATCGTAACCCTGGGCAAAGGCATCCAAGTGGGTATTCATTACAACTAACTCGCCTCCACTGGCCAATGGAAGTTTTGTCTGTAGAATCGCTCGTTTTAAATTAAAATTCTTCACTAAAAAGTTATCAGGAATGGTAGGCAATTGGAAACGTAAGGCTTGCGATATTTTGTATTTGCTGATGGTAGAAACCTTCATTCCAGTAGAACCTAAAATCTTTGGATGCGGATTAAAAGCATTCTTCCAGTAGAAAGCAGAAGCGTAACAGGCATACTCTACCGGCAAGAGCTTAAGAATTTTTTGTAGTTGGTCCTCGTAATCCGTTCTCTTGGCACCATCATCGACCTCTTGTAGTAGGATGATATCGGGTTTTTCTGCGAGAATGATTCGGGCGATTTCCCTACTGGTCTTCTCTATATCGGAACTACTGGGACGTACATCAGGGCCTCCGCTGTAGAAAAACACATAATTTTTCCCTGCTAAAAATTGGACGTTCCAGTTGAGGACTTTGATTTTGCTACCCTTCTGCAAAACAGGGGCAGTTTTGGGGCATACAACTTCTTTTTCCATCTGTGGAGGTGGTTGCAAGCTAGTGACTCTAGCTAGTATGATGATAGCTATAAGCGAAATAAATAAAAATCCGAGAAAATATATAGCAATTTTGTAAATTCGTTTCATTGGTTTCCTTCTAGACAAAAAGGAGCTGGGAAAAACCTCTGCCCTCTAAAATTCCATAGTGATATACCAAGCCCTGGGGTGCAATCAAAAAGGCAGAACAAAAAAAAATAGAACCTGTGACACAGCAGATTGATCTGAAATGGAAAAACTAAGCATATGGTAAAAATAGCATAAAATAGCTCCCTGAGCGATGCAGAAGTTTCGAGGGAAGCCGAAATAGAAGCCAATTTTAACATCTATTTATCTATAAAAAAACTCTTGACCCTCAAATGTACCTTGCTATCCTATGGTCATGCTATAAGAGCCAGAAGCAAAAAGCTCTCCGCCCGGAACTGACGACCAAATCTACCCCGGACGGAGAAACGACACCCAAAGGTGGTAAAGAAATTCTGTGTACTCCCAGTACACGGTCAAGTCTTTTCCACAGGTGGGTAACTTAAATGAACAAACAAGGAGTTTCCTATGGAACAAGACAAAGACATCACCGGCATGTTGGATAGACTATCCATCGCCGTAGATGAAATGAAATACCCTCACATCTCACACAGACGACGCCTACGCTACCACAAATTGGCACGCAACCAGGTGCAATTTCTAATTAGATATTGGCGAGAACAGAGCGGTAAATAATAAGATAAATCTTGTAGTCTTTGTGGTAGGAGTAGTCGGGCTACAAGGTTTTATTTCTCTTGGAGTTAGTATGTTCCATGAATTGACAAGTTGGAAAAAGTTGCGTGAAGCTGCTGATACAGGTAAACTGCCCGATTTGATTGGACAGATACTAAAGGTTTGCAAAACAAGCTCGTTGGAAAAAAGAAACGAAAGTGTTCTACGAAGTTTACACCATGCCTTAGTTGCTAATAAAGGATTTATTACTCGTTACCCCGAAACACTTTTTCAATGCCTCTTCAATACCCTTACTGTTAAAACTGAGCAAAATTCGGATATAATAGGTTTACTTACTAGTTGGGAGGAAGTTGGAGCCGATAAAGAATACCCTTGGTTGCGTAATCTTAGGTCATCTAAACAAGACTTTTATGCCACATACAACGCACCTTCGGAGCCTATATATATCCAATATACATCTGAGGATAGTATATATCTAGAATTGTCTGATGGCAAGGCAGGTCGTATTAACTGGGAAACAGGTGAGTTAGAAAAAAGCTATTTTTTACAGTCTCCCAATGAGTCCGCATTGGAATATTTGGAATTCGATACTCCTCCCAAAGATAATACAATTTTTCTGCGTAACAAGGAGACGAATCAGATCCTTTTTGAAATTTCTTGGCCAGAAGTAGGCTCCTGTTCCAACGGAGTTTTTTCATCGGATCATTCCCATTTTGCTCTATGGGGTTGGGTAGAAGAATATGAAGGTTTGGTTTTTATTTTCCAAAGAAATCTATCCGGTGAATTTATTCCAGCGGCAACCATTGAGACAGCAAGACGGGTAAGAGAATTCTGTTTTAGCGGTAATACACAGACCATAGCGATAGTTATGGATGGGGAAATCGAAATTTATCTAAGAGAAGGCGTCGCAGGATCTCCTTACCAATACCAACAGACTCTAGACGGATTCGTTTATACTCCTAAGTACGTCGCTCTTTCCTATAATGGTAACTACATCGCTATTCAAGATGAGGCCAATCTTATATATCAGATAGAAAGGTCAACTTTTTCCAGAAGTATGTTATCACAACAGACTCCCCTGAAATATGGCCATGTTGCTTTTTCACAAACGGGAAACACCCTCTACTGCCAACCTTGTGTTTATGATGGAAAAACAGGGAAAATGCAGTTAGTACTAAACGATTACATGCCAGAATATTTGGAAGGTGGTCCTCCTGAAAACTCTCATTTTGTGGATGATGAGAAAATCATTGATGTATCGGGAGGATCGACCCGAGCTTTTGCACTTCCAAATGGAAAACTTTTGTGGAAAGAAGCTACTCGTTATGCACAATGGGATTACATTGCTTTTGATCCAGGTGGTTCCAGTTATATTGCTTTTACTCATAAAGGAGCTCAGCTTTATGATATGCGGACTGGCAAGGTTTTGACTCATCTTAAACTATCTACACCAACAGCCGCAGCTCTTAACGAAGGAGCTTCTTTATTGGCTTTTGCTGAAGATACGAATGATATCCATGTGTGGGATTTAACAAGCCAGAAAGAAATTCTATTACTTGAAGGCCATATACAACAAATCACGGGAATGTATTTTTCGGCAAATTCTAAATACTTGGTATCGGCGGCTGAGAACGAAGATCTTCGCCTTTGGGATATCCATTCAGGAAAATGTATTACAACTAGAGAACCTGGACACACAGCCTATATATTGCAGAAATATCGCTATAAAGAGAAGCGGCCAGACAACTTAACTCCACGTAAGGAGAAGGTTCGTATTTGGAAGCCCATACCAACAGCTTTGCACGAGCTTGAGAGTTGGCATGGTGTGCATATGGGTTTTGCCTTGTCCCGTTATATCGCGAAACAAGAAGGAAAAGAATTACAAATTCTTGATCGAAATGAAAACCGCATCATTGCACGTTGTCTTGTGGATAGTACCGATACTCCAGTACCTCATCCAGGAGGAAAAATCTGGGCATCACTTACCTACCATATGAAACTAGAAGGCATTGAATAAGGTGAGGAGTTGTCGAGCTACAAGGTTTTCTATTGACAGTAAATAGTAAACTATCTTCCCATAACGGTCTTGGACAAAATTCTTATTTTATTAGAAGAAAATGATGAGTTATGTGTTGCAAAAAATCGACTATATTTCTGGAAACTCGATATAGCAACCATAGGAGTGCATTAAAAGTAGTAAAGGGTATAAAACAAGACCTATCGCTATAGAATGGAACATACTATTTTCGTTTTTTGCAACTATAATGCCGACAAGCACTCCAAAGAATATGTGTACGAAAAAGTTACAAGTTCTTGACCAATAACTTGATTCTCGTGAAAATAAATCCCAAGTTTGAAAGGCATCAGGAAGAAGTTTCGCAACTAAAATAAGCCGAATAATTACAAGAGAAATACCTACACCTATTCCAACATATAGTCCACCCAAGTAGGTTGCCAATCCTATGCTTGCACCAAATATTGTATTTAATAATAACCAATAGAACAAATGTCGCATAACATCTATTCTTGCTTAGATTCTAATGTAGTGATCAGAGAATTTCCTGTATAATGTGTTACTGTATCTTCTGAACATGAACCAAATGCATCCTTTGTTTTATTTTCCCGAATCGTTGTTTGCAAGGTTTTAGATTTAAAACTGGGAATGGTAATCGTTACAGAATGCAGCCCAGTCCCGACATGAAATGCATCTGCAACAATCGTTTTATGGTCCAAACAAGCGATATGCACCTGAGCTCCGGTAGAAAATAGGAAATAGTTTGTATTGGTATAACTTTCGCAGGTAGCCAGACTTGTGCCAGTAGGTAGATGAACGGTTACTTTGAGGCTGACGAGTGCTGTAGGAGTTTGGCTACAGGCCAGTAGTAAAATAGATGAATTGCTGTCTTCACTGTCATTTCTATTCTCACAGTAGAGAAACAAAGGGAATAGGGCAATTATAAAAACAAAGCAGAGTATTTGTTGCTGCAAGG
>JBCCIA010000404.1:0-5765 GCA_039028475.1 Spirochaetota bacterium | reverse complement strand
CGTTTTTAGAGTTTTTTATATGTCTTTTATGTTTTAATATTAGTGGTTGGCTGGATTGACCTCCAGCATTTTCAATGAAGGATGCAATCAATCCAGCTGTAACTCTATTCAGATACTACTTCTTCGCAGCGGTTGCAAAGGGAGCCAGATTCTTTCATATCTCTTGTATGTCGCCAACAGCGTGGGCATCTTTCTTGTTCTGGCTTTATTATATAGTAATTTGTTTGTTCTGAGGACAGCTTTGCTAGTATCTCTGTTGGGGGGGATGATAGTTCCACTTGGGATACGACAAACCAAAATTCAAGATCATTTTGCGAAAAACCTTTTAAAGAGTCAGGTGCATTTTCTATAAATACTTTTGCATCAAGAGATTTGCCAATTTTTCCCTCTTGTCTTGCTAACTCTAATACTTTTTGTATTTCTGCTTTATGGGTAAAGATCGGAAGGTATTTTTCCTCAAGTTCTAAGTTCAAATACTTGTTTAAGTCAGGAAATTCTTGTAGGAAAATAGAATCTGTTTTCCCATATTCGTTCCACACTTCTTCGGCTGTAAAGCATAAAATAGGGGCAAGGTGTATCGCGAGACTTTCTAAAATAATTGCTAAACTTGTACAAGAAGAGCGTCTTGTCTTAGAGTTTTGTGAGTCACAGTACATTCGATCTCTAATAATTTCAAAGTAGTCTTGTGAAAGTTCGACAGTGCAAAAGTTACCAACTTTTTGGTATATTTGATGAAAATTGTAATTCGTGTACGATTTTTGCATTTCCTGCATGAGAGAGGCTAAACGAGAGAGGTAATATTTGTCTACATCCTCTAATTCTTCATAAGCTAGGTTTTGATTTGCGTCGTGCCCCTGTAAATTTCCTAATAGGTAGCGAAATGTATTTCTGATTTTTCTGTATTGATCAGAAATAACTTTGATACTCTCTTTACTAATTTTTACATCGTCACGAAAGTCTTGAGAAGAAACCCATAGTCTAAGAATATCTGCTCCATAGACATTGGTAATATCCTTCTGTGGATCAACGCCATTGCCCAATGATTTTGACATAGCACGTCCTTTATCATCTAAGACATAACCATGCGTCAGTACGGAGCGGTAAGGAGGGTTGTTACGAATAGCCATCGAAGGCCAGAGGCTGGATTGGAACCAACCTCTATGTTGATCAGACCCTTCTAAGTATAAATCTGCTGGGGGTGCGTCGTCTTCTGTATCTGGTAAAACAGCAAAGTTGGAAACTCCAGAATCGAACCATACGTCTAGTATATCATTTTCTCGTACCAATGCTTCTGAGCTACAATTTTCACATTTCGTACCCGGGGGCAATAGGTCTTTGACGTCCCAGTCATACCAGACTTCTATACCTTCCTTTTGCACTAATTTGACAAAAAAGTCTATCATTTCATCAGTAAGTTGTGTCGTACCACAGTCCTCGCAGGAAAAAGCTGGAATCGGTACGCCCCAGTTTCTTTGTCGTGAGAGGCACCAGTCAGGGCGAGTTTCTACCATAGAACGAATGCGGTTGATGCCCCATTCTGGTAACCATTCTACTGAATCTATTGCTTTTAAGGCTTTGGTCCGTAAATCAGCATGATCAACTGCTAAGAACCATTGCGGTGTCGCTCGAAAAATCAGTGGTTTTTTACTCCTCCAGCTGTGCGGGTAAGAGTGTTGGAATTCACTATAGTGCAATAGGGCTTTTTTTTCACGCAACAGATCCACAATCATTGGATTTGCTGCAAAGACTTTTGTCCCTTTTAGAAGAGGAAACTCATCGGTGTACCTTCCTTGGGCATCAACAGGACTGAGTATATCTAGCCCCGCTTCCATGCCTACTCTATAGTCATCTGTGCCATGGCCTGGTGCTGTATGAACGCAACCCGTACCAGCTTCTAACGTTACATGAGATCCAAATAGAGGAACACTTTTTCTCTCTAAGAACGGGTGTTGGAAGCTTAGCTGAGCCAATTCATCTGCTGAAATACTTCTAATTTTTTTTAAAGAGACTTGTGTTTTTTCTTCTACCGCCTCTTTCAGATCATCAGCTAAAATAAGTTCTCCATGCTCGTCATTGTGGAAAATAGAATACTCTATCTGTTTGTTAAAACAAATTGCTAAGTTAGCAGGTAATGTCCAAGGAGTTGTTGTCCAAATGAGACAGGACAGATTTTCTTGGCCAATAACAGGAAATTTTACATAGATAGAAGGAGAAGTATGTTCATGGTATTCGATTTCTGATTCTTCGTGAGCTGTTCCTAAAGCGATGCACCAATATACTGGTTTTTTCCCTTTGTATATGTAACCATCCTTATAGAGCTTTCCAAATACTTCTACAATTTTAGCTTCGTAATCCTTGCTCATGGTTAAATATTTTTTTTCTTTTTCCCAAAAGCAGAGGAACCGGCTCAAGTCTTCACCCTGTTTGCCTACAAATTCTTCGGCATATTCTCGGCATTTTTGTCTTAGAATAGAAGGAGGGGTAGAAGAAGCATTTTTACCCAATTTTTTTAGGACTTGTACTTCTATTGGAAGCCCATGGCAGTCCCAACCAGGTATCATATCTACATAAAAACCAGCAAAATGTTTCGATTTAATAATAATATCTTTTAGGATTTTGTTTAAAGAGTGACCCAAATGAAAATTACCATTGGCATACGGAGGTCCATCGTGTAGGGTAAACTTTTTCTTAGGATCGCGTGCTTCACGCATTTTTTGGAAAATTTGCTGTTCTTGCCAATATTGAATCTGTTCAGGTTCTCTTTTGGCGAGGCCTGCCTTCATAGGAAATTTTGTTTTAGGTAAAATTACAGTATCACTGTAAGGGTTTTTAGTAGCCGATTTTTCCTTCATAGATAATGACCATACTTTTTCTCTCTCTATTCTTCTCAATATAGATTTTACAGTGTATGTAAAATGGGGGATATTTCAGTAACCAAGCTAGGTTGTAACCGCTAACCAGATAGTCTAAAAACCTTTACAGTCAGAATATGAATGGAATGATTGGCTTTTATGAAAAGATTTCAGGTTGCTATAGAGGCATTGGCCAAAAGACCTTATATAGCCATATTTTGCATATCTGTTTTGTATGCACTATTTTACATAAAAAATATGAAAGTAGAATATGCAATGTTTGGTGATATGGTGGGCCGCTGGATCCAAGTAAACGATATTTTCCAAAAGAAACTATTCGACTATTCCTGCAATTATGACCAAAGTTTTGACCCTGGAATGCGCTATTACCCTGCACCAGATCATTTCTTCTTCCTCATGGATGGGAAGTGTACACACGCCTATCCATTCCCATATGCTTTTTTTGTAGCCCCTTTTTTAAAGTTGAGTGATACCTATGGTTTCTACCTTTTTAATTCCATTTTTTGGTTTGGCTATATGTTCTGTTTTGTTTATTTGGCAAAACTACTGTTTCCCAACAAACAAACTTTGACCTTTGGTGTAGGTTTAGCGTCATTTTTTATACTTCCTACAGGTATTTATCTCTTTGATTATTCAGAGATCATGATAGGTATGTTCATTGCGTCTCTCTCTATGATATTTGTTATCCGAGCGATGGGAGAGAGTAGAGGTAGTAAATATCTCATCCTGGGTGGGGTTTTATCTGGCTCAGCTTTTGCCTTGAGGCCAGAGAACACAATTCTCTATGCTGCTGCCGTAGTTGCTCTTTTTATTCATAAACTGTTGCAAGAGAGAGAGGAAAGCTTTTGGAAGAATATTTTTTACGGCAAACACTTTATTGCAGGGATTGGTTTGATCTTAGGTTTTTTGCTCTCTGTCATATACCACCAGATTTCATTTGACACCTATTTACCTGCTCGCATCGCTCATCCAAAATCAATACCAGAATCTACTTTTGCCAATAAAATTAAAATTATTATAACTCTTTTGGTAGGAGGTAACAAGGGCCTTTTTTCTTCCCTGCCTTTTACCATTCTTTCCTTTCTCTATTTTGTACCGAGTATACACAAAAATCTTGGTAGCAAAGTGAGAGTGTTATATTTTACCTTTGTAATTGCTGCTTCTAGTATTATTTTAATTACTCCTGGTGATGGGGGGTATTCTTGGTCTCCGCGTTATCTTTCGGTCATTTTATTTCCTCTTTCCTTTACCGTGCTATGTATTTTGCAATCTGGGCATGCCTTTTGGGAGAAGAAGGTTGTGAAAGTTGTATTGGTTTTATTATGTATCTATTCTCTAGGTTTTACGCATGCAGGAATGAAAATTCTTAAGGCCTCTACTAAGCAGGTTGCTAAATACCATGAGATTTTAAACAAACAGAAGCCAGACTTAGTTTTACAAGCACAGGATACATTTTATGTAATGATGCCTAAACAAATACTGAAATCTGAGAAAATATATAAGTTAGCCGATTTACGGCAAATCGTAGATTTTTTTCATAAATATGCGCGTAACTATAGCTCTATGCCTACTAGTTTTACCTATATTTGGTATGGTCCTGCTAAGGCAAGGCTTACAGTTCCTGAGATTTTACAGAACAATTGGACCTTAAAGAATGAAGATTTCTTCTTTGATATCCATTTTGATAAATTTGTAAGAAAAAGTGAGGTAGAGCAGAACAAATGAAAAAAGCAATATTCTATTTTTTATTTTTATTGTTCAACCTAGTTCTTGCTGAATTTATTTTATCTCTTTTTGATAAAGAAAATGTGATTGTTAAAGGTTATGATAAAAATCTGCTGTTTGCGATGTACCCAAACAAAACAGGTATGGTTGTTTCTGATGAATATTCCGTAAAAGTAGAGACAAATCGATTAGGGTTTCGGCAACATTTGGCTGAGCACCAGTCCTATCGCAATATTGTATTGGGTGATTCCTTTACAGAAGGTTGGGGAGTACGAGAGAAAGAAGTTTATATACATTTATTGAATAAAAAGTTACCAACCGAAAAACGCTTTTTAAATTTGGGGATGCATGGGGCATCACCTATACTCTTTGCTTTACAGTTACCACATTTTTTAAAACAGTACAAACCAGATTCGGTTATCATCCAACTTTTTGACAATGATTTGGATGATAATGAAAAGTTACAAAAATTCATAAGTAATGAAAACGGTTCTTTAAAACCCAAGAAACGTATAGCAGCCTCATTTTTGGGAGAGACTTTATACAATTTTTGTAAAGAAACCACATTGTATCGCCTATTCCAAAGGGTTTATAAGAAGGTAAAGGGTATTCCTTCTCCTATTCTTTATTATAAGCCTGGAAAAGAACCACAAGTTAAAACTCTTACCTATCAGCAGGCGGTTGAAAAATATGGTGAGCTAAAACCTCTTGGAAATACAATAAATACCAAATACAACAATCAATTTGGCTTTTATAAGGACAATGATTCTCGCTGGAAGAGTTTGCTTTCTAAGCAAAAGAAACTATTGGAGTTGCTTGTTAAGCAAGCGAACAATGCTAAGGTAAAATTACAATTTTTATATATTCCTGCAAGAGAATTTTTTGCCAAAGGAGGAATATTAGGAGATATCAAAACGGACGATAAGCAAGAGTTTTATACTAAGAATCCACATTACTTACTTATCAAAGATGTTTGTGATAGAAACCAGCTTGAATGTATTTATGCCTCTGATCTATTTTTTGCCAATCATCCAGAAAAGCTTTATTTCCCACACGACGCTCATTTGAATTCCTTAGGGCATGCAGTATTGGCAAAGGGTCTATATGAGAGAATGCAGCAATGATGATTGCTACCAAAGCATGCTTTTTTATTTATCTTTTTGCATT
>JBCCIA010000403.1:0-5786 GCA_039028475.1 Spirochaetota bacterium | reverse complement strand
GAAAAAGGTCATTATTTTTGGGAGATTCTATCGATTTCTCTAGTTCCTATTGGAACTTGGAGTTGTATAGGTAGCTTTTTCTGGAAGAGCAACTCGCAATGGAAACGCTTTTTAGGACAGCTTGGATCTACTTTTTTAGTAGTTTCCTACCTTCTCTTAGTTATCGCAGTAACAATCGAAGAGGGCAAACAGCTTTAGTTCCCCTATTTTGGCAACGCTGCAATAAAAGTTAAATCATCCAAACTTTCAAAAAATAGAGGAGCTTGGTTACAAATTATAGACTAAAATACGAACTCTCGGAATAACAGTAACTTATGAAAAGGGATAAATGGGAGAAAATCTATTAGTAGCTTCTTCAAGTTCTATCTGCCTTTATCAAAACAATTTGTAACCAAGTGCCTCATCTTAGTAGACATATAGAAGTTCTTATATTTTCAATAAGTTTTTTTTCTCTATTTACTTTTTTCTACTATATCAGAACTGTCACTTATCAACTTACTATTCTAAAAAACAACGATTGCTCTTTTGCTGTTAAATGTATAAGAATAATCTTTATAGCCAAATCGTTATAATCTATGATATACCTGTACTACATGAAATGCCACTTTGGAGCAAGTATACCAACTTCCACAAAACGAATGAATCATAAACGACCTAAAGGTAACTCTTTACATATTGCTATTGTTTTTAAGACTCTCTAATGACAAAGGATGAAAACAAGAAACAATGACCTGCTCCATTAACTCGATTTTTCGCAATAAAGTAAGCAGTACTTTCGCTGTTAAGTGTATATTAGCAAGATTAGAGTTTTTGCCAACCTGGCTTCTAGATTGGAACTTTTCCCTCCACAATTGGTAAGAACTTCTTGGCACTCGTATGGGTTCTCTTACAAAGGCAAAGAGTTTTCTAGTGGAAAGCAAAGAGCAGCTCTCTGGACAATATTGGAAGCAAAAGCCTATTTTCCTGCCAATGATTGGGAAAAAACTAGCCGTCTTTGAAAATCATATTTTGAAAAAAGTTTCGTTTGTATTTTTAGCATTTCCTAGGATGCTAGTCGAATGAGTTCTGCGTACTTTGAAATCCAAGGCAAAAACCCCATCCAAGGAGAAATTCGTCCCCAGGGGAATAAAAATGAGGCATTACCCTTATTAGGGGCAGTATGCATGGCAAAAGCCAGTGTTGTATTGGAGAATATTCCTCTAATCGAAGATGTGTTAATGCTCATCGAAGTTCTGAAAGCATTGGGCTTTGAAGTAAAAAAGTTAGATTCTAATACCTTTCGCTTCACCAAACCAGAAACATTGCCATCCGAACTCCCCAGAGAACTTTGTAGCAAATTGCGTGGAGCGGTTACCTTGGCTGGTCCCATTTTAGCTATGACAGGTCGTGTATTTTTGCCTAGACCTGGTGGAGATAAAATTGGCCGTCGCCGTATGGACACACACCTACTCGCACTACAGGCCTTGGGAGCGCAAATAGAAGTTTTTCCCGATGGCTACGAAATAGAAGCCAAGCGTCTACGTGGAACAGACATCCTTTTAGATGAGGCATCGGTAACAGCTACCGAGAACGCGATTATGGCGGCGAGTTTAGCCAAGGGAACCACCACCATCCGTCATGCTGCTTCCGAACCACATGTACAAGGTTTGTGCCGCTTTCTGAACTCAATTGGCGCTAAGATTTCCGGTATAGGGTCTAACATCCTTAGCATTGAAGGTGTAAACTCTCTTGGGACACAGAAACAGGAAGTGAAGTATCGTATAGGCTCCGATTACCTAGAGATCGGTAGTTTTATCAGTTTAGCGGCTGTAACGAGCGGTGAACTGTACATCCGCGATGTCGACTTAGAAGATATTCGTATGATCCGTATGGTATATTCCCGCTTAGGAATTGAAGTACGTAAGCATGGGGATGGGATTATCGTTCCTAAAAATCAGGCAATGGAAATTACTCCCGATTACCACGGTGCTGTGCCAAAAATCGATGACTCTCCCTGGCCAGGCTTTCCTGCCGATATGACATCTGTGGCCTTGGTCACAGCCAGTCAGTGTAAGGGAACCGTTCTTATCCATGAAAAGATGTTTGAATCACGACTTTTTTTTGTGGATAGTCTCATCAGCATGGGGGCACAAATCATTCTTTGTGATCCGCATCGTGCAGTTGTCATTGGCAAATCACGCCTCTATGCAAATAAAGTGAATAGCCCTGATATCCGCGCAGGAATGGCAATGCTTATTGCCTCTCTTTGTGCAGAAGGAAAAAGTACTATTTTCAATATCAACCAAATAGATAGAGGCTTCACTTCTATTGACACGCGTCTAGAAAAATTAGGTGCAAACATTATTCGCAAAGAGACTTAAGTATGGATAGAAAAAGTTTTTTTAAAAAAAGTTTAGGAAAATTTTTAGGGACAGTTGTCCAAGACACAAAAGGAGTCGTGGATGAAATCAAAGATGAGTTTCAGAAAACCGAAACGGCTCTCGAAAAAGTTGAGAAAAACCTATGGGAAACTGCTCAATTTCCTGAAGTTACCAAAGCAAAGCCAATAGTCAAAAACCTACACTTTCCCCCAGGAGCAAGTACTTCAAAACGTGAGTTTAAAAAAACCTGTAGCAGTTGTGGAGACTGTATCAATGCTTGCCCGTACAACACTATATTTCCTGTATACGAATCACATGCTGGTAAAAGTATACCTTATATGGATGTAAACCATACCGCTTGTATGCTCTGCGATGATTGGCCATGCATCCAGGCTTGTTCTGATGATGCTTTGCAACCGTTTCCAAAGGACGAATCTCCGAACTTTGGCCAAGCCAGAGCTGTTTTTCAGCATTGTTACAACCAAGAATCAGAAAGTACTGAATGTAGCCAATGCCAAGATGCCTGTCCTATCGCAGGGGTCGTTTCTTATCGTAAAGGAAAACCAAGTTTTTCAAGAGATTGTGTGGGCTGTGGAATCTGTGTGCAGGCTTGCCCCAGTTTGCCAAAAGCAATTCTCATTAAATAAAAAGGAAGTCTATATGCAAAAAGTGGCATTGATTACAGGAGCGAACCGTGGAATTGGTTTAGAAGTATGCCGTCAATTGGCCAAAAAAAACATTACTGTGATCTTGACAGGTAGAGATGAAACAAAATGTAGAGAAGCACAAATTGCTACTGGTAGTCCGGGAAACCAAATTTCTTACTATGTCATGGATGTTTGCAATGAACACTCTATAGTAAGAACGAAACACTATATCAAAGACACCTTTGGACGTTTAGACATCCTAGTAAATAACGCTGGTATCTACCTAGATGAGGGAGTGAGTATCTTTGACTTACCTCTATCTACCTTACAAGAAACTTTAGAAGTAAATCTTGTGGGAGCATTCCTTGTTAGTCAAGCTCTAGTTCCCCTTATGCAAGAAAATAACTACGGCCGTGTTGTAAATGTTTCCTCTGGTTATGGAGAACTGCACGATATGGGAGGAACTACAGCAGCCTACCGTATCTCCAAAACTGGCTTGAATGCTCTCACCCGTGTCTTAGCTGCAGAAACAAACGACAGCATCAAAGTAAACTCTGTATGCCCTGGCTGGGTTCGTACCTTAATGGGTGGTTCGGGAGCGCCTCGTTCCGTAGCCAAAGGAGCGGAAACAATTGTTTGGTTAGCTACGTTAGGAAAAGACGGGCCCAATGGAGGTTTTTTCCGTGATAAAAAACCCGTACCTTGGTAAATTAAGATAGGTGCAATCTAACTTCTAGTGAAGTGATACCTTTTTCCTTCAGATAAGCAGCAGCACTTCCATTCGGGCTTGCAATTTCAAACAAATGGTAGCTGTTGAAAATAGCAATGAGAGGCTCGGAAATTTGGTAGTGTGGTGATAGGGAAGCAATCCTCTCACGACCAATTTCAATCCAATAGGTTCGTCCCTGCACAATAGTTTGCCAATCTTCTTGGCCAAAGCTATAAATGAGGTTGCCAAAATGATCCGTGTGTAAATGTGGTATAATGACGACATCACCCTGCTTCTGCCATTCGTCTAAAGAAAGACTTACTAGACTATCTTGCACATCTCCCAATTCTTGTATGGCGAGTCCATTCGCGAGATGAGCAGCTATAGGAGAAAAAATATCCCGGCCATGAAAAGTAGCATCAGGATTCGCCACACGAAAGTAAGCGGAGCGATTGAGTTCAACTATTGTTTCTGCCTCTTGCAAAAAAGCAAAACAACCATTATCAGGGCCAACAAAATAATAGCCATCTTTATGAATAGCGACTGGTTTCCGCATTGTCCCTACTCCAGGATCAACGACTAGTACAAATATAGTCTTGCGGGGAAAGTAAGAATAAGAATTTTGCAAAATAAATGCTGCAATAGCAATATTTTGCGGTGGAACCTCATGGGTCAAATCAACAATCTCTACTGTCGGGTGTAAACTGCGAATTACTCCTTTCATGATACCTACATAGGGGTCACTGTTGCCAAAATCGGTTAATAAAACAATCATAACTACAAACCCCTCTCCTTGCAACGATTCTCTACAATGTGGTTGGTATTTCCCTGTAGTTTGCGTATTTTACGGGCTCTTTTGCACTCCCAAGCATCGACAGGGTCTTGTTTGTCCCATATCTGCAATAGTTTTCGTTTGTTCTTACCTACAATTCCATGTCCTGGATATACTTGGTTCATATAAAAGTAGGTACGTGCAATATCACCTCGTACATTTTCTGGCGGTTCTGCCAAACGGTCTTCGACCTCAAAATCGCATTTGCCAAATTCTCTCTTTTCGCCAGGTACCATGTACAAGCTATAATTGGAGCGTAGCATATTTAACTCTCCAATAGCTGGGTAAAGATTGTACATATCAGCTTCCATATAGCGAAAACTCTTCTCTACCTTACGAGCACACTTACGCCCTTTATAATTTTTACCTTTGGAGTTCTGGCATTTAACATGCCCTTCTCGCCAAGCAGAAAAACTACGACCAAAATTTTCAGCCGGCACCACATGTTCCCACTCTATTCTCTGAGACCGACTACTCTCTTTTCTAGGAACGTAACCACAACTCTTCCGATCAATCGTTTTATCTTTGTAAAAACGGCAAGAACAGTACAGCGTTATACGGTGTCTACTATAAATTTTTTGCAAAAGTCTTTTTGCTTTGCGAAAAGACTTATTCTTCAGCTGCTTCTGGTTCTTCGACAGACTCTGTCACTTCGGCTGCCTCTGGCTCTTCAGCTGCCTCTGGTTCTTGGACGGCTTCGGTCACATCGGCTGCCTCTGGTTCTTCGACAGACTCTGTCACTTCGGCTGCCTCTGGCTCTTCACCTGCCTCTAGCTCAGCAAGAGTCTCAGGCTCCTCAGCTGCTTCTGGCTCAGCAACAGCCTCGGGCTGATCACCTGCTTCTGTTTCGGGAACAGTCTCAGGCGCCTCAGCTGTTTCTGGTTCTTCAACAGCCTCTATCACTTTGTCTGCTTCTTCCCCGTCTACCACAGTGGATTTGACTCTAGGTGTTTCCTCAAAACCAGCAGCTGTTTCTACAGCTGTACTGGCTTCTCCTGATACTAGCTGATCTTCGTCAATTAGATTTCCAGCAGTCACTGTTTCACCTGGCCCCTCCTCTACAATTTTCATCATCATTCAGGTCAACTGCGATATCAAAAACAAAAAGATTAATTTCATCCATCCGTCATATTATCACACTACCTGAAACTGATGTCAGCAGTAGCTCACTTCTATTTTGGAGTATCCCTTCCTCAGCTGGCGGAGCTGATGACACACCACTATTACCATCTCCGGCG
>JBCCIA010000402.1:0-5799 GCA_039028475.1 Spirochaetota bacterium | reverse complement strand
CTGAGAAATATTTTTTTGAAATTACCAAGAGCCTGAGTATGGAGAAATGCAAGCAAATCCTTTTAAAAGTAGAGCTGATCGAAAATGACCCTACTTTGGCTTTGTATTTGATCACCAATCTTGATATCACCTCGATCGAAATGTATTTTGCTAGCTTAGATTCTATAAATGAAGTGGCTGGATTTTTTCGCGAGGTTTTGAGTGAATTGGAAGAAGAACAGGTAAGAGAGTTTTTCATTAAGAATTTAGAATTGTACGACTATATCATGCGGATTTTCCAATCTACAGCCAGTATGCAGAAGTATTATAATAAATTTACTACGAAATACAAAACAGAGTTAGAACTCGTCGATAAAATTATGGTCATGCAGGATAAGGTGAAACGCTTATTCGATTTGAAAGTCGAAAGAGAGAAAAATCCTCAGGATAGAGATGTATCGCGTTTGATGGGGATTATGTATGAAATCAAGGATGATACAAATTTGAATGAAATTAGCAAAGTTCTCTTGCACAAAGGTTTGCTACTTGATGAGGTAGAACGTAAATTTGTTGTCAATGTATTGGAAAATAAACAATTGAAAGAGGATATTTTTAAGAGCTTTGCTGGTTGGCAAAGCTCTTGATTTCCTCGTCCAACTTCTTTTTTTCTTCTACCATAACTTGGTAGAGGTGGTCGCGAAATTCTTCCCAGCTAGCAAAAGAATCTGGCTTAATAATACCACAGGATTTATAGGCAATCGTATTGTTCTGCGGCTTCTCTTGAAATTTGGTAATACCGGATTTGAGGATGAGGACAATAGGAATCTTGAGTTTGTAGGAAAGGTTGATCATACCTTTTTTGAGTGGAATGATCTCTTCGCTATAGGTATTTGATCCTTCTGGATAGACGATATAGCTATTCTTCTTTAAACCTTTGAGTAGACTTTTGACAGATTTTGCTATGGTTCTTTTATTGGAACGGTCGAATACTTCGGAACCCATGGCTCGCATCCACCAATACGCTACATAGGTTTGCTTGATGACCTGGTTGGCCAGGAAAGGTTTTTGCAACAATAGGCAATCGAATGCAAAATCCATCTCATTGACATGGTTGAGGAAGATAAAATGCCCGCTACCGGGAGCTTGGATGTCATTCACAACACGCATATCGGTTTTGGTTTTCTTTAAAATTGCCTTGCCCCAAAGAGCAGACCCTTGTTGGAACTCATGCTCCTTTTGCGCGGTTTTTTTACGCAGAGCATAAAAATTACCGCGAATTAGGTTCATAATGGCACGAGAAAAGAAAATGGTGCGTGGAACGCGTAGAAAGGTTTGCACAACCAACTTTTTAAAGCTGTCAGTTTTATCGGGCATTGTTTTGTCAGCTAAAATGGCATAGATATGTCTCATAGGTTGTGTACCTCTTTCTTAGTTTACATATAAACTATTTGGATAGCCTAATCTTACAGCTGTTTCTGTCAACTAGTTAAAGTTATGGTTGACATATAGACCTCGTTAGCGTGTATTCAATGCTGTGGCACAAAAGCATTCGGCAAAACTACCCGGTGACTATAAAAATCTAAAAAATGAAGCGATTGCTTCTCTGTATTGGACGGGAACCTTATTGAAAAAAGTTTCTAAGAGGTTTTTTTCTCCTTATATCAGTTCTGAGGCCCAGTTCAATATTTTGGTTTTGCTCAAAGACAGTGAAACATTGCTCACCCAAAGAGAATTGAGTGAAAAGCTAATTGTAGATAAATCCAACATTACCGGTATGATCGACCGTATGCAAAGTTCGGGGCTTCTACAGAGGCTACCGCACAAAGAGGATAAGCGCAGCTATTACATCGAATTGACAGAGCAGGGGAGAAAACTTGCGAAAGAGTTGGACATCCTTTATCTAGAAAAAATTAACCAGGTTATGGCAACGTTTTCCGAAGAGGAGATCCGACAGTACATAGGATTCAATGAGAAAATTCGCCAGGGCTTGTTAAGCCTGTAATACTTGTTTGTTCATTTCGATGGAATAAATGTCCAAAACTTGCGAAATCCCTTTTACATTTTCAATATTCGTTTTTACATACGTAAACTGTTGGCTTGTATCGCGTTCTTTGGTATTTTTATCGATAAGAATAGGAATACCAGTGTGTTTTGTCAAAGACTCTAAGCGGCTTGCTAAATTGGCAGCATCACCGATTACCGTATATTCCATCCGACGCACGGAGCCTATATTGCCAGCAAAAACATTTCCAGAAGCAATGCCGATTCCTACCTGTATAGGGTCTTGGATTTTTTCGGGACGAAATTCATTGAACAGTTCTAGGTGTTCTATAATACTTTGAGCACATAACACAGCATTGCTTGCATCTGCTGCACTAGGTTTGGGACAGCCAAAGGTTGCCATGAGTCCATCACCGATGAGTTTGTTTACTGAACCCGCGTTGCCATAGATCAGATCCATGACATCGGTTAGTAGTAAGCTAAGAAAGTCAGCGAAATCTAAAGCTGGCATCTGTGTCGAGAGTTTCGTGGAGTTACGGATATCAAAAAACAGTACTGTTACCTCTAGGTTTTCTCCTCCTAAATTGGTAGTGATCGTTTCGTTGAGAATATTCTCGACAATATCATCAGAGAAGTATTTGGCTAATAGAGTCTTTTCTTTTTCGGACTTTTGTTGTAGCAATAGCAATTCAGCTTCTCTTCTGAGATTTTTGCTATGGTTTTGTAAGCGCAATAAGAGATCTATTTTTAAGTAAGGTTTACGGATAAAGTCAGAAAAACCATAGACAAGAAATTGTTGGTGCAACTTTTCAGAAATATCTCCAGAGATGGCTACCATAATGGAGTTTTCGCATTTCTTTTGTTCTCGTATGGTTTCTAACAATTGGAAGCCTGTCATATCAGGAAGGTTGATGTTGATAAGGAGAATGTCTGCTGTAAAATCTTGTAAGCAGGTAAGTGCAGAATTGCCATCATGGCATAATTGCACATCATAGCTCTTTTTCAACCAACGATTCAATAGCATGGCTTCTGGAAGCGAATCTTCGATGATGAGAACTTTACTTTTTTGAATACTCATTCCATATACAATAGTTTAGATAGGCAAGAATACTGTAAAAGAAGAGTACTGTCCTTCTTGGCTGGCAATAGCAATTTTGCCTCCAACAGAATCGACTCTTTTTTTGACAATGTCCATGCCAACTCCTCGACCTGAAATGACGGTTACCTTCTCGGCAGTAGAAAAACCTGGCCGGTAGATCAACTCGTGTAGTTCTTCATCTGTCATTGTGTCTACATTAGCTATATTTTTGCTTTTGGCTACCGTTTTTAGTTTTTCCATTTGTAAACCTCTGCCATCATCATGAAAGGTAAAACCAATGTAGTTATCTTTTTGTTCGCTAGATATGGTAATACAACCGACACTTACTTTGTTTGATTTTGTTCGCTCTTCAGGAGTTTCTATACCATGATCTAAAGCGTTGCGCGTGAATTGAACCAGAATATCTTTGGTAATTTTGCGATATTTGATAGGTATTTTATTCGCAGCAAATTCATGGAGTGCAAGTTTTACCCGTTTGTCACAGCCTTGTAAGAGTTTTGCGGCTTGCCTTTCAACGGTTTGCAAAAGTAAATTAGAGTTTTGTTCCGCGGAAAAGTTTTCTTGGAAGTTGGCTAGCTTGCCTATGATTTCTTGTATGTCTTGCAATTCTCTTTGTAATTCTGTGACAACCGTAGTAATTTCGTTACTAGTCTCTCTATGTAAATTTCCTTGCTTGCGAATTTGAGAAATTTTATCTTCTAAACTATGACTTTGGCTTGCAAGTGTATTCAAACCTAGAAGAGCTGCATCTCCTTTCACAGAGTGTATGCTACGAAATAGAGCATCTATTCTTTCTTTGTCTGTTTCTCCTGTATTGCTTTCCAGTAATTCTAAGCATTGCGATAGTTCTGTTTCTACATCTTGTAAAAAGTCATGCAATAGCACAGGTTCAATTTGCAGCACATCAAAGGTTTTTTCCATCAGTGATTGCGACTTCTTTTCTGCGGCAGCCAGTTCTCGGGTTAACTCCACTTTTTTAGTAATATCGCTTACTGTAGCTACAATATGCGAAATGTTGTTTTCTTTTAAGACACGCTTGAAGTTGAAATTAAGGTATTTATCTGTGTCGCTGATACGAAACTTTTCTTGTACTAAGGGGTTGAGTTCTAAGAGCATTTCTTCCTCTAGGTGATCTTGGAAGAGTAAATTAACAAAGTCTTTTACTGTTTCTATTGTCTCCGTAGAAATATAGTTTCGTAAGAAGGCGATAAATTCTTGCCCAGCAGCAGAGTCGGTTTGGAAAATATTCGCAAACGCTAGAGAAAACTTCTCTCCAATTCTACCATTGGGGTTGATGGAGAACAAACCCTCATCGACATTGTCCATGACCTCGCGGACCTTTTCCTCGCTTTCCTTTTGGATGATAAGGGCGCGGCTGAGGGTCATAACATTTATTTCATTTTCAGCAATTTTGCCAATGTCTTCTATCAGTTGAAACTCTTCTGGGCTAAGCCTTTTGGGTTTGTCGTGGATCATACAAAGAGTGCCAATGTTATGACCCGATTTGGTTTTGAGCGGTTTGCCAGCGTAAAAAATAACATGTGGAGGTCCGGTTACCAAAGGGTTGTCATGAAACCGCTCATCTTCTAGGGAATTAGGAATGTAAAAGATCTCATCCTTCATGATGGCATGCCCACAGAAGGATATATCTCTGGGTGTTTCTGGTGCATCTAGTCCACATTTTGATTTGAACCATTGGCGGTTTTCATCCACCAAACTGACTAATGCAATATTGACTCCTAACAGCTGGCTGGCAAGCCGCGTGATACGATCAAAGCGTTCCTCTTCTATTGTATCTAAAAGTTGTAACGCATGCAAAGATGCTAAACGTTCGATGTCGTTATTAGGTATGGGTGCTGCGATCATATCTGTTTCCTTATATTTCCCTATATTTTTCTATGCCAATGACTAAGATTCCACTGCTACCGTCCCAACTGACTTTGATATAATAGATGGGGACTTCTAACTGTTTTAGCTGTATACTAGAAATTTTTCCTCGAATTACAACAGGAGTGGAGATAAGCAGGGTATCCTCAAAAGCTTGGCTTGCATTTCCTGCTATTGTGTTGGTGAACTCACCAATCATATCTAGAAGCATTTCTTCTTCATCCATTCGTGTGCCTAGCATTGTTTCCGTTAATTTGCCAAGGAATTCTCTATCTGCGGAAAAGAATAGGCTGCCTAAAAAGTCTCCTGAGAATCCTATAATTCCCGAAAACTCTAACCCTTGTGAAAAGGTTTTGGTTTCTTGGATTTGAGAAATCTTTACTCCAGAGTTTATATTGGACTCAGAAAAATAATTCTCTAAACTGTTCACAAACGGAGAATGCAGGCTCATACTCTATGCCTTTGCCATAATTTTTTCAAAGGCTTCTTTTACTTTTTCTACAGTAAATGGTTTGTTGATAAAGGCTTTAGCACCTAGAGATAGAGCTTTGAGAGCTATACCGTTCTGAGTCAATGCAGTCACTACAATGATTTTCACCGAATTATCTATCTTGAGCAGCTCTTCTATACAGGTAAGACCATCCATATTTGGCATGGTGATATCCATAGTTACATATTCTGGATTCATTTCTTGGAAGAGTTGTATGGCTTGTTCACCATCTGCAGCCTGGCCGACGATCTGCATGCCTTGGTTTTTTAAAGTCATTTCAATTGCTTTTCGCATGATGACAGAATCGTCCACAATCATTACTTTCATGCAATGATTGTATCCT
>JBCCIA010000401.1:0-5847 GCA_039028475.1 Spirochaetota bacterium | reverse complement strand
CTGGAGACTGTTGACAAAAGTTTCTTCTTCTTGCGATCTTTCCGTTTCTTGGATATCTTCTGTGACTTGCTCTGTGTTTGTTTGCGAAAGTTCTTCTTGTGTGTCCCGTTTTTTATTAGCTAGTTCTTCTAAAAAGGCTTCTCTTGCGAACAGCATGGCATCAGTAGCTTGCGCTTTCCAAGCATCGCTCTGCTGTTCTTTATGGGTTTCGAGCACTTTACGAAGATAGTCTTTGTAGGCTTCTGTGTCCTGATAAGCATCTTTGTCAGAAACGTTTTTAACATGAACTTCCACTTCCGCATCGTATGCGAGTTCCCAATCTGCCTGTATCCTTTGCAGCTTGCCCTTGGTATACGAATCCCAGGAGTCCACACTATGTAAGCGCGAAGCTTCCACAAATGTATCTTGCAATTGTTGCGGAGAATACTTTTCTCCCAGTAGTATATCGGGAACGGGCACTTGTGCGATAAGACTGAGACTCGGAGAAAGGGTAAGAACAAGAAACGAAACCAGCACAATCGAGGCTTGCAAACGTAAGATAAATTTCGCTCGATACTTTCGCCAGACTCTAAGCAAATTTCTCCAAGTCAGTTTTCTTCGTTTCTTAGTGGGAGTATTATTGGAGCCAAAGAAAAGTTGTTTGCGTAGCGAGATAAAAATTCTAATTTGCCAGACCCATGCGATAAGCAAAACAATACCCGCAACTGTCACTTGCGCGAGAAAGAAATACAGACTACGCCCAGGAATCGCTGGCCAAATGTCAAATAAGAGATTGGTGACAAAACCAGCCAGCACAAGCGGTAGACTTGCATAACTCATCAAAACAAATGACTTGCCAAAGGAGCGATTTTTCTTACAAAATACAAAGGAAAAAAAGAAATGCGTGCTTGCGATACAACCTACATACAAACACCAAACCAAGGGAAAGTAGAGCATTCGCTCCCAAGGGATGAACAAACTGCCTTTCATCTGCATCGAGGGAGCTTGGCGAAAGGCCTGCGAGAGTTCTACCGGATACACCACACCGCGAATTTGTTGCAAGAGATGCGAAACGAATAGCAGGCTGGTAAGTGTTAAAACTGCAAAGGCAAAAGATTTTAGAGCACGTTTTACAAGCTCTCTGCTACGAAACTTTCTTAACTCCAGAGAAAACTGTTGGGTTTGGAAAAGAAGGGTAAAGAGATGTTGGTAATAATGATTACTTAGAGATTTACATACAGCTAGGCTGTGGAGGAGTTTCATTTCGCATGTACCTATTTTTCAACTTTCACTACTTTATTGTAGCTTATTGTTTAGTATTTGAAAAATAGTGGCTTTTTTGTCAATAAGATTTCATTTTTCAAATAAACCACACAGGGATTCATCGATAGAGCAATTCACTGGAACAAAAAAAGTCTTTCACACCAGCTGATAACAAAGTACCATCCGCAAAGCGTAACTCAGCCGTACTGCGGTCAAGCCATACAAATCCTTGTTCATACGCTAGCATAGGAACCCCAAGCATTTCATATTCCTTCTTGTACTCTCCTAGCAAGTTAGCAATTTCTGCCAAAGAGTAGAAGTAGAAATCTTGCTTTTGGTAACGGAATAGTGGATAGTCTACACACTGTCCATTCGCACAACGGTACAAATCACGAAACTCTAGTGGCAGTGCGATATGGTAGTCAAAGTCAGGAAAATAATCAGACATCTGTTCCTGAAAAGGATAGATATCTTTAAACATCCGAGCACCTGGTTGTAGGACTTCTACGCTAGAAGTATTTCTCTCTACAAATTTACTGCGTATTTTTTCAAAAATTACATCATTGCTTTGTTCATAGATAAAACCATTTTCTTCTAGATAGTATTGGCCAGATTGTAAGCGTTGCAACATAATAGTTAAAAAATGGCGTAAACTTAGCAGGCGAGGTTGTAAATCCGTTTCGTCGTGTTTTGTAAAATAGCTCTCTCCTGTATCTAACTCTAAATCATTGTACGCTCCTGTAGGATAATAGAGATAAGGAATTTTTGTAAGTGGCAAGCGTCGGTAAGAACTCCCAAGACGCGATTTTCGCATTTGTTCACGTAGTTCTATATGTTCAGAAATTTGTTCGATAGATAATAGCTGGCATATATCTGTACCACTGTAAAAACTCATTCGATTGGTTCCATTGCATAGTAAATAAAACTCTTTCATATCCTGTGGTAGCTTGCAATTGTACTTACTTTCAAAACTAGCTAAATCTTCCTGACTCGCTGGAGGGTTTAAGTTCGCAATGGCCTTAGCATTGTTTTCTTGCAGAATTTCTTGTAACTGCCGCCATATTTCAATCATTTCATTGCCTATCCATAGAATTTCTGAGAAATCTCCTTGGTTTTTGAGAAAGTAGTAGTAGAGAATCTTCCAGCTAAATACGTTTCTAACAATATACTCCCAAGGAAGACGAAATATGTCAAATGAAGTAAATGATCTAGAAAAGGATATTACCTTCTTGCAACAAAAACTCGAATCACAGCAAGACTACCGCCAAGCCAAAGTAGCCTTGAGTGATTGGCTCGCTGACAACCCTGACGAGATCCCTCTACACGGTAACTCCGCAAAAACAGTTAAAAATGTCATCCAAAACCATAAATCTTTAGATTTCAAACCACAACTCAACACTTCTTCTTATGTAAATGTCATCTTTGAACCAGAAGAGGAAGAAGTAGCTATGATGGGACTAAGCGTGAATCTAGCAGACCAAACGGTTTACCCACAATCCTATAAAATCCACGACATGGTAGTGAATATGCTTGCTAAGCTATGGAACTGTCCCCAGCCAGATGACTTCGACGAATATGGTGTTTACCCAGGTGCCGGAACGGTTGGTTCGACTGAGGCCTGTCTATTGGCAGGTTTAGCGCTAAAATTTCGCTGGCGTAAGTGGTATGCGCAGAAGTACAACGCCTCTGCCAAAGAAGTTCTAAGTATCCGTCCCAATATGATCATCTCTACCTGCTACCAAGCAGCTTGGGAAAAACTGTTCAAGTACATGGATATTGATTGCAAACTCATACAACCCAGCTCTAATTCGTTCAAAATGGACCCAGAGAAACTGCATGAACTTGTAGATGAACATACAATAGGTGTTGTTTGTATCATGGGCAACCACTACGGTGGGCAGTATGACCCAGTGCATGTCGTCAATGATGTTCTCCAAGAAATCAATGAGAAGAAAGGCTTCCAAGTAGGAATCCACGTCGATGCTGCTTCTGGTGGTTTTATCGCGCCGTTCCAAAAAGAATTACCAGCTTGGGATTTTCGTTTAGAAAATGTTCTTTCGATCTCGTCGAGTGGCCACAAATATGGCGAGTCCTGTTGTGGAACGGGTTGGATTGTTTGGCGTAGGCGCAAAGACCTTAGTGAACATGTTGCGATTTCTGTCACCTACCTAGGGGGAAAAGCAGATTCCTATACACTCAATTTCTCTAGACCAGCAAGTGGTGTTTATGTACAGTTGTACAAACTACTTCGCTATGGCATCAAAGGTTATGAGGAATGTTGCACGAGTATGATGGACAATAGTAAAATGATCCGTGACGGACTTAAAAAAATGACCTATAAAGACAAACCTCGTTTTGTCATGCTAGACGATGGAGACTCTAGTTGTCTTCCCGTTGTAACGGCCATGCTCAATCCAGATTGTGAGTTTACCTATGACGATGTTGATTTGCAAAATGTTCTCTCGCAGCACCATTGGTATGTCAGCGCCTACAAGATGAGTTTTAACGACCCACTCACAGAAGAACTGACTCCCCTATTCCACGACCAAGATGCAGAGCAAAAGATGTTTCGTATTGTAGTGAAGAGCAATTTGACGAAATTGATGGCAAAACACTTACTACACTCTTTTGAAGAATCCTTCGAGTTTCTAGACTCTGTAGAATTCCACCATAGCAAAAAATTCAATACCCACAAACTACGTCACAAGGACCAGATCGTTACCAACCATTGTTAGATGGAAAATGCCCTCTGCAACCTTACAGAGGGCATTTGCTTAAATATAAAGGTCAAGAGAGTTTGCTTTGTTTGCCTGAACTTGTGCTTGGACATTTTCAGATACGACTACTTTGGTCATTTTGTTATTGTGATCCTGCTTTATCTGGGTGATTGCTTTTAAGAGGTCTCCCATATCTTGTGCGGATTGAGCTGCGGTGTTGGCTTGGATTTTCATAATTTTTGCTCCAGAGGGTAAAAATATTAAGTATAGACCATAATTAGCTTATCGAGTGAATTCTGTAAAGAAAAATCTTGGTTTTGCGTGTTTCTCCTGAGTTGTAGGACTTTAAGATAAGTCTTCTCGTAAAGGATTGCTAGAGCATTTTC
Organism: Spirochaetota bacterium; assembly: GCA_039028475.1. Taxonomy (GTDB): domain Bacteria; phylum Spirochaetota; class Leptospiria; order Leptospirales; family Leptospiraceae; genus JBCCIA01. The sequence goes on along the minus strand of JBCCIA010000401.1, from coordinate 1,502 downwards.
AGTTCAGTTGGATACTTTATCCCAAGCGATTTCCGCGAGGGCTTCGTAAGCTGGACGGGCAAAGTAAAAACCTTGGAAAAGTACAACACCCATTGCTTGTAGAGTTAGAAACTCACTTTGTGTTTCTACACCTTCTACAATTACCTTAATTTCTAACTCCTGGCAAGTCGCAATGATTCCCTTTAGAATAGCACGTTTACGAGCATTTTTTTCAACATCACGAACCAGATGCATATCGATCTTCAAAATGTCCACTTCTAAATCTGCCAGCATATTCAAGCCGGAATACCCAGAGCCAAAATCATCCAGAGCTGTAACGAAACCTTGCTTTTGGTATTGTTGCATAATGGAACGCAAATGGGCAATATCTTCCACCTTTTCAGACTCAGTAACTTCAAACATAATGCGTGCAATAGGAAAACCAAATTCTTCTGCAGCAGTAAGGGTTGTACGTATGCACAATTCAGGACGATAAACCGCATTCGGCATAAAGTTTATACTGAGTAAGGATGGTATTTTAAGTTTCGCAGCTAGGTGAACCGCCTTAACACGACAGGCTTGATCGAAAGCATAACGATTTTCGTCATTGACATTTTGGAACACAGTACCAGCAGGAAGTCCTCCCATTCCTCGTACCAAAGCCTCTTGCGCAAAAACAGTTTTTGAGGAGACATCTATAATGGGCTGAAAGGCCATAGAAAAATCAAAACTCAATCCAGCGCCATGCAAACACTCTCTACAGCCAATTTCACGAAAATTTTTTACTTTCATAACTATACAATCCCAAACTGCCTAGATCTATCTATATAAAATTTAAGAATTTAGGCTTTTTTTACTATTTAAAGTTTTGCATGGGGATAATCCTACCAAGTTTTTGTAAAAGAGGGCTAATGGGTGTGTATAAAACGGGAGTTCCTCGTAGGAAACATTGATGAGTTATTTGCTAAGTATATTGGCAACAGTATCTTTTACGAAAAACCAAAAATCTCTTTTTTGAATTATTTTACCGAGTAAATGCATCCGGTAAAATAATCCAAGAGATAGAAAAGCCTAGCTACTTTTTTTTCCTCTTCTCCTTTTCATCTCATTTTTCGTCAAATAGCCATCATTATTCTTATCTTTCTTTTTAAACTTTGTTTCCTTAGCGTTGAGCCATTCTTCTTTAGAAATTTTTCCATCTTTATCGCTATCCATCCTAGAAAAATATTTCTGTCTTTTTTCAGCCCATTTGCCTTTTGCATTTTTTTTCTTATGACAAGTATTTTTTTCCTCTTTCGTCAAATAACCATCATTGTTCTGATCTTTACGGTCGAACTTTTTACTAAAATATGTTTTAAACTCCTCAAGGGAGACTTTCTTATCTTTATTTGTATCAATTTTGCGAAAATGCTTACCGTGGTGTCCGCGTGCATGCAAACTGAGAACAAAGCCTAAAGAAAGAGTGAGTAGTAAAATTTTTTTCATGGAAATCCTCATTCATTGTTATGCTTTGTTAGAACCCT
>JBCCIA010000400.1:0-5856 GCA_039028475.1 Spirochaetota bacterium | reverse complement strand
TTATACTTGGCAAAGAAAGAAGTCTCAAGAGCTATGTAACTGTAGTAATAGCTTTTATAGGAATTCTACTAACGCTAAATGTTTTCTCTTTCTACTGGAGCTACAACAGTCTTTGGGGTCTAGGTTCCGGTATCTTAGCAGCTCTGGCGATCATATTCTTAAACCTTTCCAGACAATACGATGATACCGATTTGATCCTTCTCTTTGTGTTTACAACTGGGAGCGTTTTTATTTTTATTTTCTTTTTTTCCAGCTTCTATTGGCCGAACCAGAAAGAACTATTCTACCTAGCTTTTTGCTCCATCAATGGAATCCTCGGACAGTATTTCTTAACATTGGGCATTCGCTATATCTCTGCAATCGAAGGGGGAATTATTTCTACTATGCGAATCTTTTTAGCCGCCTTTCTCGGGCCACTTATCGCCGGTGATCCCCCTATCACACTACTTGGAATTACCGGTGCTGTTTTGATTTTTTTCAGCAATGTTTCTATTCTACTCAATAAGGATAGGTAAAAAATCGTATTATTGTTGGTTGTATTGGTACGGGTAGATTAATTGTTGCAGCTTTGGGAGGCTTTCTTTTCCATCTAGGAAGTAAAGTTGTCGCAAAAATTCGCAACCATTCTGAAAAAATGCTTACAGATATTTTTAAGCAACCCAATGAAAATATATAGATTTTACGTAACGGGGTAGAAAAACAAATACCATTAAAATCTCTCTCTATCAATGATACTGTAGTAATTAACACTGGCGAAGTAGTTCCAGTTGATGGTATTATCATCGAAGGGAAGGCAATGATTGACCAACACACTTTGACAGGTGAATCCGTATCTGTAGAAAAAACGAAGGGAGAAGTTTGGGCTGACAAAGCCGCTTTACCAATACTATGCACTGGTGTATTATCAGCTCCTCTAATGGGTAGTTCTAAAGCAATGGCTATCCTGAACGGTAGTCCAGGAAACTTAGTCAGAGTTTTCGCATCCCTGAATACACCGAATCACATTATCTTTGCTTCTCAAAAAGGTCTTTTTAATCAAAGATGGACTTGCTCTTGAAACTTTACCAAAAGTAGATACAATCATTTTCGATAAGACAGGAACTCTTACAGAAAAAATTCCCAAAGTTACTAAAATCTTTTCCTATGGTGAATATACTACAAAAGATATTCTGATATATACAGCTGCGGCAGAACAAAAAGTGGACAAACTCTGGTACTAGTCGCAATTGATAAGCAATTGGTTGGTGCTATTGAAATAAAACCACAAACACGTCCCGAAGCAAAAATGGTCATAAACAATCTTCGCCAACATGGTATCAAGCATATATCAATTGTATCAGGAGATTATGAACAACCTACCAAAAACTTGGCTGAAGAGCTAAAAATGGATAATTATTTCCATAGCATTCTGCCCGAAAACAAGGCTGCTATAGTAGAAAAACTACAACAAGAAGGTAAAACTGTCTGTTTTGTAGGAGATGGTGTAAATGACGCCATCGCTATGAAAAAAGCAGATGTTTCCATATCTCTATCTGGTGCAACAGGAGTTGCTACAGATATCGCACAAATAATATTGATGCGCGGTGACCTTTCAAATATGTATGATTTATTTATTCTTTCCAAGGAATTAGAAACTAATTTACAGCAAAGCTTGCTTATTGGATTAGGGACGGCCTAATTTGTATTGGATCTACATTATTTTTCGGGCTTGGAATTCTTGGTTCCCTTATATTGGTAGATACACTAAGTTTAAGCATAGGTATAGTCCATGCAATGCTACCTCTTAGGAAGCTAAGAGCGTGTCCGTAAACTACCATTTTGAGATTCGTAATAAAATAATCGAACAAGCCATTTGGCATAAAGCATAGAAATTCTTTTTCTTACACTCCCAACATGTTCTGATAGCTTTAAAATCATGAAGCCAAGAAATCGTTCTTTCTACAGTCCATCTAAAGGCTTTTAACTTTGCAAAAGACTCAGGATTAACCGCATTAGATTTGTTAGGTATTCGATATTTTATTTTACGTCTTTTTAACATTGTCTTTATCTTTTCGCCAGTATAGGCTTTATCTAATGATAAAATCCTTGGGCGTATTTTCTTCCCGTTCAATGTCAAGTTCGGGGAATCTAATAAGTCTTTTAGAAAATTTGACTCATTAAGGTTACCTTTAGATACAATTATAGATACAGGAGCACCAAGTCTATCAACTAAAATATGCTTTTTAACAGCTAATTTTGAGCGATCTGTTGGATTAGCTCCAGTATGTTCCCCCCTTTTGGAGCTCTTGAGTAACTACTATCTGCTGCCATTCTTTTCGTTCTAATTCCTTTCTTTTGATTGTAGTATAGCAATAACTTCTTGTTAATTTTCTGAAATACATCTGCCTCTACCCATTCCTGAAATCGTTTATGAACACTTGATTTAGCACCATACATAGGAGGAAGGTCACGCCATCCAATTCCAGTTCCAGTTCCAGTTCCAGTTCGTAAACGATATAAAATGCCTGCAAAAACTATACGGTTATCTAAACCAGGTCACCCGCCTTTAGAACTTTTTTCCCTTTGAGGGAGTAGCGGAGATATAATTTCCCATAAGTCGTCTGGAACATCGAACCTTTCTTCATTCATGGAGACAGTATTTTATTAAATCATATTTGTACAAGCAAGTTTACGGATGCGTTCTTAGTAGAAAAGCCAACAAATGACTGGGGAATGAATCATTTTTTACAAAAACCTTTTACAAAACTACAGCTAGTGCAAATTGTGGAAAAACTTAGGTTATGGTTCATATATTAGTTGTGGAAGATAATGAGATCAATTCAGAAATGCTATCTCGTAGGCTACGTACGAAAGGCTTTCAAGTAAGTTGTGAATTTGAAGCTAGGCAAGCCATTGAACTCGCTCAATCTGAAAAGATAGATATTATTTTAATGGATCTCAACCTGCCTGATATGGATGGATGGGAGGCAAGTAGGGTTTTAAAACAAACACCAGTTTCAAAAGACATCCCCATTATTGCCTTTACCGCCTTAGCTCTTCCTGGGGAAAAGGAAAGGGCAATAGAAAATGGCTGCGATGACTTTGAACCAAAACCTCTCAACATGGAAAGGTTATTGCAAAAAATACATGTATTGACCCAATCATAACAAGGCTTTTCTTTGGTATTTTACCAATATATAGTATATAGCAGCAGATATCAATAAAGATATAATTCCGAGAGCAATTGGAAATGCAAACCCAAAGAATAGTTGTTTAGCAATTAGCATAGGTAAATAAAAATAAACGGTTAGAATCAAAAATACTAAAACAAGTATTTGCAACCATGGTACAAAAATAGTCTGCCAGTGAAATCCCATGATTTTTTTCAACAGTAGTATTTCTACTAATAACACCGGTACAGAAGCAAGAAAAACTCCGGTAGATACTCCAAATAATTTTTCATTATATATAGAGAAGGGAAAGTATTGGTACAAAACTTTAGTTAACTCAGCCCCTTGGGATATTCCCAGAAAAAAGCATGGGAATAATACTAAAAGGCTAATAGACATTGCAAATGATTCGTATTTCGGCTTACCTGCGGCAACAAGAGTTGTACCTTGGATTACATTCAATATCCGTAAAATGCCTCGGAAAGCAATCCAAAAGAGTACAATACACGCTGTCAAATATTTAGGATTGTAGAGTGTGCTAACAATAAACTCAGCAGATACAGCGATACAGGTCAGAAGTGGGACACTAATAGCAATCACAACCCTGGTATATTTTAAATAGGCTTTCTCTACTCGCTCGGGCTGGTGGGCAATCGAACTGATTGCAGGAAAATACGCATTGGAAAACATTTGGATAAATAACAATTCTACTATTAAACCTAAATTCTTTCCAATATTGTAAAATCCCAATGATTTCATTCCAAGCACTTTGCCAATTGCCAAACTGTCCAAATTCATACTAGCCCAGGTTACAGCTGTGTTGAGTAGAATAAACTTTCCGAATTGTAAAATTTCTTTGCCATAGGCTTGCGACCAAACAAATCTAGGACGGTATTTGAAAAATAGGTAAGACACCAATACCTTGTATAGGTACAACGATACAGAACCAATTGCCAATGCCCATACATTTGCAAACACTACAGCGAGTACTATTGTTGTAGTAATTGCCAAGACCTCAGTTCCTAAGTCCAGCAATATTTGCCTTTGGGTCTGCATTCTTTTTACCAGCAAGGTCATAGCTGGATTTTCAAAGCCTAGTATGAGAATTCCAGAAGAGACAATAAGCACCAAAGGAAAGAGTTCGTTTCTTTCATAGAACAAAGACAAAGGGTAAGCAAATACTACTGCGATTAGGAAAAGCACGATCCCCCGCCATATAGAGATAAACCAAGCAGCATTGAGAAACTCTTCTTTGTCTCCGTTAGGGTTTTGCACAATTGCAGTTTTGATACCAAAATCGGAAAAAAGCTGCAACATCGCCAGAAAGACGGAAGCTGTTGCCATGAGTCCAAACGCCTCTGGTAGTAAGAGAGATGTCAAAGCCAAATTGCTTCCTAAACGCAATACGTTTCCCCCACCCTTGCCCAGTAAAGCCCATAGAGAAGATGCTATGCTTTTCTTTTTTAAATTATCTTCCTTAGGATCTGGAAATAGAATCGCTTTGAGTTTATCTAACATGTTATACTGATTCCAACATATTGCTTCCGGGTGAGCCTTACTTTTTCTCTTCTTTGGGTATTTGAAAGATATGAATCCTAAAAACGTTCCTCAAAAAAAATCTTGACCTACAAATGTACGTTGCTAAACTATGGCCAACAATAAAGTGTCATAGAACACAAAAGCAAAAAGAGCCTTGTAAGTGAAAAGCTCTCCGCCCGGTTCCGTCGACCAAACTTACCCGGACGGAGAAACAACACCCATAAGGTGGTAAAGAAAATTCTGTGTACCCTCAGTACACCGTCAACTCTTTTCCACCCCTGGGTAAACTATAATTACAGCAAATAGGAGAACCCTACATGGAAAATGAAACCGAATATACAGACTACAAAGGTCTACTCGATCGCTTAGAAATCGTCCTGGATCGTCTACACAAATCCAGAACCTACTCCTGGAAACGCCGCAAACTCTACCACAAGCTGGGCTTGAAACAGCTCAAGCTCTTGCGACAAACCCTTGAACCAATGGACGGTTAGGTATTACCAAAACGCACCTGTAGCTTGGAAACGGGCTATGGGTGCTTATAGAAAGGTACTCAAAACTAGTGATAATAATTGAGGAAGACTTGAAAAAAGCCTTGAATAAACAACGTTCGTATAGTATTTTAGGCATTCTGGAGTAGAATAGTATGGATATGATTTTATTATTTACAGCTCTAATCTTTTTATAAAATATAAGTATTATTATGACACCCGAACTATTACTAGAAAAAGTAGCAAAACTGCCCGATTTTGCCCAAAAAGAACTGTTTGATTTCGTCGATTTTCTTTCGTTAAGATACCTCGATAAAAAGGAATCTGATATTTCTGTAACACCAGCAGGTGAGCGTTTTATGGATCAAAGATTAGAGCTTTTAGAAGAAAATCAGGAAAATTTGGTATCCTGGGATTCTTTAAAAGAAAAACTAAAAGAGAAGCATGGCTGGAAAATCTAATCATAAAATATTATTATCTCCTCAAGCAGAAATGGATATTGAGGAAGCTGTAGATTGGTATGAGCGTCAGAAGAACAATCTGGGGTTAGAGTTTGCTATGGATTTTGAAAATGCACTAAGAGGGTGTCTGAAAAGCTAAGTTTTGCATAGTTTCGTTTGACTTTTTACTAACCTTTTTGCCATGATAGAGATCATAGCCATATAAATAAACGATTC
>JBCCIA010000399.1:0-5868 GCA_039028475.1 Spirochaetota bacterium | reverse complement strand
CTTCGATGAGCCTTTTGCTTTGTAAGCCTGAATTTCGCAACAAGGCATCGATATCCATAATCATAAGGGTTTTTTTCTCAACTGTATGTTCCCGTATGCGTTTTTCTTGGACTTTGATAAAGTTTTTTAAGATCATTTGATCTTTTTTGCGATGGAAAGATTCGATGTGCTTAAAAATGGATTTGAGGATCTTTACCGCTAGTTCGCAAGATTCTCTGGCTTTGTATAGATCTGCGTTATCGGCTTCGACAAAAGGGAATTCGTAAATAATAGCAAATAAGTCGGCAAGTTTTTCTTTGTCTGGTAACTCTTGGCTGAATAGATCTTCTTCGGGGTATTCTCTCAAATATTCTTCAAATCGCCCTTGGAAAGTGAGAAAATTTCTTTTTTGTGATTCTGGGTAGAGAAAGTCTTGCACAAATTTTTCTAAGCTATAAGCGTGCATCCTGTATTGAAATAGCAGTTCTGGTTCTTGTCGTAAACTGCCGTTATCATTCAATTCGATTGGGTTGTCAGCGATATGGTACTGTGAACTGATAGGTAGGAGTTGATCGGATTCTATTCCGTATTCTAAGAAATCCTCTAAAAAGTCTGTCTGTGGGATATATTCAAAGGGTTTGAAGGCTCTACGGATAAGCGAAGTCATCTGGAATTCTATCGCTCCTTTTTGTGGAACGAGCCAACTCTGGCCTTTGTAAGAACCGAATAGCAAATTTGGACTTGTATTCTGCATGTCATGCTTACGTTTTAATACTTTGCGGATAATGTCTAAAGAAGCTAGAAAACAAGCCTTACGGTATTTAGGCAAAGGAGTTTGTTTTTCTATTTGTGGAGAAATTAAAACAATATTGGTTTTGATCTTATTTTCATGCTGGGTCAAGTAAGGGTAAATGTAGCCAAGTTTTACTTTTCCACCTTCAAAAAAATTTACCATTTGTTTGAGAGCATCGGAGACTGCTTTTGGGCTTCTATCGTGTTCGCTTAAATTTTTAGAATGAGAAAGTTTTTCGTGTATTGACTCCAGGTTTAAATAATAATCAGGGTGCAATTCAAACCCATGCAGTTTGACGATCTGTACCTGTCTGTCGTATATGTACTTTAAAATGATTCGTAAAAGATTGGTAATGCGTGTAGAAGATGGTTGGTATATGTTGTCATAGGATGGATGAGAGACATCTTTTTTACGAAATTGCATTTTTTGGATGATGGGATCATCACTTTGGATTCTTGCAGAAATTTCACAATGTTCTGTATTGTACTCCAGTAGAATGGGCGCTGCGGCTTCTTCCTCTGGTAACGGAGAAGCAGAAATTTCTTGCTGCACTTTATTCGGCTCATTTGTATCGGGTTGACTCATAACAGGAGAAGGTTTACTTTTTTTCCATCAATGATTTTTTGTATAGAATAGAATATTTTGCTTCCAATTTCTGTCTATCTTTAACTTTTATTTGTTGTCTGCCCATGACTAAGTTGGTGTCGTTCTGCAGTTCTTCGAAGACCTCTGCACTAGAAGAGTAGATTCCCACCATTTTTTTGAGCTCGTCGGGGCCTATGGTAAATTCAAATTCTTTTACAGAGTCATCTAGCTTTTCTTTAGTAACTTGATCTGTTACAAGCATTTTCAGTTGCATATAAATTTTTAAGAGTGGATTGCGAATGCCAAGCAAACGGAACCTTTGGTTTGCATACCAAATCCTCCTTGCAAAGCTATGGAACAATTGCGAGAGAACAAAATTATCGATGTCATCGAAAATATTGTCCGGTGTTAGACGTAAAAGCACACAGTCTTCATAGGCAATTGCTGAGGCGTTGCGTACCTTGCTATTGAGTATACCCATTTCTCCAAAAATCTCAGGACCCTTTATGTGCTTACACACCTTTTGAACTCCACACGCTGTTGATATCGGATTCTTTAAAAGACCTTCGTCATGCTGCCCTCTCAAATCCTTTCATGTGCGTCATGCATTCCTGCAATTAGTCGGCAAACCCCATGGAGAACTCTACACCCTCAATCTCTAACTCCAAACAATCCAATCGCTCCAAGAAGACAGGCAAACGGAGATGGGCTAAATCGGATTGATTTACTGTCGCTTGTGGAGTCAGACCGGCTATTTGGAAACGGTAAATCCGTGAATAGAGGTGTAGCCTCTCTCATTCGGTCTCTACGAGCCAATACCCCGCAGCTGATAGGTGTTGGCAAGCAACAATCTAGCTGCTCTTAACCTTGTGCTCTAGCTTTGCTAGCAGCTGAGTGATCCGCTTTTCAGGTAAACGAGTAACTCTCTTTACCACGTTCGAATCCAAGCCCTCTTTGAGCATTCCCATGACAGCCTTTTCCATCCCAGCTTGTTCGCCTTCCTGTCGACCTTTTTGCCAGCCCTTTTGCTCCAACTGATCCCATTTTGCCCTAGCGTCATAATTACCTCCGCGGCCTCATTGCCTACTGTCTTTCTCATACCATTAATTATATCACTAAAATTTTCCTCCTTGACCATGTGCAACACATAACGGCAAGTAGCAAGAAAAAACTCTTTGCCATCGATTTCATGGATTTTCAAGGCTTGGAGATAGAGCCACAGCTTTCCTAACGTGGAATCTGCATGCGGGTCAAAAATGTGTTTCGTTGCTAACTCAAACACATGTAGCATGAGATTTTCCTGGTCGTTCTTCATAGACAGGGCATGCGTGTCTATCAAATGCAAGGACCCTAACGTTTGCTGCGATACCCCACGCTCCGCTTCATTGAGCGACGCAAACAAATCTGTTGGCTGGTTGTAGGGCTTTTCCCCGTTGTAGTACAACAGACCAAACACCATAAGAGACTTCTTGCCTTGATGGCTTTTGCGATAAGCCTCCGAAAGCCTAAGCAGGTGAATGCCCAAACGAACAGGCATGTCTACCCTGGGGCTTGATTGGTGCTCCACTAAAACGAGAGCGTGACCATTACCGCTTTTCAGAGGAATCAGATAAACAGCATCTGCTATCCGTTCCCGCAATGAATGGTCAAGCGTACTGGGGTTGCAAGGCTGTGCCTTCTCTAAATCAACGAGCTTAAGCACGTGGGGCGGCAAGTGTTTGTCAAGGAAAGGGATAAACAGCTTACGATGCTGCAAGGCATAGCGCACATAACGATCATGTTGACGAGAAGCTTGCTCGTCATTGCCCTTGTCCCTGTTTTCTTGCTGATTAGCATGATGGGGCTGTGTGGTTTCCATTGCAAAATGGCTTGTACTGCGCGCGCACTCTCCTTTTGGGCGTCTTTGTACCTGCAACCGAGAGCGAAAAAGTTTTGCGAGATCCCCTCAGGAACATCTGGATAAATAGCATCCCGTTGTTTCATGACGCAGTTAGTGAGCAACTTGCCGTGTCCTTGCCGTTTTACTAACTTCGTGAAAGAGGAAATTCCTCTTTGGTGCTTCGCTGCCGTGCCAACCGCATTTGGTAGGAAAACAAATTTACGCTGAATCTGGGGAGAGAAACCCAGGAACCAAGTCGCTAATCTGTCTAGATCGGCAAAATTAGGACGAAAGGGACATGCTATCAACGTGGCCTTATCTAGCCACGGCAAACAGCCTCCCTATTCTTCAAAGCAATACTTGGCCCATGTTCGCAGAGTTTGGCCGGGGTCTGTGTCTATCAGATCAACCTCCAAACGACGGTGGATTGTAAGCAATGAAAGGCAGAGCCAAACTTGAAAAGGAAGACTATAATGGTAACAAGGATGAAAGTACAAGATCAAAAAACCAAACGGATGGGTATTAAGCGAGTGGGCGTCTATGCTAAAGAGATGGTTCAACGTTTTGAAAAACGATCTATTAAAAAGACGGCCACAGCGGTAAAAATCCAAGATCACGAACTTCAACAAGTCGGTATAAGCGGGAAGGACTTTACAAAACTCAGTCCAGAACTCCAAAAGCAAATAAAGGATTTTCTAGAAAACAGGGAGAGGAAAGAAGCGGTAACAGATGTAGAAATTGGAGATGACGAGCTTGAAGTCCTCAAAATAAGCAGGGAAGAGTTTGAAAAGTTTACTCCCTGGCTCCAAAATCACCTAACGAACTTTGCGAAAGATGCCCTGCTGCAGCAAAAGAAGGCAGAGGCGTTAAGTGAACAAAGACAATTACAACTGGGTTTTTGCGATACCCTGGAGTCTTCGCCGATTGCGGGGAATATTAAAACAGCTCACGCAGTTGACAAGAACCGTCTTTTTGTTGTCGGTTCTTCCTCGGAAAAGTCGCGTAAGTACGAACGAGAAATCAAAACTCCTAAAGGGAGGGTTTTCACCCAAAGCATTTTGATTGGGCGTAGAGAGGGAAGACCTGAAACATACGGCGTCTTGACCCAAAACCACCAGGCGGCAATGTATGAGATCTTTCGCCTGTGGGCGCAAAGTGGCAAAAGAATCATTGAGGTGGATGGTTGCCCGCGTGCCTTTATTACAGCCACCCCTTATCAACTCGTTACAAGCATTTGTAACAGCGACTCAACTGATAATTACGGGCGCGTTAAAAAGCTTATACAAGAACTTGGCGACATTCCTATTACCATCGAAAACGCATACACCAGGAAGGGCATTGTAGGAAAGCTAGAGTTTAAAATTTTTGGAGAGGTAGACTGGCGTACTCGTTACAAGGAGAAAAAAGGAGAAAAAAGCCCGACAACCGATGAAGATATACACCCTAGCAGCGTTTACATCCAAGTTTCCGCCTTCGCTACAGAATGCTTTTTGCATGGCCATGTTAGGGATTTTTCTTTAAAAACATACAGAGAAGTAGGGGGAATCAAGCGGCGGGGACGGCATCATTCCATTGCATCGGCGCTCTATGGTTTCTTAGACACCGAGCTAGCTAATAAGGATGTGTACAACATTAGCCTTGTTAACCTGTTCGCCGAGCTGGGACTTCGTGCCTATAGATGCAGAAGTCAGAGAAGAGAAAAGGTCGATTGCGCCATTGAGATCTTAAGCGACGCAGTTATTTGCGGAGGCAGCCACCGCCTGCATCTCTATTTGCGACCATCTAAAGACCAAAGAGATTACATTCTTGTTGCGAAACGCATCCCAGCTCCGATGCCGACAGAGCGAAGACACGACGCTGTCACAGTGGCGCTCTCTCGTTTCCTAAATGCCGAGCTCACTACCAAGTACACATGCAGTAGTAGCCTAACCAAATTATTTACTAAGCTAGGGATTCGCCCCTATAAATACAAAAGTAAGAGAAAACAAGTCATTGATCACGCTCTTAAGGCATTGAATGGGACAACAACTAATAGCAAGAACGACCGTCTACAGCTCAGTCTAAGCTTAACTAGCAACAAAAGTGATTACATTCTTACAGCGAGGCGTATCCAAAAGCCACCGCCGACCGAGATACTAGCCGATTCCACCACGGCAACACTTTACGCTTTCTTGAATGACAAGCTAGCTACCAAGGACACATGCAACATCGACCTTGTTGACCTGTTTCCTAAGCTGGGGCTTCGCTCTTACAAGCACAAGAACAAAAGGAGAGAAAAGCTTGAATACGCCCTTAGCAAATTGGATGGGAAGGCTGTCAACAGGGGTAATCATCGTTTGCAAGTCTGTTTGCGTCTGTCCAATGATCACAGCGATTATACTCTCGCAGCGAAACGTATGATGCACCCTGCTGGTAGCTGCAAAAATCCATGAAAAACGGTAACAGATGTTGCCGTGAGTCTTTAAAGAAATTTTATAGGAATCTGGGAACCCCAAGGCGACAGGAAAAATTTTTTTTGCAAAAAAAAACCCGCTATTTGAGGAAATTTCAAGTTTTGGACCCGCTATTTGAGGAAATTTCAAGTTTTGGACCCGCTATTTGAGGAAATTTCAAGTTTTGGACCCGCTATTTG
>JBCCIA010000398.1:0-5882 GCA_039028475.1 Spirochaetota bacterium | reverse complement strand
GTAGCGAGGTGAAGTATGAGGCTGTAGCGAAGTGCAAATGTAACGAAGCGGGATAGGACCGTTTCATTGTTTTTTTAATAGCACCTTGTACCTTTCCACCTGTCTTTTTGTTTTCTTAGGCACCTGCGCCTTTCCTGATCACTTTTTTCATTTGATCCATGGTTCGTTTGCAGCTACATTCTTGACACTTTCACATTTTCAAAAAGAAACGGGCTTCTTGGCTATGACATAACTAGCTTGTTTGCTAGTTTTAATGCTAAGAAAAAGCCCTTTTTTGAATAGAAAAAAAAATTGCATAGGTGGGAAAAGTATTCTTTATTTTCCCTGTACTTACTTTACTCTAAATGGGTATTGATATGGCTATCGAAGTGGCTGAGAATATGATTGATATTTTGCATTTGTTCGGAGAGGCTGGTGAAGGTACTACGGGCTGCGGCGAGTGCTTCCGATTTTTGTGTATAGCGCTTTATCATTAATATGGTTACATTCTTCAATAGCTTGAGGGCTAGTTGTGGAAATGCCTTCTCTAACCTTTGGAATTCTGTCTTATTGAGGACAAGAATTTTGGTGTTGTTACGAGCCCTGTAGGTACGTTTGTGTGGTGTAGAGGAGATAAAGCCTAATTCTCCAAATGTTTCATGTTTGTAGATGAGGTCAGTGACAAACTCACCTTCTGCTGTTATTTCTATCGCTTCTACCTGTCCTTTGAGTACGCAAAACATCCCTAAACCATCATCGCCTTTTTTTACAATGAAAGAGTTAGGAGAATAGTGCAAGATCTCCATTTTGGCAATCAAGAGTTTTCGCTCTTCCAAGGAAAACCCTTCTAGAAAGACAGGAGTGGATCCAGGTCTTTCTTGCAACAGATCCCCAAAATTAGACCATAGCTGCTCTTCTCCTAAGGCAAAGTTGGGTCGTAGGTAGGCATATTCGCGAAATACTCTACGAAAAAAGAGCCAAGTATTACTTGAATTTTGGAATTTGCGGGCGTAGCGGAGAAAAGGGGACTTTATCATTTGGAAGTAGTTGGTATCACTTGTAAGCAGGACAAGAGGAATCGAATCTCGGTAATTTTGTCTCTGGATGCTTCCTTTATAAAAGCGATAGCCCATCTGCTGGTAGAGCCGTACCAAATGGGGTTCACAGGTGATAAAATCGAACTCAATTGCCATTTCGCGCAGTAGAACGTATACGGTAGTGGATAGCATCGCTGCAACATAGGATTTGCGGTAGTCTTTGCTAACCATGAATTTTGTAGTAATTGAAACCTTATCCGGGTAGTAGGGTTCAAAATTTTCTAATTCATACAACTCTTCGAATTCAATGGGACCTTGGCTTTTGATATTTGTCCGAATTGTACCAACAACTTCTCCATTGTCTTCCGCCATAAATAAAATGGCGTTTGCATCAAAAGGTTCTTTGACTGTCTTTTTTTTATGATCCGCATAGTGTTGCTTGCGTCCAAGGTCTTCTACATAGGCCTTATAACGAAAGCGGAAAACTCTATCTTTATCTTCTTCACTCAGTGCTTGACGAATTTTTATGGGCATTTAGATTATACCGTCTAACTTCAGACTTAATTTATAAGCCTATACCAACCTATAAGAGAACATAGGAATTTTACAATCAAAATTGGCAGAATTTGTAAAAATAATTTTTCTTTTTTACAGGTATTTAGGATACTCTTGCGCAAGAAGGGTACCTCTATTCTCTTCTATAATACTATAGAAGTGGCTAAAAACATAGATTCAGCTGTATTTTCTTTGCTATTGGGATTCTGTCTCTTGTTATGATTGTGTTCCTATTTGTTATTAGATAATAATTCTTATACATCCCTTCAATAAATTTTTGTAAAATTTTATGGATTAACACCATTTTTGATTTCTTACAAAGAGATTGACAAATAATAGCAAAGGATTTCCCTACAATTGACCTCATATTGAAGTATAAGGACAGTATCTCTCATGAAAGCAAGGTTAAGCATTTTTTTTCTTCTGCTCATTGTACTTAGCAATTGTTTTGCGTACCGGGCTAGCCAGCCCTACGGTCCGTCTATTCAAAATTCTTACGAAAAAGATTTCTTTCCCAAGGTTAGCCAAGCAGGAGTGCAAATCTTGGTTTTTGGTGACAGTGGTAGCGGCAAGCCTATCCAAATGCATATCGCAAAGTCAATGCAGAAAGTCTGCCAAAAGGTACGCTGTGATTTTGGTATACTTTTGGGAGATAACTTTTACGAAGTCGGAGTTTCTTCTGTAGAGGACAAACAATTTGAGGAAAAATTTGAAATTCCTTACTCTCCCCTCAAGATCAAATTCTATCCATCGCTAGGAAATCACGATCACGGGTATTTTGGCTTGGGTGGAAACATTACTGCTCAGGTTGCTTACACCAAAAAATCAGAATATTGGCGTATGCCCCATCTCTACTATAACTACAAGGTGCAAGACGTAGAGTTTATTGTTCTGGATACCAATAATTTGCGGGATGAAGACGAAAAACAATTGCAATGGTTCCAACAAACAATACAAAAATCTACTGCGAAATGGGTGATTGTTTATGGCCACCATCCCATATACTCTTATGGTTCACACGGCAACAACCCTGGCTTGGCGAAGAATGTTTTACCCCAATTGTGCGAAAGGGCTGATGCGTATTTGGCGGGTCACGACCATGATTTGCAATTGATTCAAGCGAGATGTGGTTTTTTGCAGCTTGTATCTGGTGCAGCAGGGAAACTGCGTAGTACCTCTTCTGGGCCTAACTCTTTATTTTCTAAATCTGCCTATGGTTTCAACCGCGTTGAAATCCTTGGCGATAGTATGAAGATACTTTTTTACGACAAAGATGGAAACGAACTTTACCAAAAAGAAGTCAAGAATCGTTTTTTGGAGAGAAAGTGATGTTTAAAAAAATTCATACAAAGATACTTTTGCTTCTATGTATTCTTGCTTGCACTCATGCGCAGAAATTACCGAAGTATGCAAAGATCGAATTAAAAGACTGGTCGAAAAAACCGCATAAATTGGCAAATTATCTGGGAAAAGTTGTTGTCTTGGATTACTGGGCTACTTGGTGTGAGCCTTGTAAAGAGGCAGCTCCCTTGGTGAGCCAATTGGAGCTTGCCTATCGGGAAAAACCAGTCGTATTCTTAGGTGTGAACACAGATGACCCCAAGATGGTATCTGTCTACCAAGTGAAAAAAAAAGCCAATGAATTTGGAATTACATATAACAGCCTATTGGATCCTAAGCAGGTTCTTGTCCAGGCTATGGGGGTAAATGCCCAACCAGCCCTTATTTTTCTCGATAAGCAGGGGCAAGTATTTCACAAACAATATGGTCTATCGGCAGATCAATTGCCGGGTCTGCAAAAAAAGATCGATAGTAAATTAAAAGAGTGAAAGTTTTTTCGCTCAAAAAAAACAAAAAGTTTCTCTAAATTTGTAACACCAAGCAATTCCTTTCATCTATATCCATAGAAAGTAACAAAAGGATATATTACGATGAAAAAAACTATACAATTCCTCTCTATGTTGGCAATCATTTCGCTGAGTTTCGCTTGTAGTGCAAGTTTTCCGGTCAAAGAAGAGGGTTCACAGAAAATCTATACCAGTCAGTTCGATAATAAAAAAGGTATGATTCATGGAGTAAACCTGGCAAAAATGGCCAAGGGAGCACCTTTGCGAATTGTAGCTATGGTTCATACCAGTAAGTCTCCTGAGGACGCATGGAAGGCTAGTCTGTTTGAAATAGCTAAGTGGAGTGGAGGACAAATCACTGAGGTGAAATTTCGCAAGCAAGCTGTGGATGGCGGCGACCAGGAATGGAGCAGTGTTGCTAAAGGGGACTATCGCAATTGCAACAATCCGAAAGAGGGGCAGTTCTTGGTAGAAGAGATCCGACACATTGACCATGGAAAAAAGTTCTACGTATACTCTGTGGACTTTGAGAACACAAAGGGAGTGCCCTTTCCCATGAAAAATCATACCGGTGCAGTTACTGTCGAAGCAGATGGTGCAGGAGGGTCTCTTTTGACCTTCAGAGCTTATTTTGATAGGAATTTGAATCCCATGTCTTTGGTTTTTCCTACGATGTTTCGTAATGCTTTCAACCAATACATGAACAACTTTGCCCAAACCTACGGTGGTGTGGTTGTTAATTCTAAGTTTAATAAATAGAGGTATATTTTCCAATAGGGAGTTTTGTTCCCTATTGGAAACATTCCTAGGAGTTTTTAATATGCAAAATCCCTTTTCACAACAATATTCGGAAGAAGAAAACCATCATTTGGTAAAAGAGGTTCTAGGTGGTGACAAAGATGCCTTAGATAAGCTTATCAAGTTGCACCAAGCCTTTATCTACAATGTTGCTTGGAAAATGGTGCACAACCCCGATGATGCACATGACCTTACACAAGAAACTTTAATCAAAGTGATTACTAGACTTTCACAGTTTAACTTCCAGAGTTCGTTTCGTACCTGGTTGTACCGCATTGTGATGAATGAATTCTTGCAAACGAAGCGGAAGAAAACTGAAGAACTATTTAGTTCCTTTGAAGATCACGCAACTCGTTTGCATTCTATCGAAACTACAAGTCTTAGCGTAGAAGAAGAGTTTGAGATGAAGGAGCTAACAAAAGAAATGCGGATTCGTTGTATGTCAGGAATGTTGATGTGTTTGACACGCGAACAGAGGTTGGTATATATTATTGGCGATTTCTTTGGAGTTAACCATAAACTAGGAGCAGAGATCTTTGGTATTAGCAAAGAAAACTTTCGCATCAAGCTACACCGGAGTAGGAAGGAATTGCATAATTACATGCATAATAACTGTGGTTTGATCAATGTTCAAAATTCCTGTAGGTGTTCCAGTAAGGCAAAAGCTCTCAAAGAAAAAGGGCTTTTAAATGAAAAGGATATGTTGTTTAATATCTCTTATACCAAACAAGTCAGAGACTATGCAAGCCAAGAATATGAAACCGTAAATGAACTCTTGGATAGGAAGTATATCGAGCTGTACCGAGAGCATCCTATGCAAGAAAACTTTGATAAGGAAAGCATTATCGAAACCATTATCCAAGACAAAGAAATTTTAAGTTATTTCAATTGATGGTTCGACTACGCTCACCCAACGAGTTTGCTCGCTTTTAGAACGTAGTCGAAAGATCGAATTTTATTCTTCCAATTCCCTGCGAATGTGCTTTATGATCGCGTGAGCGAGTTTGCGATAGCGGATGCGGCGTCTGCGGGAATATACCTGGGGTTTGCTTAGCCTGTCGATGCAGACTGTGAGTCTGTCCAGAAGAGCTTTTAAATCGAATTCATCTATGTTTTGTTCCATTGGGGAACCTCCTGTTTGTTCAAAAATAGAGATACCAATGATACACAAAAGACTTGACTAGATGTACTAGCACACAAATCTAAAGAGGCACCATTGGTGTATGTTTCTCAGTCCGGGAACAGTTTGGCGACCAGAACCGGGCTGAGAGCTTTTCGCATAAGCACATTTAATGTAAAAATGTACTTAGGTATGGTGTAAATGGTGGGATGATTTGTCGAGTATCTTTTTGGTTCAGCGGACGCTCACAAAAAAAATAAAAATAAATTTTAAAATTGTCTCTATTGGCAAAAAGGAATTTTATGAAAATCTTATTTATTATTCTTATACAAGTTATATTTCTCTATTCTTGTTATCCATCACGCCCTCCTTCTATTTCCAAGTGGAATACAGAACAATACGACTCTATCTCTGAAAACGAAATTCTCTATGTTGCAAATAAGCCCCTATCTACCTTTTCCATCGATGTAGATACCGCTTCCTATAGCAATATGCGACGTTTTTTGCAGAGTGGTCGCAAACCTCCCCAGGGAGCAATTCGTACAG
>JBCCIA010000397.1:0-5912 GCA_039028475.1 Spirochaetota bacterium | reverse complement strand
TGTTTTTTTGGAATAATAGAGATTTAAAATACTCAATAAAATATTTAGGATTTATAATTTTTTCATCTATTTTTATTCTTAATAAAGCCTGATTTATTATTCCTATGGGTGCATTTTGGGGTAATCTTGCTATGCGTCCCATTGTTCCTGAACAGCTAACAATATAATCTCCTGGTTTAACTTTACATGCCTCTAATTTTTTAAAAGTTTTTTCATCTATAAAATAATGTCCTAATGAAAAATCATTCTTAATCGCATGTTGTTGTTCATAAATTTTGTATCCACTTTTTACAAAAATATTCTTTTTTAAGTCTCCCCCAAAAGGACCTCTTTTTAATGATTTAGTTAAATCTTCAAACTTACATTCCACCCAATCTTCTCTCATTTATCTCCTCCCATTGTCAGCATCAGGATTATGAGGATGATAGGATGAACAGGATGTAGTGGTTTGGGGGTGTGGAGTATATGTTTTAGGTTTAGTATAGATCTCATAAATTAGTAATCCTGTCCATCCTCAAATCCAGCCCATCCTGCTCTATGGGAGGGAAAAATTTTCTTAAATTGCAGGCTTGTGCTTCCAAAGTTGATAAGTAGCCCTACAGGTTTCAGGTATGCATTCACATAATTTTTCGCCTGTGCTAAATGGACATCTTCGAGTGAAATGACTGCTTTCGTTTCAACGATTACATTATCCTCTACAACAAAATCGGCTCTCCTGGTACCTACTTTGATACCCTCATAAAAAATTTCATGTGATTTTTCTCTCTCAAAGGATAGCCCTGCTTTTTCAAATTCTATTGCAAGGCACCTCTGGTAAATGACCTCTTGAAAACCATTCCCCATAGTATTGTGGACTTTCATAGCACAACCATTTATCTTATAAGTAATTTCATCTAGTGTTTGTTTATCTATTTGCATGTCCATTCTTTCATTGCTTCAACGATTCGAATTCTTTGAATAGTTGCCTTTTTTGGAAACAAATCATGGTTAAGCAACCAATGCCTCGTTAAGCTCTTCGATGATTTCTTCCATCTGCTCGCCAAAGAGTTGGTACATTTTGCCCCTGCCACCCTGTGAGTCAAAGGGTGTATAGTCAAGATCATCTAACTCCATATGGAAACTACTGGTAACATGGTCTTTAAGCAGCCGTAGCCAGTCCATTTGTTCTGGGGTGAAACGGTTGTGCTTGCCCTTGTTCTGCTGGAAAATCCAGTTTTTGAAATTGCTATCAATGGTTTTATCATAAGGCTTAAGCTTAGTATCGATACCACAGACATGGCGGATCAGGGATACCAGGGCGGTCAATTCGCTTTTGGGAGATTGGAGGTTGCTTTTTTCAAGAGTCGTATAGGCTCTCCACACATAGTCCGGGGAAAGTGTTGGTTTCTCCAGTTTGATTTTCTCATAAAGTTCTTTTATCATCTTATAGGTAATATCTTTTCTCTTAAAAGGTTGGTTGTAGAAGATGCTCAAAGCCTTGATTTCATCTTTATGTTTTTCCAGATACTCTTTAAAATCTGTAGCAACTTCCTTGGCATTGCTAACAAAATTTCTGTCCCAATCAGAATGGGTGATACTGTCGATATTTTCGGTATCAATGATCTGTTCGTTTTCTCTGCGAATCGTTTCCAAAAATTCATTCAATTCACCGTTAAAAGTATCGGAAGCGGTTTGCAGGAGTTCCTGTTGCACCTGTTTTTGGATTTCTGCTAATGTTTCAGGAGTCCTGCTTGTTTCGGGAAGTTCTTGGGTTTTCACATCTACCTTATCTTGGATGGCATCCGCATCAAATGCCGAGAGGAGTTCTTTGGTAATTTGCTTTAAGTCCTTACCTCCTGTTTTGGCTAGTAAACTTTCCTGTTGTTTTTCAGAAAGTTGTTTGTCGAGACGGATGAGCCTGTTGGCAAGCGATAGGTAGGTATCTTCGTCTTCAACCCCCATAGTGACTGCACCCAGAAGGTCTTTGAGGGCAACGGAAGGTTTTCTCTCTAGCGGACGGCTATCGGTTTTCTTGGACTTCATTGCGCCAACCGCATCGACAATGATAAAGTGGGTTTTGGTCTTGTTGGTTTTGGTGACCAGTTGTAGGTCATCGTCCTTAATGGTTCTGGTACCCCTGCCTTTCATCTGTTCAAAGTAATTGACGCTGCGTACATCGCGCATAAACAGAAGAACTTCCAAAGGTTTCACATCGGTTCCTGTTGCAATCATATCCACCGTAACAGCAATCCTTGGGTAGTAGGCATTGCGGAAACGGTTCAAAACAGACTTGGGGTCTTCGTTGGCTTTGTAGGTAACTTTTTTACAAAAGTCATTTCCCTCAGCAAACTCTTCTCGGATAATATTGATAATGTCGTCGGCATGGCTGTCCGTCTTGGCAAAGATAAGAGTTTTTGGAACCTCATACTCACCATTCTCATCGATACGCTTGGGGTAAATTTCTGTTTTCAGAACTCTACGGAATTCTTTGATAATATTTCTGATCTGACTTACATTGACTACTTTTTTATCGAGGTCATTTTTATAGTACTCGGTATCTTCGTCTTCCTTTTGCCACCTCTTTTTGCGAGTTAGCTTGTTCCTCCTTTCAATAAACCAACCCGATTTGATCTTGCTTCCCTTTTGCGAAATTTCTGTATCAATATTATAGACTTCATAGGGGACATTGACTCCATCGGTAACAGATTCTTCGTAGGTATATTCACTCACAACATTTTCATTGAAAAAACCGAAGGTTCTCTTATCGGGGGTTGCGGTCAGTCCTATCAAATAGGCATCGAAGTAATCAAGCACTTGTCGCCAAAGGTTATAGATAGAGCGGTGGCACTCATCTATGATGATAAAATCAAATTCTTCGATAGGAACCTTTTTATTGTATTCTACGGGAATTGCCTTTTTTTTCTTAAACTGGGCTTGCATCCAAGTACTTTCATTGGGGTTTTCCAACTCGGCAGACTCGTCAAAGCTATCGTCCCCTTTCAAGATGGAGTACAACCTCTGGATGGTAGAAATACAGATATGGCTGCTTGCAGAGATATGGTTGGAAGAAAGCCTCTGCACATTGTAAAGCTCGGTAAACTTACGATTATCATCTTTAGGTTGGTAAGACATGAATTCCTGTTCTGCCTGCTCACCGAGGTTTTTGGTGTCTACTAAGAATAGGATTCTTTTTGCTTTGGCAAATTTTAACAGCCTATAGGCAAAGGTAGTTGCTGTAAACGTTTTACCTGCTCCGGTAGCCATTTGGATCAACGCTCTGGGGCGGTTGTTTTGAAAAGACTCTTCTAGGTTTTCGATAGCAACTATCTGTGCTGGTCTTAGACTTACAGGGTCCAACTTGGGAAGATCAAAAAACCTATCCCGTAGAGGTTTTTTCTGGGTCAGCCAATTTGCAAGAGTTTGCGGGGAATGAAAACTGAAAATGTTTCGACCTCTGGCTTTTTTCTCCCTGTAGTCTGTGAAGCGAGTGATTTCCCCGGTACTTTCATAAACGAAGGGTAGTTCCTCATTGTTGAGGTATTTTAATTTTGCAGCAGCGTAACCTCTTGATTGTTCTTCTACAACGGTAATTTTCTGTCCTTCCTCGGCACGTTTTGCTTCAATGATACCTACTGGCTTCTTATTGATAAAAAGAACGTAATCTGCCGGCCCAATATCTGTAGCATACTCCCGCAGAGCAATTCCGATACTCATGGAGTGATTCATTCTTTTCGACGATTGCACAGCCCATCCAGCTGCTTCCAGCATTTTGTCTATCTTATCTCTTGCGATTTGTTCTGGGTTTTGGTTAAGGCTCATTTATTGACTTCCTACAAGGAGAACAGCATGAACGATTGGATACGTATGACAAGAAAAGTTTTTTTTATTTTGCCAAGCCAGCATAAGAGTGAAGTTTGCTAGTAGTAAGTTATTTGTTAGTATTACCATAAAAAAACGGTAGACAAACATTCTGCCACACAAAATAATAGTCCCACTTCCTAAAACACATTTCACCAAGTGAAATAGGGTTAAGGGAAAAAAGCTCTCCGTCCGGTCACTGTCGCCAAACACTCCCGGGCGGAGAAACTAACCCGAAAGGGTGTAGCAAAAGTCTCTGCGTCAGTCCGTACGCGTCAAGTCTTTAATACACCATCGGGAAAACTTTACTATGACAAACTAAGGAGTTTTTACCTATGGAAACACAAGAAGAAATCGACTACAAAGGTCTATTGGATCGTTTAGAGATCGTCCTTGATCGCATGGCCAAGCCCAGAGCCTACTCCTGGAAACGTCGCAAGCTCTACCACAGGCTGGGTAGAAAGCAAATCAAGCATCTACGCAAGCAGTTAGAGTAGAAGAACCCCTTTGGCTCGCATTTGCAAAGAAGTGCGGGCCAAAGCCCTAAATTGAGAACTTCAACTAGCACACCAGAATAATACAGTAAATCCAATTTTTTACCAGAGCAAAGTTTGCTATGCTCAAGAACTATCTTTACAGGAGCAATTATTTGATGTAGAAAAAAGTTCTCGTACGCACTCAGGTGCTTGTATTGAATAGAAGGACTGTTAAACTTTTAGCCTAGTATTGTGACAAACAATCTTATTTTTGCACAAATAAAGTAAGAAAGGAATGCAAACTATGAAAGATAGGTTTAACGTATTACAAGATGAACTACATGCCAGCTACCAAGGTATATTCATCAAATGGCTTTTACTTGTTACAATCAATTCTGCACCCAGTATATGGATTGCATTTTCAATTGGTTATAATCTAACAGTGATGTTACTTGTGATATTTTGCTTTATCATTTTTTATGCTCGCTTAGAATGGCATTGGAGACAAGACCAACAGCGTTTTTCTCTGCACATCAGCGTATTAAATAAGGGAGTGATGTTACGTTGTTTATCGATTGCTCTTTTTATGGGTGTCGATATATTCTGTGGAGCAATTGCATTTATGATAACTATGTTGCTTCTACCAATAGGGACAAGTCAATTCTTCAGTACCATCCTAGCTACTTTGTTGCAGGGGATTTTTCTTTCGCTAGTATTGTTTGGATTAGGAAGTATTGCCGTAGAAATTCACCATTCAAAACAATAAAGTTGTACATATGGAAAATAAAAGATTATCAAAAAGTTTGACTTTTGCGAAGAAGTTTGTTTATCATAGTGCAATTTTAGCTCTTATTTCAAACAAATAATCTTAAAAAATTTCCGTACGCACTCAGGTGCTTGTATAGAATAGAAGAACTGTTAAACTTTCAGCTTATTGTTGTAACAAACAATTTTGTTTTTGCAAATAAAGTCAGAAAGGAACTCAAACTATGAAAGATAGGTTTAACGTATTACGAGATACAATACACAGTAACTTTCGCAGTATATCCATCAAATGGATTTTACTTGTGGCAATCAACGCAGCACCGAGTCTATGGATTGCACTGAAGGAAGGTCATAATCCGCTAGCAATGATATCAGTGATACTTTGCTTTATCCTATTCTACGCTCGTTTAGAATGGCATTGGCGGCAAGATCAACAGCGTTTTTCCTTGCATCTCAGCATACTAAATACGGGGGTAATGCTTCGTTGTCTATCGACTCCTCTTTTTATGAGTATAGATATATTCACGGGAGCAATTGCCATCCAAACAGTAGAGTCTTCTTTCCAGGGACTTTCTCTCTCTAAAAACATCCCTTTCCTGAGCACGTTCCTAATTACCTTTCTCCAGGGAACTTTCCTTTCTCTTGTATTGGTTGTATTGGGAAGTTTGGCTGTTGCAATGTACCGTATACTAGTTTATATCAGACTTCATGTAAGAGCTATTTGAACGTTTTATTAGGTTTTGCTTTGGTTGTAGCCCGTTTCATTTGGAAAAACTATGAATGGATTCTAAAAATATTCTTCCATACAACACAATAGAGCCGGTTCCTAAAAAC
>JBCCIA010000396.1:0-5914 GCA_039028475.1 Spirochaetota bacterium | reverse complement strand
TCTGTGCTGTTCAAATTGCAAGTTGCTATGGTATGAGTCTAGATGAAACCGGATCAGGGAAGATTTTATTGACAAGGATCATGATTCTGAGCTACATGTCAAAGAACACGTCGCTATTGTGTGTGTCTAGCAAATGCATTGCCTTTCAAATACAACTTTCTTTTCGTTGCTCTTATTCAGCCTGCATGGCCACTGTTTTACATCTAGATCATGTCATCTCACGACTCGTGTTATATTGAATGATGCTCTATGTTGTAATGTGCTCTTGAGTTCATGGTACATACATGTGTATATGTTGCATGTACATGTATTTTGGTCTGCTTTCTTTGGGTACTCTTCTCAACGGGGATGTTTTTGATAGTTCTTATGGTAGAGGAAAACCGGTTGTATTTCCTGCGAATCGAGTGATTAAGGGTTGGACCGAAGCTCTACAGTTGATGCCGGTTGGTAGTAAATATAAGCTATTTATTCCTTCCTATCTTGCTTATGGAGATAGAAGAGTCGGATCGAGAATTCAACCCGGTTCCACCTTAATTTTTGACGTAGAACTCCTGGGAATAGAAAAATAAAAAGCTTTAAATGTATGTATCTACATAGTCAGTTGAGTTTTTAGGAAAAGTTCCTAGCCACTTTTTACAAGCAAAGAGGAATATGCTATGCAACAATTTTTAGAGGATGAATTTTGGGCTCCATTGGCCTGGGTGGGAGATTTTTCACTTCCCGTTATACTCAAAGCAGGTTTGAATATTGAGAGAATTGTTATTGAACCGGCTGATAGAAAAATGCTTTCTCAATTCAAAAACGAAAGGCTTATATTTTTTACCAATCATCCAACGATAGGTGAGCCCATTATAGCCTACCACGTTGCAAACCTCATGCACAGTCGTTTTAAGTATATGACTACCAGGAAGGTTTTTGATTTTTACGGAGGGATTGTCGGTGATGTAATCCGCAAAGTAGGAGCATTCTCTATTATTCCAGGAATTGCAGATAGGGACTCTATGCGTTATGCGAGGTCTGTTTTGGCAGAGAAAGCAGGCAAGCTGGTTCTCTTTCCCGAAGGAGAGCCGATGTGTGGGGAAAATGATAATTTGATGCCGCTGCAAGCCGGAGTTGTAAAGCTTGGCTTTTCTGCCCTAGAAGATATTTATAAAAAAGAAGAAGCGGGTGATATTATGATTCTACCCGGCTTCATTAAATATGTCATCAATAGCTCACAGGTAGAAATTGAAAAATCTATCTATGTTTCTCTAAATAAGATTGAAAAGAAACTTGGTCTGAAACCGGAAGGTCGGAATCTTTTACGGAGGTTTCTCTACATAGCACGCATCCTGCTAGAAATCAATGAAAAAGAATATGGCATTGAAGTTTCTGTTAATTCTGATTACGATTACCGTATAGGAAGAGTTCGTCATGCAATCCTTGATTCTGTAGCTGAAAAACTGCAAGTACAAAAATACGATACAAATGCTGACTCCATTCAAAAGTTACGCCATCTCAGCATGGTGATAGAACTGCATGAACTTGGATTGGAAATCCCGGGATTGGTCAAAATTCCACAGAGCACTTTAAAAGTAGCAGCAAGGGAGTGTATAAAAGCGTCTGATTTTATTGTTATGAAACGTGATTACCTGATGGAAAAGCCTACACCGGAGAGGTTCTTTGAGTGGTTGCAAAGATTTGAATACATGGTTCTTGGCCGTCTGCCCAATGCACTGGGCGGAGAACCATCGCACCTGCCCAGGGATGCACATGTACGCTTTGCCAAACCTTTTTACCTATCGGAGTATTACCATCAGTTTAAAGAGAATCGTCGCAAAGGTTTAAAACTATTATTGGACAGAATTGAAACGGATCTGAAAAACCTTTTAGAAGTAGTGCAACCCCTAGCAAGAATCATGGTTAGCCCCAATGAAATAGGCCCTGATGCAAAGTGAAAAAACTATTACTACCAAATATACCCCGGTGGAGCAAAGCTGTTCGTGTATTTTTTATATCGAGTTGCCAGAGTATGTAGTAGTGTTTACTAATGGACAGGTTCTTATAAAAAATCAGTTATCTGGTAATTCATAATGTTTCCTACATAATAAAGAGGCAGAAAAACTAACTTTTGTTCTTTCAATATATGATACGGTCTACTTGATAGAACATAACCAAAGGGAATGTCTGGGTATGTATGTAGGGCAAGATGCATACTTTTTAAAGAACCAGAAGCTCCACTTTTCACTTCTATGGGAATATTTATTCCTCGGGATTCACAGATAAAGTCTACTTCCGCACTACTCGATGGTTTGTCTCTTGCCCAATATTTGAGTTCCCCTAGTACAGACAATAACTCCTGACCGACATATTGCTCGGCCAGAGCACCCCGGTAAATGTGGGAAAGGTTTTCATTGAGTAATCCCTGGTAGGGATGCATACCACTCAAGTTTTGCCATAAACCGAGATCCAGTAGTAAAACTTTAAATTTTTTTAGGTTTAGCTGGCTATTTAAAGGAGGTGTAAAAGAAGAAATTGCATTTACTTTTGTTAAAACCCTTGCTTTGACAAGAGTATCGAGAGCTTTTTTTATCGTTGGAGATTTAAAAGAGGAGGAAAGATGGCTATATTTAATCTGACTCCCTAGCTTTACTGCCGAATTTCTAAATACATCTTCGAAGCAAAGTTTGTCGGCATAAGGTGCATATTTAGAAAAATCTTCACGGAAAGAAAAAAGTAGCTCTTTGTGGACTTCACTCACTTGCAGCATATTTTTTTCTTTGACATATGTTTCTACACTTTCCGGCATTCCACCGACAAGGAAAAACATTCGTAGCTCTTCGAGAATTTTTTCGTGAATAGGCTCGGCTAACTCCTGTGGTTTTTCCTGTAAAATTTTAAGAATCATTTGCTTATTACAGGCTTGTAAAAACTCAAAAAATGTCATTGGGTGCATATTCAAAAACTGTATTCGCCCCACCGGGAAAGAAATATCCGCAAGGGCAAATTCCAAAAGAGAGCCAGCAGAAATAATGGCTAAACCCGGTATTTCTTCGTAAAAATAACGTAATGCCAGAATGGCTCTCGGGCATGCTTGGATTTCGTCGAAAAAAAGCAAAGTTTTACCAGCAACAATCCTCTGTCCCGTAAGGAATTCCAGGGTTGTCAGAATTTTGCCAGTGTCGAGAGAACCACTAAATGCACTATGAATATCAGGATTTTTTTCAAAGTCTATCTCAACAAAGCTTTCAAAATGCCCTTTACCAAACTTGCGAACAATCCATGTCTTACCTACCTGCCTGGCTCCCCGCAATATTAGTGGCTTGCGGCGAGAGGAATCTTTCCATGCCAATAAATTCTGTTCAATTTTGCGTTTCATAATAAAATACTGCCTTATTTTATTATGAAACCTTTAAAAAATCAAGGTTATTTTTATAAAATACCTTTAAAAATTAAGGGATACTTTAGTTTACCAATATATGTTTCTAAAAATGAGTAGAACCAAGAGTAGTCCAATCAACCTGTATAGATGCAGCTACATTAGAAGCAAAAGGTGATATTATATTTAGAGCAACCCGTGATACCATTTCAGTCAGCGGGTGTTGTGGAGGATTGCCCTGCCCACCCTATAGTAGAATATTCATAAAGGAGTATAGTAACCTTGCCCAAAATCCTCACATACAGAGTTGTAAGAGTATAGCAAATAAAAAAAATGAACAGGAATGGCAAAGCTGCTTGTGTATTTTTTATATCGAGTTTCCTGATGTTGCCAGAGTACTTGAGAAAAAAACTTATGAAAAGTATTATGAAAAAGAAGAATATTAGGTGGATCGTCAAAATAACTAAGGTTTTAACTGAATTATTCATAATACACATTCTAACTGTTATGAGCGGAAACGAATCATGGTCCGGTACGAACACAGCGAACATATTTATTGGATGTCTTAGTTCTACCAGCTTGACCACCATTGTCGAAACTGACTATCCATGCTTGGCTCGTAAGACCACTACCACTTGCTGACCAATAATCGGACGAAATAGTCTCTGGGAACAAATTATTTACAGAAGGGCTAGTATAGTTTCCGACTCCACAATTACCACTTGGCAGAACTTTATCAGTGCAGTGAACTAATATTTTTAACTCATTCCTTGTCGGTACCCGCCAATCCATATGACCAGCCAGATTCAAACTATCACAAGCAGAATATGCTCCACTTGTCCCGCCACCATCTAAAGAGCCGGTATTAGTGCCACCATTACAACTATTATCGGTTATACTGCAAAATTGGACTATTGCAGTATCTGCATTCCAATTATCTCCTACATTTCCTGCACCCTGACAATCATTTTGAACTGAACGATAGGTCTGTCCATGTGTACATTTAGCAAAATAGAGTGTTTGGGCTGAATAGCTATTTCCACCAAAAGTTCCACTATTACCATCAAAACGTATAGTTCCGTCATTCATATCGGTAAATGTCCCCCGTTCATAACAGATTCCCGAAGAGCAGATAGGACAGCTTATGTTCACATTTATCACATTTGTCGTTCCTATTGTTCCTGTTCCATTTGATACTGAACAAACTTGAGCTATTGGTTGTGTAGAAATAGTCACTGAGTATGCAGCTCCTGTAGTTAATGGGGTAGAGAAAGTAAGTGAGCCATCAGAAGAAATGGATAAATCATCACTACCATTATTTTTCAAGATAATAGTTCCTGAAGAAAG
Source organism: Spirochaetota bacterium (assembly GCA_039028475.1). GTDB lineage: Bacteria > Spirochaetota > Leptospiria > Leptospirales > Leptospiraceae > JBCCIA01. Next base: position 1,209 of record JBCCIA010000396.1, on the reverse strand, counting down.
ACCACTGACAGTTCCACCAATACTATAGGTAGCAGATCCACAAAAAACAGTAATGTTTGTTACGTTAGTCGTTGCTGTTCCACTGCCATTGCTTACAGTGCAGGTTTGGCCGGAGGGTTGAGTAAAAACCGTTACCGAATAGACTCCACCACTTATAGCTGTTGAAAAAGTAAAACCACCATCCGAGCTGATAGATAGATTATCACCGCCATTATTTTGTAACACAACCGTTCCAGAAAGACCACTCACTGTACCACCTATACTATAGGTCGTCGCAGGAGTTATTGGATTTGTAGGCGTAATCGGATTGGTAAGAGTTAAGGATGTATCCTTATTTGCTTCTATCGTCAGAGTGCTAATGTCAATAGTTGCGGGTGTTGTTGTAGTATCGACCGTTGTCCCTGGTGTAGAAGAGGTGCTATTCGTCGCATTCGAGCCACTAACCGGCCCATTGATAGTAACCATATGACTCACCGACGAAGGAATGGTTATGGACAGTTGCGAAGGGTCGTTTTTGATTTCATTTATTTTACTCTCGGAAGTGACCGTACTCAAATCAACACTTATATCACCAACATCGCCGGAAGGACGACGAATGCTCAGGGTGTGGGTCTGACCTGATGCCAGGTTTACGGTATAATTGCCACTGGAGTCTGTTAACACTGCATTCGAATCCGTATAATCTGTAAAATCTTCGGAAGTGAGAAAAGTCTCGCTTCCATTGCAGGAATAGAGCGAAAATGCGTTTGCACCAGTCGGAATGGAACCCTGAACCAAATACTGGATTACAGTCCCTGCGCTCACAGAATTGAAGGTAGCAACAGATTGTAATGTACCGTTGCTGGAGGAACTATAATAAACACGAAAGCAACCATCTGTAGCACCGGAAATATTGCCCGTGTTGATCAAAAGAAGGCACCTGGCGGAACCACTAGTGAGATCGTGGTCAATGCAGCGAATAGCGTTAGTACTTGTTGCCCTATTTTGAACGGAAGTGGAAGTACTCAGAGAAGAGGCATTGGTTGCGATTACGGTATTGCTGAGACTGGTGTTATCCTGGCTTAGAGAACCTGTAATAGAAAGAGAAAGCGTTTCACTAGAAGTATTGCTGAAAAAGGTAAAAAACCTCATAAGGCTGTTACCAGATGTACTGGAGTCGCCTATACAGTTGGCAAAAGTGACTAGAATAAGTACAAATATAGATAAGTA
>JBCCIA010000395.1:0-5929 GCA_039028475.1 Spirochaetota bacterium | reverse complement strand
TTCTTATTTACCTTTTTAGCCCAAAAGTAAAATAGCGAGCATTCTTATTTACCTTTTTGAAAGTATGGAGAACCACTGAGAAAAAGAAAAAAAGTTAGAAGTATGGTTTTTGTTCCCCTAAACTCGGGGAACAGTAATGTAAAAGGTAGGTTTTAAATCTCTAGCTCGTCGTCGATGCCAATTTCTTCCATGTGTTCAAAGTCTTCTTCCGCTCTGGTATGTGCATTGCCAAGCTTAGCGATGCCAAAGAACGTTTCCCAGTTGATTTTATAAATCAATAAGCCAAAGACTACCAGGGCAGTGACAAACGTAAACAAAAAGTATACTTCATGGTACATGCCATAAACAGCCAAATTCGAAGCAGTGGTAGAAACAGCGACACCCGAAAGGAAGGGAATCTCTTGGCTAAAGAACAACAGTATAGGATTGAATGGATCGCTGTGCCTTTTTTCACCAAAGAAAGCATCAAAGACAAAGGGATAGCCAAAAGCGATTAGCAAAAACAACAAGGGAGAGAGAAAGAAGTAATTGCCAAACTCATTGGTGTAATGTGGGCTACCGATCGCCCCTCCCAAAACCGTCCAGATATGAGCGAGTATAGCCCCTAAGAGAAACGCTGGGATGCCGTACTGCATGGAACCATTGGATTCAAAAAGCGACAATAGCTCGCGCACAAAGAAAGAGCGAAAATCGGTAAGCTCTGTCCGATCGAACTGCTCACGTTCTCGGTCTTTAAAGATAGCCACGTAATGGCTGACAACACAAACCAAGAACAGAACAATGAGAAAAAAGAAAAGATAAAGTAAATATTCCCACATAATCAATGCCTAAAATGTCTCATGCCCGTAAAGACCATGATAAGTCCGTGTTCATCCGCAGCCGCAATCACTTCCTTGTCACGCACAGAGCCACCTGGTTGGATGATAGCTTTTGCTCCCACTTTTGCGATGGCATCGATTCCATCGCGGAAAGGAAAGAAAGCATCACTCCCCACATAGGAACCAACAACCGAAAGACCAACTTTCTGTGCTTTCGCTGCTCCTAACTCGACTGAATCAACGCGTGACATTTGCCCTGCTCCAATACCAACCGTTGCGTTATGCTCGGTATAAACAATAGCATTGGATTTAATGTATTTGACAACTTTCCAAGCAAACTTTAAACCTTCCCAATCGTCTTCGGAAGGTTGCTTTTTTGTTACCACAGTGAAGTCATCGCCAGTTGCATCCTTAAAGTCCATTTCTTGGATGAGCATGCCGTGGTGGATGGTTTTAAAATCTAGCTCATTCAAAGATTCTTCATAGTTTGCGATTTCAATGATACGAATATTCTTTTTCTTGGCAAAAATCTCTCTCGCTTCTGGAGTAAAACTCCGAGCAATCACTCCTTCGACAAAGTTTTCTGTGATAGCTTTCGCCAAATCGGCGTCTACTTCACCACGGATACCAATGATAGCTCCGAAAGCAGAAATGGGATCGGTACGACGCGCGAGTTTAAAAGATTCTAAAGGAGTATCAGCCGAAGCAATACCACAGGGATTCAAGTGCTTGATGATAGTAACGGCATTGGAAGGTAGCTGTGCAGATATATGAAAGGCAGCGTCAAAGTCTAGCATATTATTGAAAGAAAGCTCTTTACCCTGCAAAGGTGTAAAATCATTTTTCACAAAGATTGGCTCATAAAATGCTGCATTTTGGTGCGGGTTTTCCCCATAACGCAAGGATTGTTTTTTGTTAAAACCAACGGTGATTTTATCAGGAAAGTTGTTCTTAACGACATTGCGATTGAAATACGAAGAAATGGCCGAATCGTAGAGAGCTGTATTGGCAAAAACCTTAGCCGCGAGCAAACGGGAAGTTTCTTCCGAGATCGAGTTATCATTTTTTGACATTTCTTCTTGGATCAGCTGGTAATCGGCGAGTTCCGTGACTACCGCTGTGTATTTATGGTTCTTAGCACCACTGCGTAGCATGGAAGGACCACCAATGTCGATGTTTTCGATAATGGTGTCCATCGTGCTTCCCTTTTTGTTTACGGTTTCTACAAAGGGGTATAGATTTACCACTAAAAGGTCTATCGATGGTAACTGGTGTTCAGATAATTGCTTCTGGTGGTCAGGGTTATCAGGAATACCCAATAAACCAGCGTGTATTTTGGGATGTAAGGTTTTCACCCTGCCATCTAAGATTTCAGGAAAGCCGGTATAGGCATCAACAGCTACGGCATTTATCCCCGCAGCGAGAAGTGCCTTTAATGTTCCTCCGGTGGAGAGAATTTCGACTCCTTGCGTAGCAAGAAACTTTGCAAAATCCTCTAAGCCGGTTTTGTCACTGACAGAGATTAACGCTCTTTGTATTTTGATCATACAATACCTTTTTTTGTGGGTTTGCTCAATACTTTACTCAAAATTGCAAGATTTAAGCAAGTGTAATTTTATTTTTACAATGGATGAGGAAGGTAGCAAGAGATGTTTTTAAAGAGAATTGTGAGAATGGCGCGCCCAGAAGGAGTCGAACCTCCGGCCTTTTGATCCGTAGTCAAACGCTCTATCCAGCTGAGCTATGGGCGCTAGTATCTAAAAAATTGCTAAGCACTGTATGGTGCTTTTCCAGCGGTTTAATGACTATAGTTTTAGAAGCCAGCACAGAGTAAATAAAAATTCCACTTAGGCTAAGATAAACAATCATTCCTAAGAGGTGAATGTGCGGCGATAGGTAGTCTCCAAAAGGTAAAAGGCTAAACAGAAATGCAAAAAATAGAAATGCAAAAAAATACATGCTAAAAAGACAAGAGTATAGGCAATACTTACGCACTAACTCTTTAGAAGAATTCCAGGTTAGGATAGGAACCCAGATAAAAAACAACGGCAGCAGAGCCAAAAAGCTCAAACCCTTATCTGATTTGAAAAAAGACTTAATACTACGCATTTTCTCCTCTTTCTAACTTTTTCTCTATTGCTTGTGCCAACTTTTCCATATATGGTAGGTAGTATTCTTCCGATTGGTAGGCTTTTGCAGCTCCTAAGGCAGAAAGTGCGAGCCAAGCTAGGGAAGTGGTATAATGCAAGAAATCTGTAACAATGGGTTGGAAATAAAATAATTGCAAGAACCAACTGATTGGTGGAAAATGGGTGATAAACCACAAAACAAAGAATAGGATACCAGCAATGATATTCAATTGAAAGGCTTGCAAGGCATGAAAGGAGCATAATTTCTGCTTAGGGCGAAAAAAATAACTCACAAGCCAGCCAATTATAGGTATATAGGAAAGAGCTGCGTATAAATGTTCAGATTCTGTACCTCTGGCATGTTTCCAGATCCGTAGGGCAATCTCTTCTATTTGCTCCCATAGGGTTGGTTCTGGTGGTGGATGGTTTGCAGTCATATGAATGAGTATTGGCGGAGACGCAGGGATTCGAACCCTGGGTACAGTTGCCCGTACGACAGTTTAGCAAACTGCTCCTTTCGGCCACTCAGGCACATCTCCGTAAAGTTACATCGGAGAAGGTAGGATTCGAACCCACGGTGGGGAGACCCACGACGGTTTTCAAGACCGCTTCCTTAAACCACTCGGACACTTCTCCAAATTCTGTAGTCTGTGATACTGGTTTCCCATTATCCTGTCAAGCAGGTTTTTATTGTTTTTCTTAGCTTATTGCAAAAGAGTAGAAACCTTAGGTAGAATTCTACCCAATACCTAAAAACATTCTTCACACTATTAAATGATTAGTTTATATATGAGAACTTTCATATATTCCTTTTATGTTTATTAGAATATTACAAAGTTTTAATATGAATTTCCTATCCAAATTAGACAATTGTGAAACTTTGGACTAAAAATTTATATCTAAGGAAACACTCTTGAGAACGATTTACTTATTAGGTTTTTCCTTCTTTGCCTGCACTTCTCTCTTTGCAGAAGAAGTTCCTAAGCTGGACAAAGGAGATACAACATGGATGATTGTCGCTTCATCTTTTGTTTTTTTTATGATTCCGGGTTTAGCCCTCTTCTACGGCGGAATTGTTCGCTCTAAAAATGTCCTGTCCACTATGATGCACAGTTTTGTTGCCATTTTGGTGATGACCCTACAGTGGACCATCTTTGGTTATAGCTTTTCTTTTTCTGGTGACAATCCCTATCTGGGAGACATGAGCCTCGCTATGCTAAATGGTATTACCAAAGATACCCTACAAGGCTCTATTCCCAAATATATCCACTTTCTCTTCCAAGGTATGTTCGCCATTATTACTCCAGCCCTAATCTCAGGAGCCATAGCAGAGCGAGTCAAACTATCAGCTTATACGCTTTTTATTTTGCTCTGGGCGACTCTGGTCTATGACCCAGTTGCTCATTGGGTTTGGGCTGACAATGGTTGGCTATTGAAACGGGGAGCTTTAGATTTTGCTGGTGGGACAGTTGTACATCTGATTTCTGGTATCGCGGGCTTAGCCTGTGCTCTGGTTATCGGCAAACGCAATGGCTCTAACGCTTCTCTAACAAAACCGAACAATTTAACCTATACATTGATTGGTTCGGGACTTCTATGGTTTGGCTGGTTTGGCTTCAACGCTGGTTCGGGACTAGCTGCAGATGGCTTAGCAGCAAGAGCCTTTGTAGTTACTTTAATTGCTCCAGCCGCTGCGGGTGCTGTTTGGCTATTAATTGAGCAGTTTCATACTAACAAAGCAACCGCGTTAGGGGCAGCTTCTGGGATCGTTGCCGGTTTAGTTGTGATTACTCCAGCTTCCGGCTATGTTGGTCCCAGAGAAGCTCTATTGATGGGTCTTATCATTTCTCCTCTCTGCTACGGAGCGATTCTATTGAAAAATAAGTTAGGTTACGATGATACACTGGACGCTTTTGGCATTCATGGTGTAGGAGGAGCGATTGGAGCAATTTTGACTGGAGTATTTGCCTTAGAACTGGCCAAGGGAGTGACGAGAAGCGAACAAATCTGGGAGCAGATCATCAGTGTGTTCGCAACAGGAGCCTATTCTTTCGTTGTTTCCTACCTACTTGCTTTTGTGATTGAAAAATCTATTGGTTTTCGTATCTCTGTAGAAGGAGAAGAAACCGGCCTGGATGAAGAAATCCACGGCGAAAAAGGTTATAATTTCTAATCAGTAAGGAGAAACCTATGAAATTAGTCGTTGCTATCATCCAACCACAAAAGCTGGAAGAAGTAAAAGCAGAACTCACCAAGAACCAGATCGATAGACTCACCGTCATCGATGTGCAGGGTTATGGCCAGCAAAAAGGTCGTACCGAAGTTTACCGAGGACACGAATACCATGTCAACCTCCTCCGCAAGGTACGTATAGAAATCGCAGTAAATGATGAGTTTGTCAAACCAACCATCGATGCCATCCTACGTGCAGCTAAGACAGGCGAAGGAAAAATCGGTGATGGCAAGATCTTCGTTATGCCATTAGAGAATGTCATTCGTATCCGCACAGGGGAAGAAGGCAGTAACGCAGTCTAAAATAGACCAAATTTACCATACGAATCCGTTTAGGTCGTTTCTACGACCTAAACCATAAAAACCTCAAAACTAGAATAAAGATGTGACAGTTACAAAGCTTTATTTTTTATGGTCAAATCATTCAATACGTACCAAGGAGTAACTATGAAGTTGCAAAAGTTAATCAAACTCTTGTCTACTAGCATGATCTTAGCGTTCCTCGCAGTGGGAAACGGCGGAATCTTAGCACAAGATAAGAAAGAAGATAAAAAAGCCAAAAGAGAAGAGAGAAAAGAAAAAAGAAAAGAACAGAGAGAAGCAAAAAAAGAAAAGAGAAAAGAAAAAAAAGAGGCAAAGAAAGCTAAGAGAATCGAACGTAAAAAGAAACGCATCGCTAAACTAGAACAAAGAATTGAGAAACTAGAAGCTATCGCTAAAATGTTTGATGAAAAAGGCAAGAAAGAGAAG
>JBCCIA010000394.1:0-5934 GCA_039028475.1 Spirochaetota bacterium | reverse complement strand
TTGTTTTCTTTTTTAAAAAATGTTTCTTTTGGTATCTAATGTCTGAGAGGTATATTTCTATGTATGCAAGGAATTTTATACAAATATTTTTTCTATTTCTTCTTATAGCTTGTCGTACACCGACAAAAGTATCTGGAAATGCAAACGAAACGGAACCAGCGATGCGAACTGTCAAGAGTTTCTCCCAAAGCCATCAGGACTTAGATGGTCAAATTAGCTGCCCAGAGAAGAAATGTGTTAGAGTTAATTACCAGGAGTACGAAGAACTCGATGGTAAAATCAATGATTTAATGAGTAAAGGCGCTGGTAAAATCTTTATCCAAATGAAATACTATAACAAACGTCTGAATGATGAAGAATTAGAGGATGTTTTAGCTTATATGCGAGAAATTAGTAAGAGGCAGGGTCGAGTCTCTGTCGAACCCTATTATATTCGGCAAAGAAGTTTGGCTGATTTGAAAATCCCGGTGATCAAAGATTTTGCCTTGCGTTTCTGGGATATTTATTCACGTATTCGCAATTCGATTAAATATAGACATACAGAAAACTACAATGCTAAGATCCTCTACCACCCCAGGTATTATAATGTCATGATGGTATTTTTCATCCATAAAAATTATGGTGATGTTTGTGATACTGTGTACTCGACCTGTAAGATTGTTGAATACATAGATGATGAAACATTTGATCAGACTCTTTCAAAAGCATTAGAAGATGCTACAAGTAAAAAATATCCAGTCAAAGTGGTTTTCAACCAGGATGTAGCAAACTTGCCTGATACTAAAATTAATCTGGAGACATTGAAGAAGCTGAACCATTCCTCTCGCTTGTACAAGTGGTTAATTGTTACCAAAGAAACAGAGAAGAAAAGTATTAAAAAAGAACGCTTTTTGACGGCAGAGCTGGTTGTAAATCTTATTGATTATTCCATTACAGCTTATGATTGGGTAAAACAATATTTACTGTATCGCCCCGCATTCCAAACCAAAGCGGAAGTGACATATAGTGGACAGGAAAGAGGAGGAAAAATTGTTTCAGTAGTTTTTACTCCTCTAGCTGAGGGAAACTAGCAGCACTCTCTTATTTTTTTTACTGGAAAAATATCTGGATCTTGCAATAGCTGATGTATGAACAGACAGGTGTTGTTATTTGCTGCTATTTCAGGGTTTGTAGGAGTTGCTTTGGGGGCTTTTGGAGCGCATGCTCTTAAGGATACTATGGAGAAAAACTTTTGGGATGCTTACCAAACAGGCAATCGCTACCAAATGTACCATACAATTGTAATTTTTTCTATACAATTCTTACAGACAAAGCAGGCGAGTATACTTTTAGCTTGGTCATTGCGATTGTTCGTTATAGGTATTTGTCTATTTTCAGGAAGCCTATATTTGCTAGCTATTTTCGGTTGGAACAAATTAGGAATTATCACTCCAATAGGAGGAGTTAGCCTATTGGTTGCCTGGACATTGCTTGCCTTGCATCTATGGCGAGTTAAATTTACAAACGAGATACAATGAACTCTTTGACTTTTTGCGCATCACTTTTGGTAAAGTTGTGAATGACAATATCACCACGAATTTTTGGTTTTACCTTAATACTCGCAAAGAAGATTTTCTCATCCAACTCTACCCCCGAGATATCAGAATATAGGAGGAAGTTATCTTGTGCTTCAAATAAAGTTCTGACAATAAAAGTGACACCCTTTTCATTAAAAATGACTATATCTGGAGTAAATGTATCACGTAGACGGCTGGCCTTGAAAGTAACTGGAAATTCAACCTTTTGCTTCTCTGCCAGTTTTCGGAACTCTTCTTCCTTCATCAATTCTTCCATTTCTTTTGCTAATTCCTCAGGGGCTAATTGTGGTTCTTCATTATTTGCCGGTGGGCTATTGAGCATATGTTCTTTGGGATTGAAGAAGGCTGGTAAAAACTTCGCTAAAAAATTCCCAGTAATAATGCCTATGAGTAGGTATAATAGATAATAAGCATCCATTTTATTGCATGGTGTATAGATTAAAATTCGACCAATTCGGTCCAAAAAAAAAGAGTTTTTAAGATTCACAGTCTTTTTCTCTATTCTGAATTGTAAAATATACTTGGCATAATGAGATCAACTTAAAATCCTTTACCAGATGCCAGCTACAACGATTTGTCTCATGAATTTCAAAGGTGGAGTAGGTAAAACAACTCTTGCTGTCAACTATGCTGCAGGTTTGGCGAATTCGGTAAATTCAAAGGGAGAGCCATATAAGGTTCTTTTAATTGACGCAGATCCACAGACCAATGCTTCGGTTTATATGATTGGTGAGTATTGGCGGAAAAATATCTATCCTGCTCCAGAAAAGAGTTTATTAGGAGTCTTCCAGCGTATTTTGAATGGAAGTAAAGTTGGGATTGGTCCGGAAGATATTATAGGCTCTTTTATTGTGGATGCTCCCTCCTCTCCTATCTTTGCTACGGAAAAAAAAATCTTTGCTGATGGAAAAGTCGAATATTTAGAATCTTCTGTATCGTGGCCCAACCTTCATTTGATACCTTCTCATTATGGTCTCATCAATGTCGAGAAGCAAATCCAACCTAGTAAAACTGGAAAAATTAAGCTACCAGGGTCTAATGCTCAATTCCACTACTTTGAACTTTTGGATAAGATCTCGAAGTATATCAAACAGAAATATGATTTTATTATCATTGATTGTCCTCCAAATTTGTATATGATGTCGGAGAATGCCTTATATTTTTGTGATAATGTTGTGATTCCAGTCATTCCTGATTGGCTATCAACAAATGGTATCAATTGGCTCATTATGCAGATTTATTCTATTTCGCGGCGCTATAAAAGGAGAACCAAGTCTATACGTGCGATTGTCCCTACATTGTGGACAGAAAAAGAGCCTGTTTTTGCTAGACATATTCGAATTTTGAAAAAAAGTCTTGCTTCTTGGAAAAAAATTGATAAGTATCAAGCATTGCTTAAGCAGGCAGAGGTATGGGATGGCATACAAAGGCTTGCTAGTGTATCAAAAGCTATTGATTCATTGCGACCAATAGTGGATTATGAATCGACAGAACCCTCTAGAGTGCAACTGAACCTGATGATCCGTGAAATGATTCGTTGGAGAGAGAAATGAATGCTTCTGAATTGAAGAAACTACTGCTAAAAGCTGCTAAAATGCCTTTAGAACAGTTGAGTGGGAGCGATATCCAAAAACTTTCCAAGACATTGCAAACAACCGTACGTTCTCTAGAGAAAGTTACTATTTTAAGTAAAATAGAAGAGTTACACCATACAGTAGCGATTGAAGATATGAATTTCTTTAAATACTATCTTGATCAGCTTACAGTCAAAAAGCCAACTGTGAGTTCTTCTATCCAGTCTTGGCAAGAGTATTTAGTAACACTGCAGCATCAATACAAAGAGATCGAAAAGAAAAAAAGAAGTTATATAAAAGTTTTGGAAAGAATTGATAGATCTTCTGAAAAAAAAGCATTAGAAATTATAGACAAGCTATCAATGGAAGATCGAAAGATGGTCAGTTCTTTAGCAAATCTAACATTGAAAACAAATAAAGGTGTTAGTAAGGTGAAACTGACAAATTCAAAAAATACAAATATTGCCTGGTACCGGGAATTGAAAAATACCAAACATCTCGGAGTACTGTCTAATGAATAAACGAGAGAAAAGAGGTTGATGTGGCTAAAAATGTAATTCGTTTGAATCGTTGGACTTCAGTTGTTCACAACTCTGTCGCAATGGACTTAAGAGAAGAGCTGAAGAGTATTATTCGTGAGAACCCCAATTGGGGATGGGAGCAGTTGAATATCCAAGATGTTTTCGGGTGTGCTGTTAACCAGTTACCGCCTGTATATACAATCCATGGAGAAAATCCTGAATTTAAGTTAGAAAAAAATGAGATCCGTAATGCTATATTCATTGCGATGGAACGAGTAAAGAAAAATCCACTTGTAAGACGTGGAGTTTAGGAGTTATATATGAAGAAATTGGGCAAGTCTATTGCTTTATTGCTGCTTATGTTTTTTGCTTCCTGCAATAGCAATGATGAAAACAAAACGCAATTGTCTTTTCCTGAGTTACTCACTGTACTGAGTCCAGAAGAAGCGTATATTTACTTTTTTGATAGAGAAGTAGACCACAGTAAAACTGCCAGTTGTGGTACGGCAACTCCGTCTTCTGGTACGGATTCCACTACTACTGCAACCAGTAATAGTACAGTATCTAGACAAACTACAGGCGAAACGTCTAACACACGTTTTACTATTTTTAGCCAATTGATTATGAGGTATACAGAAGAGGTTTTAACGTTAAAGTATACATATGATATGAACCAGACCCAAGGTAGTATAGATCCACAACAGGGATTTATTTTAACTGGTGATTTATACCAAAGAACCATTACAGGAACAGCAGGTTTGGTTGAATGGAATAACCAAGGAATTGGCTATATTAGTTCTTCCGGTAGTGGTGCGCAAACACTATCTTTTTTTGAGATTGATGTAAACTTAACTGGAACTTATGTAGACAATTCATCTACAACAACTACACAACCTTTTCAATGTCCTACATTGGATAACCAAAGCTGTGAATACGGACAGGTGACAAATGGGAAAACTTGTTTTACAACGGATAATCTAACTTGTATTGTGAATAGCGCCTCTGGAACCACAGTAACTATTACTGGAACCATTAAGTGTAACGCTGAAAATATAGTTCCCAATTGAATTTATGTTGCAACTTTCTTTGATTCTGCCTTCTTTCAATGAACGAGACAATTTATTAATTCTGATTCCAATTTTACAAAAGCTATTCCATGAAAACAAAATTTCCTATGAAATTATCGTTGTAGACGATGATTCTCCTGATTTAACCTGGAAAGCTGTACAAGACCAGTTTGCCAAACAAGAAGAAATTCACGTTATTCGCCGGATAGGTAAGAAAGGTTTGAGTTCTGCTGTGATTGATGGTATGGCGGTAGCAAGAGGGACTTATTTTGCGGTAATGGATGCTGATATGCAGCATGATGAAAAAATCCTCCCACAAATGTTGCAAGAAATGAATGAGCATGAAATTGTTATTGGAAGTCGTCTAGTAGGAGATGGTGGTTATGGGGATTGGGGGATCGTACGAAAGTTAATGAGTAAAGGAGCTACTTTAGTAGCTAAATTATTTTTGCCTATACAGGTTAAAGACCCTATGTCTGGATATTTTGTGATTCGCAGAGAACTATTTAATGAAATAGGGGATAAAATCAACCCGATTGGTTTTAAGATATTACTAGAGTTTTTAGGTAGAAAAAAAGGGATTCGCTCCAAAGAAGTAGGTTATGTTTTTCGCACACGTATACACGGCGCTACCAAAATGTCCGGATCTGTTATACAAAACTATCTTGCTGCACTATATGATATTCGTTTTGGTAAATACGTATCTTTAACCTTTATTTCTTATGCAATTGTTGGTTTTTTGGGCTATTCTATCAATTTGTTTTCCCGTTACCTATTTTCCTTTTTCTTCCGAGATAGTAGCAAATTATTTACATTTGCTTTCACTTCTATCTCTACTAGTGCAACTCTTGCTTTTGTTTTTAGTATTATGAACAACTATTTCTTGAATAACTATTGGACTTTTCGTAGGGTAAAAAATACTGGCTTCTACCAAAACTTACGTGGTCTTACTATTTTTGTTGTTATATCTTTGATTGGCCTCTTTATCCAACTTTCCGTTTGGAATTATTCAATTTTATTATATAAACAAAGCCAGATAGGTTCAGAAAACTTATTTATTAATATTGTGTGTAACTTTATCGGAATTGTTTTTGCAACTGCTACTAATTTTTATCTCAATAAAAATATTACTTGGAATCTAAAAGATTAATTTCTTTTCCTTGTCTACCTTTTCTATTAAACAGTTGTATATAAT
>JBCCIA010000393.1:0-5952 GCA_039028475.1 Spirochaetota bacterium | reverse complement strand
CTGGCTTTTGCTAACGGGTCAGCTTGTAGAAATAGTTCTTTTTTTAGTTGGAAATCGATGTTTAGTATCGATGAAATAAATTCTATCGGGAAGGAATGGTAGCGCAATTTGTCCAATTCAGAGATGAAAACGGGTTCTACGCCTGCTTTGCCAAGAAAATCTTTCGCTAGTTCCAAAATGGATCGCAAAATGTCTTGGAAAGCCAGCTGGTTTAGATGGTTTAGGTCTGCCTCTAGCTTTTCTACTTTGGCAATGATAAAGGGGTCTTTGGAAGAGTAGTCTGCTATTTTAGCAATGCCGTGTCCTTGGATCAAAATATTCGAACGACCATCTACCAAGGGTTCTATTTTGATAATTTTTCCCCAGCCAATGGTTTCAGTGATGCTATCTTGAGATTCGTAACAGGTAATGCCTATTTCATAGTCTGATTCGGTTGAATAGTCCAATAGCAAGCGGTAGCGGGTTTCAAAAATGTGCAAGGGCAAAAATGTACCAGGGAAGAGCAGGAGCTCGGGTAAGGGGAAGATTGGTAAATTTGCAAGCATTTCTGTTTAGACTCCAAAAATATCTTGATCAGATTTTTTTTACAAAATTAATAAAGCTCTCTCCCCTTTCTACAAAGTTTTTGTACTGGTCAAAGCTGGCACAACCGGGTGAAAATAGAACCGTTTGGTAGTACTGTTTTTTGAGTTTCTGGCTGACATCTTCCATAACCGTTTGTAGATCCTCTGCGATGATTAGATTTTCGCCTAGATTTTTTTGCAATTCTGTTCGCCAGGTATTGCGCGCCTGTCCATAGAGGTAGACGAGAAGGGAACGCCCTTGCAATTCTGCTAGCAGGGGGTCCAATGGCTCCTGTTTGGGTTCTCCGCCTAAAATTAGGATCAAACGGTGCCTTTTGGCAAAACCTTTTAACCCAGCCAAAAGACTGTTGAGGTTGGTTGCTTTGGAATCATTGATAAAAGTGACCCCTTGCTTTACTTGTACAATTTGGAAACGGTGGGCTAAACCGTTAAACTTTGCGATTTGTTCCTGGATATGCTGGCTTTTGACTCCGTTCAACTCGGCTAGTAAAATAGCAGCTGCTAAATTTTCCAAATTGTGCTTTCCTAAGAGTGGAAATTGGCTAGTGTCATAATTTGTAGCCAAGCCCGCAATCTTTGCTTCCTTTGCTAGGATCTGGGCGTGGCAACCCTTTGTTTCACCAAAATAATAGCTATGTGTAGGCAAGTCTCGTTCCTGCAAAATGATATCTTTCATGTGAATGGAGGTCACAAAAGGCCTGTTATCATTACCCGAATCTAAGATTTTTAGTTTGGCTCGTAAATAGTTTCTCGCGGTTTTATGCCTTTCTAAGTGGTCATTTGCTAGGTTTAGCAGTGCGGTGCTGTCCATGGCTAGCTGCTGCGAATCTTCCAGCTGGTAGCTACTCAGTTCGAGAATTGCGTATTGTAGATCTTCCTCGCAGAACTGGCAAAACGGAATACCGATATTACCCCCCATTTTTGTTTTTGGATATGTGCTAGCAAATAGCGATTGTACTAGGGCGGTGGTCGTTGATTTTCCATCTGTTCCGGTAATGCCTACCACTTTACCAGAGAAATGCCTGCGGCTCCATTCGATCTCGCTTTGTATGGCAATGCCTTCCCGCTTAGCTTGTTGCAAAATACTATGCTTGGGTGGTATGCCAGGACTTTTGATAAGGAGTTGTAGAGACTTTGCTTCAAATGGCAGGTTATCTTTTATATAAGTTATATCCAATGGTAAATCTGGTTTGGTATCACTTATGAGAGTTACAGGATAGCCCCGTTTTTGTAGAGTTTTGACCACTGCCAAACCTGTGATTCCTGCCCCTAAAACGGCGATATTCTTTTCTTTTGCGAGAGAATTTAGATTGTTTTTCATAATTTTAAAACTATAATTGACATTCTTTTAAATAGAAATATCTAGTTAAATTACTATTTTTAAAGGGGATTATTTTGTTAGAGCATGTAGTAAAAGGAGATATTTTAGTCGTAAGTCTAGAGGGAAGGTTAGATGTTTCCGTCGCCAACGAAGTAGAAGAAGGCTTGGCTGAACTCATTGATGAAGGCGGACATACAAAAGTTCTCCTCAATATGGAAGGGATCGAGTATATGTCGTCAAGTGGATTTCGAGCGTGTATCTCCACCCTTAGAAAATTGAATGCCATCGATGGAATGCTGAAAATTTGCAACATCAAGCCTGCTGTAAAGAGAATTTTTGATGTAATTGAACTTACGTCCCTCTTCGATATTTATGAGTCAGAAGAGAGTGCTTTGGATGGGTTTTAAATCCATTCCTCCTATCTTAGGAAAAATTGTAGAAAAAAAAAAGCTTGAAATCCAAGAAATATCTTTAAAAAAAACTCCTCAGCCCTGTGAAAAGAGCTTAAAAGCAGCTTTACTAGCCCAAGAACAGGCTATTATTGCCGAATGTAAAAAAGCTAGCCCATCAGCAGGGGTGATTCGTGAGGATTACAACCCACTTTCTATCGCACAGGAATACCAAAGCCTAGGGGCAGCGGCTATTTCTGTACTAACAGATCAAGATTTCTTCCAAGGTTCTTTATCCCATTTGCAAGCGATTACAAATGCAGTGGAGACTCCCGTACTGCGTAAGGATTTTGTAATATCTGAAAAGCAGATCGACGAAGCAAGGCTATATGGAGCTTCTGCAACACTGCTGATTGTGAGAATTCTGTCTGAAAAGCGGCTGCAAGAACTGCTCCAACATTCGCAAAGCCTGGGAATGGATGTGTTGGTAGAGACTCATTCACAGGAAGAAGCGAGCATCGCAGAAAATGTAGGTGCAGAAATTATTGGTATCAATAGTAGAGACTTGGATACATTCACCATTGATCCTGGTCTGATTTCCAAGGTTGCCCAAACCTTACCAGACTCTATTTGCAAAGTTGCTGAGTCAGGTGTGAAAACGAGACAAGACTATTTGCAGATGACTGAGTTTGCCGATGCTGCACTGATAGGAACTTACTTTATGCGAGCGGATGACATTGCCAATGCATACAAGTCTCTATTGGGGCAAAACTAACGTTTCCGTATCATTAGAGCTTTTTTTGGTACAGGTATACTTTTTGCCACTTTGCAATGAGCCTGAATTGTCCCTTTGCTTCGAGTTGTTGTTGCAGTCTTTGCAATTGTTGTTTACTTAGAAATGGTGCCAATTCGGTATCTAGATCCAAAATAACGTAGTCCTTGATCTCATGTATGTCTCGCAAGGGGTAGACTGGGTTTTTGCGGTAGATCCATCCAGAAAGGTCAAATTGGGCGTGTACGGCCTTACCAGCAGGAATTCTTGCGGCGATGCTTTGTATTTGCAACCAACGCTCTTCGGTGACTTTCTTATATGCCAGTGGAGTTAACTTATCACGCGAAGCCTGGTAGAGGCAGGTAACAAGACAAAGTAAAACTAAACTGTGTCGTTTGTGTTGGTTCAGCTTTTCTTTTAAGTAGAGGTACCCTTCTAGACTTGCTATGCAAAAAAAGGGTAGGATACTGTAACAGTAGTAATTGTAAAAACGGTTGTGCCATTGCCGTGCTGATAGCGAGTGTATGGCAAAGATCGCGAGTAACATAGGAAAGTAGCGTGGGGCAAACAATAAGGTTCCCCCAGAGAGTACAACGAATTGCCAGGCAAGGTCAGAGTTATTGGCCAGGGCTTGCAACACTTTTTGCGGCGAATGCAATAAGCTAGCGATGATTTCAATATAGGAATTTCCCCAGTGTTGCCAATTCTCTAACCAGTTCACCGCAGCTGAAGTGTCGATTTGTTGGCGTAGGAGTGGGATAAGGACAAAGTAATGCAAAATGCTTGTCAATAGCAATAGCGAAGACCATTTTTTCTTGGAGCTGGTGAAGCAAAAAACTGTGCTGAGAAATGCTAGGTAGATACTAATGTCTTCTTTAGTAAATAGGCACAAGAGGAAGGCGAAGAAGGCCAAATACTGCTTTTTTTCAATCCAGGCAAGGAAAAACAAGAAAAAGAAACACAGGAACAGCGACTCAAAATGTAGGGAATGGAACAAGCGGTAGACGTAAATATTGCAGAGAAACAGAAACAACCAGCATAGCTTTTCCCAAGACGAAAGGTGGAAACATTCTAAGATTCTGTAAAACAGCAGAGTAGCTACAATTTGATAGAACAAAAGCCCATAAGCATAGCCAAGGCGAAAATCCGACAGAGCTAAGAAGGGGCACAACAAAACCAGTGCTGGAGAAAAGTGGTGCGCTAAAAAATTGCCTGTATCTGGATTGCCGTGGTAATGCGTTCTAAAGAAATTGCCTTGCCAAGTATTTTGTAGAACTTCCGCAATAGAAATAAAGTCGGTATCTACAAGAAAAAAAGCTCTATGGTAATTGTTCACAAGGTCTAAGTAATGCCAGGTTGTGACCCCTAGAAAAGCTATAACAAAGAAGTGATCGGCTAGCAACGGATGCTCATCCTCTTGCGCAAAAGATAACGGTTTTTTACAAGAATATACAAAAAAGCAGAAATAGAAGGCGGCCGCTAACCCCTGTAACGAATTTGCAAATTTCTGTGGCAAACCAAAAAAAGTGCATAGGAAAATAAGTAGGGAGAGCTTTAAAAAAAGTTGCATAAGGGTGGAATCACGTAAGTATCTGCCAGAAAATCTAAATTAGAATTGTTTAAATAGGCCTCTACTGGAGAAAGGTAATAGAGATTAGACTGTAATTATGACATTAAGAGAAAAAGAAAAAATGCTTTTGAAAAAAATTAAAAATGGGGATAAGTCTGCCTATGTAGAGCTTGTAACCCCATTTCGAGAGCGTTTGTTTCGAAAAGCAAAGTCTATGGTAAAAGATGACGATGACGCAGAGGACATCGTACAAGATTCCATGATCTCAGGCTATAAGTCGATTAACAAGTTTCGTGCTGAGGCGGGAGTATATACCTGGTTGTACCGTATTGTAGTGAATAAATCCAAGGATTTGCTTACAAAACGTAAAAAGGAATCAGAAAAGCCAATCGAAGAAAACGAGAACCAATTTATTGATAATCGCGTCAGCTATGAAAAAAAATTAGAACTATCTGAAGAATCTAATTATCTAATCAGTAAGATCAATGAATTAGATGAAATCTACCGACAAGTGATCGAATTGCGCTACTTTGAGGAAATGTCCTACGCAGACATTTCCAAGGTTCTTAATTGCAATGTGGGAACTGTCAAAAGTAGACTTTTTAAAGCGAAAGAATTGCTAAAGCATATAATTTTAAAGGACAAGAAAGGAGAAATTCACCTTGGATCATGAGCATAAAATCAGAAATTGGATTCAATATAAGTTGCACTTCTATAGCGAACAAAAGAAGTATGATGATAGACTGATGGAGTGTAACCTGATACGAGCATTCTCTGATCTGAGAGCTAAAGAGCTCAAAAAGCTAAAACTCTCGGACACTTTTGATAGAACGCTAGTGAATGGGTTAGAAAAAACACACTGTGAAGGCGAGAGTCTTTTGTCTAAGTTTAGGAGTCTTGTTTGGAAGAGGAGAGGGCCAAGTTTCATTCTAATTCCTTCCCTCTCCGTCATAGCGGTATTAGTTTTGCATAGGACAATAACTACAGATCCTAGTATAACCCAGCCTCCCACAGTCAGAACGTCTTTATCTTCTGGTTTTGTAAAAAAAGTTTCAAATATACCAATTCACATTATGAAAGAGAATAATGTGAAAGAAAAGTATCTTTTGAATGTTTTAGAAAAAAACCCAGATGATATGCAGACTTTAAAACAGTTACAAGTGTACTATAATGGTATGGGAAATCATAAAATGGCTTCTTCCATCCAATATAAGCTACAAATGATTTCCAAGTAAGGAAAACGCCTATTACAAGATGAAGGAATTCCTTCATCTTGTTTTTTGTGTTCCTGGCAATAAACAGGCATCGGACCAGCT
>JBCCIA010000392.1:0-5958 GCA_039028475.1 Spirochaetota bacterium | reverse complement strand
TTTCCCCACACGCGTGGGGATGAACCGATCTTTTGGGCATCGTTTATGTCTGGGATAACTTTTCCCCACACGCGTGGGGATGAACCGCTGCTCCTGCACGGCATCAATTCCAAGCTCTTCTTTTCCCCACACGCGTGGGGATGAACCAATAACTACAATTGATCCCATTCGTAATTGGTAATATTGCGTTCTTCTTTGGAGAATTCTACACCGATGAGAAAGATATTTTTCTCTTGGCCACTTAGGTATTTCTCATAGTATTTCTTTTCTTTGATTTGAGCCAGAGCAGACCCAGCTTCGGTAAGCTCGATGACTTTGAATTCAAACACATAGACATTGTTCTCGAACAAAACCGTCATATCGACTTGGCCATTGTTGGTCACATCTTCCGGCTTAACATCTACACCGATTGCAGTGAAGTAGGCGTAGAAAATAGACGCGTAATAGCCTTCGTAATTCGCCAAAGTATTTTTGCGATACCAATCGTGTGGGATGGAGGCAAAGAAGGCTTGGAAGATTTGTTGGAATCCTTCGATATTAGACTCTTCTAAAAGAGTAAGCAAATTGTCTTTGTTTCTTTCTTGCTGTTGGTTGGAGTGAATGAGAAAATGTAAAATCGAGTCGTTGAGGCTGTGTTTTACCTCCAAGTTCGGGAAGACCATATGATAGTAGCGTTGGATTCCCCGCTGTTGTACTTGTTTGATGGTTAGGTAACCAGTTTGCCAGAGTAGGGTTTCCAATTCAATCGAGTTGATATCAAACCTATCCAGAGCAGATTCTGATAGTTTAATGCTTTCCATGAGAGGGATGGTATACTTCCTTTCTTGGATGAGTTGTATCAAAAACGAAGGGCTGCCAGTTTCAAACCAATAGTTTTTGAAAATTTTACTGTCTAGGTAGAGTAAAACATCATAGGGGTTGTATACTTTCTCTCCCAGAAAATTGTAGCCATTGTACCATTTTTGTAAGGCTTGCATATCAACCCCAAGCAATGCATCTTGGAAAATAATGCTGAGTTCCTCCTGTGTATAGCCACAGATAGTAGCGTAGCGTGAGTCAAGTGTGATGTCTTTTAAGTTGTTGAGACCGCTAAACAAATTTACTTTAGAGAATTTGGAAACGCCAGTGATAAAGACAAGCTGTATGTGGGCATCTACATCTTTTATGACCGAGTATAGATTTTTCAGTTCGTCTCGCATCAGTGTGGCTGTTTCTGTATCTGTGATATTGTCGAGAATTGGCTTGTCGTATTCATCGATGAGAACTACAACTTTTTGTGAATATCTCTTGTGTAGGCTTACGATGAGTTCGCGGAATGTTCCATGTGTGGTTTTGTTGTACAATTCTAGATCATATTGTGCAGCAATTTCTGCTAGAATTTCTCGATTTGATTGTTGCAAGACCTCAGGAGTTTTGAGTACTCCTCCACCGAAGCTAATTTTAACCACTGGATGCTTTTTGCTCCAATCCCAATTCTTTTCCAGGTATAAGCCTTGGAATAATTTCTTATTACCGGCATAAGCTTCCTTCAAGGTATCTAGGAACAGGCTTTTGCCAAACCTACGCGGTCTGGAAAGAAAGTAGTACTTTCCTTGTTCGGCAAGGTTTGCAACGAGTTCTGTTTTGTCTACATAGTAGTAGTTTGACTCTATTATCTCAGAAAAGGTCTGTATGCCAATGGGTAGCTTTTTCATCTCTGGTTATATCGTTTGCCTATCTCAGCAAGCTGTCAATTCGGAAAAAGATGGTTATTTGGGGAAAACCATTGACAAAATATCTAAAAACACTAAATAAGTATTTAGCCTATTCCCCACATGCGTGGGAATGAACCGGTCAATGAAACAGTTGCTTGTCGGTATTTTACTATTCCCCACATGCGTGGGAATGAACCGTGACAGGTTAAATTTTCAATAGCCACTCAGTTTGCTTGTCAAGAGTGTAACCTATGGAAAAGAAGGTATATCTTTTATTTGTTTTCGGGGCATTTTTGCTGCAGGTATTGGCCATGCTAGGTTTTGTTTTCGAATGGAATAGGCCTATTATGTTATGGCGTTGGCGTGGATTCCATAAATGTATGCAAGTGTTTGCTGAGCTTTCTACTTGCAAATCAGTTCTATTTGATTTCAAACATCGTTTTATTTTAAGCATAGGTTTAGTTCTATTGCAATTGCCATTTGTTCTAAAGGTCGCTCATGCCATACGCGAAAGAATTGTCGGGCAGACCATACATTTTATTTGGGTAGGAATGGATGTAGGATATGTACTATTTGTAGCATTTCTTTTCTGGTATTTCTATGATTCGAGTCGTAACGATTTAGATAGAATCATATTGTATCTAAATCTGATTCTGCTTCCTACATTGTGTTATTATTGCCAATGGATAGGGCTACTTAGAACTTCTCTATTAAATATACGTGTATTTCTGTCTGCTTTGTGGGTCTGGTGCTGTGCACTTGTTTTCTATGGTTACCAATTGATAACAGGCTTCTCTATTTTACTAATAGGTACGGATAAAGATATATTCTATATTTTTAAGAGTCTACTTAGAATTGCTAAATAAGTCTTTAGTTATCCCCTACACGCGCGGAGATCAACCAGAGATTAGTATAAAAAGCTTACCTTATGGCTACTTTAGTTGGTCTAAGGAATATATGCACTACTTATCAATTTTAACTATGACAATATCTACTATCATAAATTACCAATCTTGTTCGGGTTTGTATCATTTGAACAATGAATGAACTATCTACATTAGAAAAAATAGAAGTGTTTACCGGTCCTTTAGGACCATTGACAGATTTTGAGGATTATTGTCGGGAAAAAGAGAAATGGCTTAGAACAATAAGTACTAAAGAAATAGATGAACTCATATCCTATATAAAACATCCACTACAACTTCCAAACTGGAAAAAAATGGATCAAACTTCACTAGATGACTGCCGAAGGGAAGTTGCATCCTTACTTGGTTGGGCGGCTGAATACCAAACCGGTCAATACATTCAGACAGAATTGATACAACTACTAAAAGAACCGGCAACCCGTGAATTTGCAATTACGGGCATAGGAGAGATGGAAGATCCACTGCTTATTACTAGTATTTCTCCCTATACAAAGGATACTAACCACAATGTAGCTCTGGGGATAATTTTTGCAATTGGATTATTTGAGGAGTTGGGTGCCGATTTGGCAATATGCAGAAAACTCATGATGGAAATCTACGAACACTGGCAGTCTAAAACACCTCCCGGTTTTTTTAGCAATCACAAAAAGAAAAAACTCCACCAAAGGATTATCGAAAGATCTAAATACTGGTTGCTGGAGAATAAGTTATTGTAATTTGCTTATCTCAGCCAATTGTCAATTTGGAAAAAGGTTAAGAAGTTTGGGAAAAGGATTGACAGAATGCAGAAAAATACTAAATAAGTCTTTAAATTTTCCCCACACGCGTGGAAGTGAACCAGAAACTACAACTTTTCCCATTCGTAGTTGCTAATATTACGCTCGTCTTTGGAAAACTCTACCCCAATGAGAAAGACGTTGCTTTCCTTCCCTGTTAGGTATTTTTCGTAGTATTTCTTCTCTTTGATTTGAGCTAAAGCAGAACCGGCTTCTGTAAGTTCGATGACTTTAAATTCAAATACATAGACATTGTCTCCAAACAAAACAGTAATATCGACTTGCCCATTATTGGTGACATCTTCTGGCCTAACATCGACACCGATTGCGGTAAAGTAAGTGCAGAAAATTGACGCGTAATAACCTTCGTACTTTGCCAGGGTATTTTTGCGATACCAATCGTGCGGGATGGAAGCAAAGAAGGCTTGGAAGATTTGCTGGAATCCCTGTACATCGGATTGTTCTAACAACGTATACAAATTGTCCTTGTTTCTTTCCTGTGCTTGGTTGGAGTGGATGAGGAAATGCAAAATGGAGTCGTTGAGACTGTATTTAACTTCTAAATTGGGAAAGGTCAAGTGGTAGTAGCGGAGTATTCCTCTTTCCTGTATTCTGTCAATTGTTAGATAGCCAGTTTGCCAAAGCAAGGCTTCTAATTCAATAGAGTTGACATCAAACCTACCAAGAGCTGATTCTGATAGCTTAATACTTTCCATTAGAGGTATGGTGTATTGCCTTTCCTGGATTAGCTTGATTAGAAACGAAGGACTACCAGTTTCAAACCAATAGTTTTTGAATTTCTTATTTTTGAGGTAGAGCAAAACGTCATGGGGGTTGTATACACTATCCCCAAGAAAGTTATAACCATTGTACCATTGCTGTAAGGTTGCCATATTTACATCAGCTAGCTTATCTTGGAAAACGGTATCTAGCTGTTCTTGGGTGTAACCACAGATAGTGGCAAAATTCTCATTGAGGGTAATGTCTTCTAAATTGTTGAGTCCACTAAACAAGTTAACTTTAGAGAATTTGGAAACGCCAGTGATAAAGCTAAATTGGATGTGGGCATCTGCGTCTTTGATTACGGAGTAGAGGTTTTTTAACTCATCGCGCATCTGCGTAGCTATTTCAGTATTGGTAATGTTATCTAAGATCGGCTTGTCGTATTCGTCGATAAGAATCACTACTTTTTGTGAGTATTTTTGCTGTAAGTTTAAAATGAGTTCGCGAAACCTACCATGCACAGTCTGGTTTTGTATGCCGATGGGTAGCTTTTTCATGCGTGTTTGTTATAGCTTTTGCCTATCTCAGCAAGCTGTCAATTCGGAAAAAGGTGGTGTTTTGGGAAAACCATTGACAAAATACCGAAAAGCACTATATAAGTCTTTAGCCTATTCCCCACATGCGTGGGGATGAACCTGGGGAAAAATGGGTTTCCATCGTAGAGAACGACTATTCCCCACATGCGTGGGGATGAACCGACTCACAAAATACAGTCTTCCTATCAGCTACTCTATTCCCCACATGCGTGGGGATGAACCGACAGCTTGGGGCAACATTTAGCACACCCCGCACTATTCCCCACATGTGTGGGGATGAACCGTATAAGGTCAACACATTTGGCCGAGTGATAACTATTCCCCACATGTGTGGGGATGAACCGCGGGAAGGTGTCCCGCTCAGAAGTAAAATTCCTATTCCCCACATGTGTGGGGATGAACCAGGAGATAGATCAAATCCGATTGCGTTTCCAAGGATTCCATATACAAATGGGCATAATGAATAAATCCAAAACAAACTACGATACCAGGGTTCAAAAATAGAAAGAACGCCAAAAAGCGATTGTAAGATCAAACTTTTGATTGGATTTTTAGTGTTATGTATAAGTGGCTTTGCTTATATTGGTTGGATATATTTAGATATCTTCGTTAATTTAAGGAAGATAAACAGAACTATGCTAGAAATTCATAAGTAAAACCAGCAATAGTCTCTACGCAAATCCTCAAAAAAAGTAGTGGACAGTTTATCTCACCCTTTTCATCATACCTAAGTACATTTTTACTTGAAATGTACGTATGCGAAAAGCTCTCAGCCCGGTTTTCGCCGGCAAGCTACCCCGGACTGAGAAACCACACCCAATGGTGCTGTTTCCTAATCTGTGTACACTCCGTACACGGTCAAGCAAATCAGCACCACTGGGTAATATAACTTAACAACGAGGTTAACCCTATGGAAAAAGAACTAGACCCTGTAGATTACAAAGCTCTACTGGATAGAATGGAAGTATTGGTAGACCGTCTTTACAACGAGAGAAAAGTCTACCGCAAGAAACGTCGCAAGAAGTACCACAAGCTGTTGCACAAACAGATCAAGTTTTTGCGTATTCAGTTAGAGTAGCTCTTTTTGCTCCCTCGCCCCCAATTTTTAAGCACTTTGGGGGGTAGGGAAAAATTTTACAACTAAAAAGTTCTTTGACAAAATTGAGTTAAACTACTAAATATGTCTTTAGCCTTTTCCCCACACACGTGGGGATGAACCGTGAATCAAACCATTAAACACGGC
>JBCCIA010000391.1:0-5973 GCA_039028475.1 Spirochaetota bacterium | reverse complement strand
TGTTGTTCCTGGATGATTTACAATGGGCAGATCCTCCTTCCCTCAAATTAATCGAATTGTTTCTAACTGACCCGGATGAAAAATACATTCTCATCATTGGAGCATATCGTGATAATGAGGTAGATGCCGCTCATCCTCTTATGGCAATGTTAGAGGATATTCAAACAGCCGGAGTCGAAGTTAGCACTTTAACATTGCCTCCGCTTGAATTGCAATATGTGAATCAGCTCATCTCTGATACTCTCAAATGCGATTTGTCTGAAACAAAACCCTTAGCAGAGTTAAGTTACCAGAAAACGGAGGGGAACCCTTTCTTTTTGAATCAATTTTTACAATCGGTTTATGAAGCGGGATTGATTGAGTTTGACAGTAGTAAGGGAGTATGGACCTGGGATGTCAAAAAAATTCAGGATCAGGGTATAACTGATAACGTTGTCGACCTCATGGCGGAAAAAATTCAAAAACTTTCCCAATCGACTCAGGAGGTATTGCAATTAGCCGCTAGTATTGGAAACCGCTTTGATCTAAAAACCTTGTCTATTGTAAGGGAAAAGTCCCCCATAGAGACAGCGAATGACCTCTGGGAAGGAATGCAAGTGGGGTTGGTTATTCCTACCGATGATGCTTACAAGTTTTTGCAAAAATCGGACAAGGACCCTAAAGTGTCTTATCGATTTTTACATGACCGCGTGCAACAAGCTGCTTATGCGTTGATTGCAGAGGATGAACGCGATCCCATCCATTTAAAAATTGGACGACTGTTGCTGGAAAATACGCGAACAGAGGAATTTGAGGAAAAGATTTTTGATATTATTGGACAAATCAACTCAGGTCGGAAGCTGATTGAGGATGAAAAAGAAAAACTAGGTTTGGCTGAATGGAATCTCCAGGCGGGTAAAAAGGCTCGAAATTCCTCAGCCTACCAAGCGGCAAGCCAGCATATGAAAATCGGTATCGAGATGTTACCACCAGACGCCTGGGAAAAACACTACGAACTTACATTGAGTCTGTACCGGGGTCAGGCGGAAGCAGAATATCTTTCGGGACAGTTTGAGCAAGCGGAAGCGCTCTATCCGATCGCTCTTAAACAGGCCAAGACAGCAATGGATAAAGTCAGCGTTTACGCTGTCCAGACCGCTCAGTACCAATTGCAGGGAAGATTTCTGGAAGCAATTGAAATTCAAAGAGAAGGATTGGAGCTATTGGGGATGAGTATCCCAAAAAGTGAAGAAGAACTAGGCGCGATGGTGGGGCAGGGCTTTCAGGAGGTTACTGAAAATCTCAAAGGACGAGAGATTGAGGATTTAGTGAAAGAAGGGAAAATGACAGGGGTGGAACATCTGGCGATGATGCAACTTTTGCTGGGGATGTGGTATGCGTCCTACCTGGCGGGTCAAACCACCTTGAACGCGGTAACAACCATCAAAATGACCAATCTTTCCCTCCTCAATGGCAACAGTGAAATTTCTTCCTTTGGTTATGTGAACTATGCTTTTATTATAGCTTTCATACTGGGAGAATTCAAAACTGGCTACCGCTTTGGCAGAATGGCTATTGAGTTATCTGACCAACAGGAAAATACCGCAATGCGAGCCAGCACCTATTTTCTTTATGCCACATTCACACACCATTGGAACCAACCCCTGCGATCATCGGACCCTTATTATGATAAGGGTTATGAGTGGGGAATGGAATCTGGAGATTTTGCTACAGTCGGTTATATCATTGCGGTACGTTCTACGGACAGAACCATTTATGGAAAAAGCTTACCTGAACTGTTGAAGATTTGTGAAAGAGATCTAGTCCTGCTGCAAGGAACCAAGCAACAGGATATGATCGATTGTACCCTGGTAGGGACCATTCAATCGATTCGCAATTTGATGGGGTTAACGGATAGTCCGTTCAGTTACGATGATGAAAACTTTAATGAAGCTGAATTTTTAAAGAACTACGCGGAAGCTCCGCTTCACCTTGCTTATTTTTATTATGGCAAAATTCGCAACGCTTACCTTTTTGAAGACAGGAAACATTGGCTTCAAATGGCAGAACAATTGCCAACGGTGGAAATGTTTGTTCCCGGTCAAAATAAAATTCCTGAAGCAACTTTCTATACCGCCCTTATCTTTCTGGCAGAATGCGATTCGGTAAGTGAAGCAGAGCGAGCTCAATATTTTGAAAAAATTGCTCCGTTGCGGGAGAAAATGAAGATCTGGTCAGACAATTGTCCGGCAAATTTTCTTCACCGCCATTATCTTATCGAAGCAGAAATCGCCAGAGTTGAGAAAGATGAAATGAAGGCGATGGATCTTTACCTGCAAGCGATTGATTCTTCGAAAAACAATGAATACATCAACCTCGAAGCCTTGAGTAATGAACTTTATGGTAAGTTTTGGCTACGAAAAAAACAGACTCGCATAGCGGAAATCTATCTCAAAGATGCCCACTATCTTTATGGGCGTTGGGGAGCTTTTGGCAAAGTCAAGGCAATGGAAAAAGCTTATCCTCAATTATTGACTCAGGATACGACTCCAAAAATAGGAACTCGCCAAACCATCAATATGACAACCACAACCACGGGGGGTAGCGAGCTTTTGGATTTGGGTTCAGTTATGAAAGCCTCACAAGCCATATCGGAAGAAATTGTCGTCGAACGACTCTTAAAAAATATGATGCAGGTAGTCATCGAAAATGCAGGAGCACAAACAGGACTTTTCTTATTAGAACAAGAAGGGGAATGGTTCATCGAAGCGGAAGGTTCACATGAAAAAGATGCTGTAGTATCTTCCTCTCGTAGCCTAAAAACCTCCGATGGCAGTTATCTCGCCCCTGCCTCCATTATCCAATATGTAGCTCGCACCAAAAAGTCTGTTGTTTTGGCTGATGCCTCACATGAGGGAAACTACATGTCAGACCCCTACATCCAGGAAAACAATCCCAAATCTGTCTTATGTGCTCCCGTCATCCACCAAGGAAAAATTTCTGGAATCTTGTATCTGGAAAACAATGGTATGGCTGGAGTCTTTACCGAAGAACGACTCAATGTTTTACACATGTTATCAACACAAGTTGCTATTTCTCTCGAAAATGCAAGATTGTATGCAAGCATTGAAGATGCAACCAGAGTAGTTACCGAAATGAAAATTGCCGAACAAATCCAAACGTCACTGCTGCCGCAAGATTTGCAAGTGGATGGTTTACAAATAACAGCTCATATGCAAACAGCTGACGAAGTTGGTGGCGACTATTACGATGTAATCCGTGATGGCGAAAAAACATGGTTTATTATCGGAGATGTCAGCGGACATGGTGTCACTGCTGGACTCATCATGATGATGGCACAAACAGCGATTCATTCCGTTATTAATACCGACGCTAGTCTATCGCTGGATCAGGTATTGGTAAAAGCAAATGAGGTGATTACAGCTAATATCCAACTTATGGGTCTGAACAAATATATGACCCTAACGCTTTTTTTACACGATGGAGAGAAGTTTTATTTTACTGGTTTGCACCAAGATATAATCATTTATCGAGCAAATACAAAAAAAGTCGATACATTGGAAACGAGAGGAACATGGCTCGGAATGGCTCATTATACCAATCAATACTTTATTGATCCTCTAGAACTAAACCCTAGCGATACTATGATTTTATATACAGATGGTATTACAGAAGCAAAAGACAGTGAGGGCGAAATGTTGGATATCGATGGGCTGGTAGATTTTATGAGTTTGAACGGTGAGCTGTCCACTGAAAGCATTAAAGATAAGCTCTTAGAAAAAATGAGCACTTATGAGACAGATGATGATATAACGTTCATGGTACTAAAAAAAATAGAAGCGTGAACCTAGAAACCAGAGTAACAAGCAAATTATAAAGGAGAGTAAATATGGAAAAAAAAATGGAAGTGCGTTTTACGATAAAACCGGTCTGGGATACTCTCAGCCAAATCAGAGATGATATTCAAAAATTTTTACAGGTTAAAAATGTAGATGAAGACGTTATGGAAAAGGCAGATGTGGTCTGTTTGGAATTATTAGAAAATGCGGTGAAATACGGAATAGGAACACCTGATTCTCCTGATGTAAACATATCGTTTAAACTAGAAGAAAATATGCTAGTCTTTTATGTTTCGAATGGAGTCCGCCAGAACGATAACTTACAGTTTTTATTTGACTTAATAGATAAGATAAACAGTAGCGATGACGTGGAAGCATTGTATCTGGAAAGATTGCAAGAAATAGCTAAAAACCCTAAAAATGGTAGCCAGTTGGGTGTCTACCGCATTGTGTACGAATCTGAATTTAGTTTGAAATATAATTTGGAAGGCACAAAACTTACATTAGAAGCAAGAAAAACAGTAGAGAGGAAATTTATTTAACATGGAAAGCTTTGTACTAGGAAAATTAGAAATAGCCCCCAAAAAAATAGGTGAGACGGTCATATTTAATTGGATCGGTGTTAGTGAAAACAAGGAGTTGATTCCCTATCTCGAACCTTATCATAACAAAATCTTAGCTAGTTCTCCACCCAAGAAAGCCACTCTAGATTTTAGGGCTCTCAAGTCGATGAATTCCTCAACCGTTCCGGCAATTATAGATTGGGTAAAGAATTATGGTGAAAATGGTGTAGAAGTAAAGGTTTATTATAACAAAACCTCCAATTGGCAAAGAGCCTCCTTTCGTTTGTTGGGCACCATCGCAATGAGCTTAAAAAATGTGAGTGTAGAGGCACTTGAAGCTTAAGAAAAAACTAGATACTCAAAAAAAGCTCAATAACCTGCAATCTAGCGATATAATGCCGTGGGCAAGTGAGCAAATCCAAAAAGCCTGTTCTTTTGCTAAGATATGCTACTATACCTTTAACAAAGAAAAACAGGCTTTTTGCTTAGAATACCAGTTCTCACAGCAAGGAAAAACAGAAAGCATAGAGGAAACTCTTGCCATCCAAGACACAGAAGATATTTTTACTAAGGTATATAGAAAGCAAAAAAAGACTATTTTACGAAAGGCCACTTCTAACTCCTTTATAAATAGTTTGTTTGCAAACTCTCCGCTATCTTCTGTTGTACTGTACCCCATTGTTGTGGACGAAGTTATCGGCTTAGCTGTTATCAGTTTTGCCAAAGGGTACAGGCTACGACTACAAGCTGTTGCTAGTCTTTCGATTGTACTGGAACAAATAGCCGGTAATTTGCACAGGGCTGGATTGAAAAAAGAGCTAGAAAAGGCAAAGGAAAAATCTTCCGTTTTACTAGCCAACATACTCCCTCTTGATATCGCAAAGGAATTGGAAGAACATGGCATCGTCGAACCTGTGCAGTATGATTCTTTAAGCATATTGTTTACAGACTTTGTAGGCTTTTCCCAAATTTCAGAAAACCTAACACCGGCTGAATTGGTAACTATGTTAGATGGGTATTTTTTTTACTTTGATGACATCAGCAAAAAATTCGATATTGAAAGGTTGAAAACCATTGGTGATGCCTATATGTGTGTGGGTGGTTTGCATGAAAAAGATCCTAAAATCCATGCTATCAAGATTTGCCTGGCAGCGCTTGAGTTTTGCAATTTTACAAAAATGATGATGCAGGTAACGTCTAACCAAGATTTAACCTGGGATGTTCGTATAGGCATCAACACCGGGCCAGCTATTGCTGGAGTTGTCGGCAAGACCAAATTTGCTTTTGATATATGGGGCAGCAATGTCAATATTGCCTCCAGAATGGAATCAAGTAGTAAGCCTGGAAAAGTAAATATTTCTATGAATACCTACAACCTGGTAAAAGACTACTTCGAAACAGAATACCGAGGCACCATCGAAGTCAAACATGGACAGCAATTTGAAATGTATTTTCTCCACAAAATAAAAGAAGAATATTCTGATAGTGATGGCATTTATCCCAATGAAAAATTTTTAGATGCCATTGGATTTGAAGAAGAATAAGTAATGAGCAGAATTTATCTTAATAAT
>JBCCIA010000390.1:0-5978 GCA_039028475.1 Spirochaetota bacterium | reverse complement strand
CGCTTCTAAAGGAGAGCCTTTTGCCCAAAATTAGCAAACTTTATACTTTCAATATATTCTTCTTTATACTTTTAGCGATAGGCATTGATTTTTTACTATGGAACCATTTAATAAATTTTCATAAATTAGCATTTGAAAACGTTGCATTTGTGCTAAGTTTAAGTATAGGTTATTATTGTTTGCTTTTTGGACTTACTTTTCTTATTCTTTCTACACCATACATTCGCTATTTAGCGTTTGCAATTCCTTTAGCACATTTAGGGTTGCTTATCAGTGAAAATTTACATTTTTACCAATACGCTGCATTTATCAATACCCAAGGTTTGAATTTATTTTTACAGAATAGAGGAGAGGTAACCCACCTTTTAAAAAATGGCTTAGGTCACGTACAAGTTTTTTATATAATCAAAGTAACCGCAGCAACATCAACTTGGCTTATACCTCTAATTGTATTTCTCACAGCAGCGAAGGATTGGTTGCCTAAAGTGCGTAAAAAAGAAATTAATCCGAGTTTACAACATGCGTTTGTATCTCTCATATGCTTGTCCGGTTTTTTGGGAATATATGTTACACAGTTAAGTGCGGTCAGCGATAAGGAAGTAAATTCTGTACGTGTTGCTGGAAGTATGGGTTCTCATCTCTTCTTGGCTTGGAAAGGTTATTTCAAACCAAAAACGAAAATAGCTTCTGAAAAATTTATCAAACCAGAAAGCATTATAGATCCTACAACTATACCACAACAAAAGTCAAATATGATCTTAATTCTGATGGATTCCATACGCGCAGATCACTTACCAGACTATGGTTATAAAAGAAACACAACGCCATTTCTGCATTCGATGAAGGAAGAATTGATAAGGATTGAATATTGCTACGCCCAAGCCAACGCTACAGAGAAATCGTTTCCCTCCTTACTTTTGAGTAAATATCCCTATTTCTACCGTAGAAATAAGAATTGGGGAGTTTTTGACTATATAGAAAAGAATGGTTATTCAGTGGGTGTATCTAGCTCTATGGATTTGAATTGGGCTGATATTATCCGCATGTTCCGACACAAAGTAGTGAAACATACATTCCATGCCGGTGACATGCCTGAAGAATTTTATATCTGGGGCTACACCCGTTCCTCACAATTCAATTATGGCGTAGATGATGGTTACAATGTAAAACAAGTCAGTTCTTGGATTGATAAACTGCCACAACCATTTTATTTAATTGTCCACTTCCACTCGGCTCATTATAGTTATGAAGTCCCAAAAAAATACGATGTTTTTCTACCCGTACCTAAGAGAAGACCTCCGCCTTGGAAGCCAATGGTAAACGCATACAACAACGCAATATACCGTGTGGATGATGCAGTGAAAGAGCTTTTCGAAACACTTCGTAAAAATGATGTTTTAGATAACTCAGTTGTAGCCATTACTTCAGATCATGGAGAAGCATTTGGAGAACACCCTGGTTCGGTGTACCACCAAACAGCTATCTATGAATCACAAATAAGAGTCCCACTCTTTTTCTATTTTGGTAAAAAATTATCACGTGCTAGACATTTGGTTTATAAAGGTAAAGATAGAATCACTGGTTTGGTGGATGTCCTACCCACACTGGCTAAGTCAGTAGGGCTTCCCCTATCACCAGAATTCCAAGGGGTTCCCGTATGGGGAAATAGCAATAAAACTTTCGAAGCTATGATTACGTTTCTGACTAAACAAGAATACGCGATTCGCCTAGGTAAATGGAAATTTATGAAAAATATCCATACAAAACGCAAAAGATTGTACGACTTAGAAAAGGATCCTGGTGAAAGGAATAATGTGGCAAAAGCACATCCTGAACTAGTAAAAAAGCTAGAATCTATGGATAAACCTATCCGGTGACAAACATTGCCCAATATATTTGAAAACAGGTATTTCACTTTGCAAAAAGCTATTTTGCTCAGCTTTAGTATATTCTTTTGTACCTATTGTAGCTCTTCGAATCCACTCCTGAAAAAAAGCAATTATAAACCTGTAAGTTACCGTCTCAAAAAACGCAAAATCTCTCAGGCTTTGCGATATTTCCCAAAAGCAGAAAGAGGTAGTTTCATTACTACAATGGAAAAAACCTATATAAACCTACTACGCGGCAGACCGGCTATTAGTGAATTAGAGAAATTTTCGAAAATTTCCGAAAAACGCGTTCGTTTCCGTGCATCACGTGAAATAAAAACTTTTTTCTACTTAGAAACTCCAGAAGGATACTATGCTTCCGAACACGAAATTGTGATGATGCATATTTTATTGAGTTGGGGATACTCTTTAAAAAAACAATTCAACAAGGCTTATGTAGAAGCTAAAGTGGCTTCTAATCTACTTAGCAACCACTGGAGCGAAGAAGGAAGGTTTGATGATGCTTTTCTCAGAATCTTTCTTGCCTATGTTTGGGCGTTGTCAGGTAATTGGCAAGAAGCGAGAGTAGACTTTCGCGTAGCTTATAATTTACAACCTAGACTTACCTGGCTGAAGAAACTAAGTAACTTACAAGAACAACCCAAAGAATTGCTATTGGTTTTGGGAGGAGTAGGACCTGAGCCTTTTTGGAAACCTGGTATTCTATCTATCAACCCACTACGAAAATTGAGAAATCTTGATTTCACTTTTTCTGGTAAAAAAAGTCCTGCCTTTATAATAGATAGACAGCGAATAAGAACAGGTCTCTATATAAGTCCGAGTTCCAAGTCTTGGTACAAACGTCATGTCACCCGTGATAATGAAATTCATGACCTCATCAAAGATTCTACCTATGGACAGCTGATTTTTCTCAATCTCGCAAAAGCAACCACTGTAAGTGTATTGGGTTTTATTGGAGGTGTGACAGTGATGACTCTGGGAGTAGCCACTGGCGCAGGGTTGATCTATATAGGTGCTGAGTTCGCGACAGGCGATGCAGCAGTCGGTTTGGTAATAGCCGGCTTTGGTGTGATGATTGCAGGATTCAAAGCAGGTGCGGAAATCATCTCTGATTCATTTTCATCCAGTGTGAAAGAAACAAAAAGAAACTTAGATGTAGCAGAAAGGTATAGATTTGTACGTTTTCTACCCGATTATGCCTGGGTAGGATGGAAAACCAATGAAAAGTTTTCCTACCCAATCTATATGTACGCAAAAAATAGAAGAGTCTTGCGCATAGGCAATCGTAGCAAACGCAAAGTAAAAATTATTTTTTATCCAGACACGAGGTAAGACGACCTACAGCTATTATCTGCAAAAAGACACCGCTCAACTTGCAGATAATAATACTCGTTAGAAATATCTAGTTAGCATTTACTATTTCTTTACAAACTTAGGTAGTATCTTAGCCATTGCGGGGTGGTATATATCTTTATTGATTTCAAAACTATTCTGAATGGCTTTTTTAGAGATCTTATCCCACTTAATATGTTTTGTAGAAAGAGAAATTTTATTATCAAAAATTCCATCCAATAGAAATTCTATATCTTTTTGCTCTGTTTTTGAATGTGTGATTAGTACAGACTGTACGACTAGTGTTTTTACTATTTTAGATTGCCAGGGATATGTATCAGCCTGTATCTCAGCTTTCTGGTAGTATTGGCTTGTTCCCACAACTGATTGGTACACTTTACCTGCAAAGTCAATTAAATGAATGTTTTCTTTCTCTTTCGCAGGTATTTCTTGCAAAATCTTTACAGGGACTCCCGCTATAACAACCACCCCATCTAACTCTCCAGTTAACAACTTAGGAATTGCTTTTTCTGTAGCAAGCTCTTCAAATGTAGTATTATCTTGGTTTACTCCAGCTTGATCCAAGAACGTAAGGGCTGTATTCTTCATACCAGAGTTGGCCGGACCAATAGAAATCGTCTTAGATTTCAAATTCTCTATATCTGTGATTTCTTTTCGTACCAACATATGGATCTCTTCTGAATACACGGGCATAATGACACGAACATTTTTGCTAACTTCATCTTGCCCTATCGATGTTCGACGTAGCATATCCAATTGAGTCAGTGAATACTTTGCTTTTGCATCAGAGACTAAATAGAGATTATCCACACTTCCATTGGTTGGTAGTACCTTTGCTTCGAATTCAGATAATGAGTCAAGTGATTGGCCAATTTTATAGTAAGTTCCACCTTTAAAACCTCCAGCAAACGTAAACTTTTGCGTTTTTTTACAGGAAACGAGAATCAGGGAACAAACCAATAGGGGTAAAAAGAAATTTTTTATCAGTTTCATAGATACAAAAAAAAGCTACAAAATGAAATGTAAATTCTTTTCCGTATTAAAAGGATAAGTTCATCATTTTGTAACATTTTCTAGTTCTGATGGAAAAGCGTCATTATCCCCTAAGACTTTCTCGTCCTGCCAGAAATGACTCTCACCTATCTTCAGGTCAAGTAAAGCAGTCCGCTGCAACTCTCTCTTTTGAAAACCCAAAATCGTTTTTTTCAAAGGTTCATTGAGTGGTTCATCCGTAAGAACAAAGGTACTATAATGAATTGGTAGCATGAACTTTGCCTGTAAATCCACAAAAGCCTGAATCGCATCGGAAGGGTTCATATGAACCGGTTTCATGAACCAACGCGGCTCGTAGGCTCCAATAGGTACAATAGCCAAATCAATATTTGGAAATTTTTTTGCAATCTCAGAAAAACCTGAGAAGTACCCTGTATCGCCAGCAAAATAAAAGCTATTTTTTTCTCCCTGGACTATATAACTACCCCACAATGTTTCGTTCCTATCAAAAGGTGTTCTCGCGCTAAAGTGTTGTGTAGGAGTAAAAACAATTCGCAAACCATCACGATTTATATCATCCCACCAGTCTAGTTCAATGATGTTCTCTAAGCCTTGGCTTGAAAGGAATTGCTTGTTTTTTAGACCAACCAAAAATAGAGGATGGAATTTTTTATCTAATGCTTTCAAAGTAGGTAAGTCCAGGTGATCGTAGTGATTATGACTCAATAGCACAAAATGGATCTTAGGAAGTTGTTCTATACGAGCAATACCTGGCTGCGTATAACGCTTAGGACCAGCAAAGCTGACAGGAGAACAACGTTGTGACCATATAGGATCAGTCAAGATATTTTTTCCTTCGATCTGGATCAGAGTCGTTGCATGACCTATCCAAGTAGCGCTGAATTTACCTTTATTGTTACGGATTCGTTCTATCTCTGGTTTCTGAAAAATAGGAAAATTAGCATATTTTTCTGGCTCTAAGTGAGAAGTATCCTGCCAAAACCGTTGCCATTGCCAAACTAAAAAATCTCCAAAACCATGGTCTTGTACTTTTCCTGGATTTTGGAAGCCATCTTTCACATGATGTCTTCTGGTTTGATTCATCTGTATATTAGATTCAGCGCAAGTCCCTAGAAGTACTAGCAGAAAAGCCAGAATTGATTTCATTAAATATTAATTGCCTCTCCTAGAACATCAGCACACGCTTCCATCATCCCTTCCGATAGCGTAGGGTGGGCATGAATAATTTGTGCAATGTTGTGTATGGTCAATTCTGTATTTGCAGCAATTACCAACTCAGATATAATTTCAGATGCATTGGTTCCTATAATATGAGCACCCAAAATTTCTCCATGTTCTTCTTCCGCAATTACCTTGATAAATCCAGAAGCATCCCCCAATGCCTGTGCACG
Source organism: Spirochaetota bacterium (assembly GCA_039028475.1). Classification (GTDB taxonomy): domain Bacteria; phylum Spirochaetota; class Leptospiria; order Leptospirales; family Leptospiraceae; genus JBCCIA01. The sequence goes on along the minus strand of JBCCIA010000390.1, from coordinate 331 downwards.
GCCACTAGCCGAAAATGGAAATCGTCCTATTTTAAACTTTACACCAGCAGCCTTGGCTTTCTCTTCTGTCATGCCAAAGGAAGCTACTTCAGGGTGGCAGTAGGTACAACCAGGAACTAAATCATAGTTAATGGGCTCATAATGCAATTTTTCTTTTTTATCATGAATAGCAATAGCTTCCGCAGCCTTAATACCTTCGAGAGAAGCAACGTGTGCTAATAAAGGTGCCCCTATACAATCTCCAATCGCGTAGATAGACTCTACAGTGGTTGCGTATTGTGCATTTGTTTCAATAAAACCTTTAGAGTCTAACTTTACTCCCACCTCTTCT
>JBCCIA010000389.1:0-5978 GCA_039028475.1 Spirochaetota bacterium | reverse complement strand
TCCGTAAACTTGCTTGTACAAATATGATTTAATAAAATACTGTCTCCATGAATGAAGAAAGGTTCGATGTTCCAGACGACTTATGGGAAATTATATCTCCGCTACTCCCTCAAAGAGAAAAAAGCCCTAAAGGCAGGCGACCTGGTTTAGATAACCGTATAGTTTTTGCAGGCATTTTATATCGTTTACGAACTGGAATTGGATGGCGTGACCTTCCTCCTATGTATGGTGCTAAATCAAGTGTTCATAAACGATTTCAGGAATGGGTAGAGGCAGATGTATTTCAGAAAATTAATAAGAAGTTATTGCTATACTACAATCAAAAGAAAAGAATTAGAACGAAAAGAATGGCAGCAGATAGTAGTTACTCAAGAGCTCCAAAAGGAGGGAACATACTGGAGCTAATCCAACAGATCGCTCAAAATTAGCTGTTAAAAAGCATATTTTAGTTGATAGACTTGGTGTTCCTGTATCTATAATCGTATCTAAAGGTAATTACTGATGGCTTGGTACCGTTAGATTGGGAATCTCAAAAATACATTGGATGTTCGCCTCTGAGACTTTAGGAGGTAAAACTTTGCCCCCTAAAAGTTCAACTAATTTTGCTGTTAGGGTAAGTGTAAGGCCTGAACTACCGTATCTTCTACTGCCTTTGTCATCTCTATGAATGGAAGGGATAAATAGATTTTTGCTGTCTATTTGTTCTATTCCAATCCCATTATCTTCTACGATGCATCTGATAATTTCACCAGCACCTTGCTCCTTGCTAGATATTTTTAGCTGTATTTCTGCATTTTTATTAAACTTATTCGCCGTGAATAGTAAGTTCGACAGGCATGCATGTAACTTTTCCGGGTCCGAATTTATCTTATGATTGGGAAATGTATTCTCAATCATAAGAGTATTATTTTTTGTTTCTAAAGAAGGTTGTACATGTTCTTGTACATCATCGAGTAATTCTTTTAATGAAAAAACTTCTTCTTCTCTAGTAAACCTTTCGGCTTCGATATTCGCCCAATCGATAATTACATTGATAAGTTCTAGTAAGTTTTTTCCTGAGTTTCTAATGGTCTGTAGGTCTTTGCGAACTTGTTCTGGTTCTGACGTTTCCCACTCCTCCATAAGCAAGTCACTATAGCCAATAATTGTATTCAAGGGAGTCCGTAGATCATGGCTTGTATTGCCTAGGAAAATACTTTTATGTAGATTCTGTCTTAGAGAGTTCTCCAACGCTAGTGTTTTACTGCTTTCTAAGTAGACTTCCCTACTGATATCTTGGACGATTCCCTCGACACTTTGGTATGCATCTTCTGCACATGATCTCAAAAACACTTGCAATGTTTTTTCATTACCCTGTTGGGTGGTAATTTTTATAATAAAATTTATCTCTGTTCTTTCTTGGTAAACCTGTTTGATTGCCTGCAAGAGGGTTCTTTTGACACTTCTATCAAATTGTAAGAAAATAGATTTCCAAGAATAATTTGCTATTTCTAATAGGGAGAAAAGTTTTTCTGATACAATAAACGACTTTTGGGCAAAAGAGAATTTTACTATACATAAATTTAGGTTTTTTTCTAGAAACTCAATAGAATTGCCTGTAAGGCGAATACCATCATTCATTGGGAATTTCGCACTGCTACAGACAATTCATTCTTGGAGTCTAAATTGTTTTGGAAGAAGGAACCTAGGAAGTGTATATTTTGTAAAGTGACCTTACAACGATCAATAACGTCTAGGAGTAACTTTTGCAAAATACTTTTGTATTGGGGATGGTAACAGAGGTCATTGGAGACATGCAATTTTACTGTTTTGATTGCATCTGGACTTTTAATTTCATCCAACTTTTCTTTGATTCTATCCACATGATCAAAGGCCGGAATTCCATATAGCATAAGGGATAAAGTATCCTGAAATTGAACTCTAGTTTCAAATACAAAAGGTAAATCTGTTCGTTTCAGTAAATCGGTTTCTTGAATTTGTATTGCCTGGCAGATTTTACTAAGAAGGTTATTGGCTTCAAAAGGCTTTACCAGGTAAGAGCTAACATTCAAGTCTACCGCTTTCATAATATTCTCTTTTTGGCTGTAGGCTGTCAAAAGAATGACTGGTGTATCATTGCCCCAGTCCCCTGCCTTTTCTAAAAATGTAAAACCATCGATGACTGGCATCATTATATCGGAAATAATCAAATCAAATCTTTCGCTTTTTAATTTTGGTAAGGCCAAACGTGCGTCATCGTAGTGGGTAATGTCAATGTTGTATTTACTTAAAATACGAATTACAAGCTCTGCAGCATCTTTTTCATCTTCCAATAGTAATATTTTGTAATGATTCATCTCTATAAAAACTCCATAATGAGGCAAGTTATATCATCTGTAAAGTAGCTTTGTTCTCCTTTCCAATCATTGACCTTTACTCTGATGGCTTCTAAAACATCAGGAATAGGCTTTAGGTGATTTTCTTTGACTAAACTTTCTAGTCTTTGGATACCGAACATTTCTTTCTCTTCGTTTTCAGCTTCAATAACGCCATCTGAGTATACTAAAAGGCGCACTCCTTTACCAACATTTTTTTCTGTTTGCAGAAAATTTGCTTCTGGTAATAGACCAATTGCGGGAGAACCTGGATAGTTAAATAGATTGGTAATCCCATCTGGTTGCTGAAATATCACAGGAGGGTGACCTGCCCTTGCTATTTGTAACTTTCTTTCCTTGGTGTCATAAATTCCATAGGTAATCGTAAAAAAACCAATGATATCGCTATGGATCTGGTAGTATTGGTTGATCCTTGCTAAGGCTTCTGCGGCACTGAGAGGGATAAAGCTATCCGTTTCAGGTTGGTAGTCTTTTAGTAGGCTATTAGGGATGGGAGCTGGATTGAGGGCTTGGTTGAGCGCATAAGAAATCATTGCCGCAGAAACACCGTGTCCGCAGACATCTAGTAAATAGAAGCCAATTTTATTCTCATCTAACAAAAAAAAGTTATAAGAGTCTCCAGAAGTATACTCACTAATGATATACAGACTCGCAAATTCAATAGACGATTTGAGAATGGTATTTTGCGGAAGTGCCGATTGCTGGAAAAAAACTGCTGTTTGCAAGTCATTCCTGATCTTAACATAGGCTTCTGCAAGTGTTTTGTTTCTTTTTTCTAATAATTGATTTTTATTGTGTAAGTTTTCTTGTAACTGGATATTCCTTTGGCCGACTTGGATTTTGGCTAATAGCTCGGCGTAATCAAATGGCTTGCTAATGAAATCATCGGCACCATTGTTGAATGCATAGGTAATTTCTTCTTTTGTATTTTTACTAGTAATCAGGATTAGATAAGGTGGAGTGGAGGTAGGTTTGCTACGAATTTTGGTAAAGAGTTCTGGCCCACTCATGCCAGGTAAAATCCAGTCACAAATAACAATTTTTATATCAGTATTTTGTAGCTTCTCTAGGCCTTCTTCAGCAGATGTTGCTACTGTGAGTAAAAAATTATCTTTACTAAAAAATTTTTTAATTAGCTCTAAAGTCGTAATATCATCGTCAATAACAAGAATATGCGAATGAGCCATTAAAGAAGCAACTCCTCTCTCGCTAGCGGAAGCGAGTAAAAAATTTGAGTAAAGTTTTTATATCAAATAGAAATGTTCGATTTTTAGTATAATATATTTCAGAAAGCAATTTTTCTTCAAGTACATTTTGTCCTTCTATTTCCCAGAGACGAATTATCCCAGGAAGAGCGTCTTTTTTGAGATGGTAGAGGTCATAGAGTGGGTGCTTTTGCGGAACCGAGAGAGCACTGACACCAATTAATAGTTGTTTGCCCACTAGTACTTGCCATAGGGCTGGTAATTTATCGAGCATTGGGATTTTCGTTTGGAAAAAAGGAATTTTGATTTTCTCGCGTATTTGTTTACCATCTAGATCGCGTGAGCTTTGTAGAGACTCGCATTCTTCCCAAATCAATATTTCTTTTTTCATAGTGAGTTGTAGAACTAATACCAAGGTTGTCACTGGTAGGAACAGGATGAAATATAAAAACGCTAAGAAACGTTGGAAATACACTTCAGCCCAAGGTAAATTTTCTTTTTTGCTAGAAAAATGGCCTATTACAAAGTCATCTGAAATGTAGATAGAAATATTTTTTTTAGGGTGGATGAGGTATTTTTGAAATACAATGGCATCTTTCACTTCTGTATAGGCACCAATAAAACTATCGGAAAAGATCAAACTATTCTCTATCCTAGCATCGGTTTCTACCATGCAGTTATTTCCTAATATGGAATTTTTAATATAGTTTTTCTTTCCTTTTATGGTAGAGAATGCACCGAGGTATATGGGAGAATCCTTCTCACGCTCTCCTTCTATAATTGTACTGGGACCGATGAAGAGCTTGTCTTCTACTTCTCTGTTGGCAATCGTAAGCGATACTAGAGGCGAGTGGAGCATTTGTAAGTTGGTATTTAATAAATCTTGCAAATTTTTTATAGTTAAACAGTTAAAGTTAGTGATAAATTCTTGCAATTGTAATTCTTCTTGCTGCAAAGTTTCGATGATTTTAGGTAAATCGAGAGAAGAGCCAGCATTTTGCAATCTCTCTAAAGCCCTGGTGCCGAGATAAAAGAAATCAGAAGCTTTTGTAAAACCCTGCCACTTTGTTTCTTGCCCAGAATGGATGAAAACCATGTCGTATTTTTGTGAGGCTATTTCTTCTAGGAGTATCTCTATATTTAGGTTTGATACAATATTGATGGGTAGAAAAAGAAGAGGTTCTTGGAATTTGCTAGCTAATTGTTTAATAGGAATTGTTTGGGCCGCACTTCCTGTAATGTATTCAATTGTTTCTCCCCATCTTTCTCCTTGGCCAAAATACAGTTTTGCTTCATAAGGTAGATGTGATAGTAACAGTGTTAAATGACGAATTTTATTTCTGAATAAGAGTTCTAAACTAAATTCTGTAATCGTTTTGTTTAGTACCGGTAACATAGAGTCTGGCAAGCTATCCGTAATCGGAGCTAGTTCTTTAGGTTCTAAAGATGAGTATAAGATCACTTGCATGTACTTGTCTCCTGGATGTTTGTGGCAAACTCTAACCAGAGTCGGTTCCAGTGGAAATACTTTTTACTAGCTCGGCTAAGTTTTGTAAATTGCAATGCAACCTCTCGCTTTAAATATCTTTGCTTGAGTTCATATAGGTAGGCTAGACTAAAGTTATCTATCGTTCTGACAAATTGAAAGTCTAGCTCCAAGGCTAGCATTTTTGTAGAAAGAGTTTCTTCTAACTGTTGGCAAATTTGTGATTCGAATATTTCTGGTAATTGAACTTTTAGTATGTTTCCTTTTTCTTGGCAGATAATTGATTTGGATTTAGAGAACATGCGTTTGTATTGGTAATATAGTATAGGTAAACTAATCATACTACCAAATAGAAGCAAGTCTTTGCTGTATCTTTTCCACATCCTTTTTGGTTCTTGGATAAACCGATAAATCCACTCCATACCTGTTTTTTGCATCCACAAAGGGGCTCGTTTTATGTTGCCGGCAAGGAAATCCAAGGTTCCTCCGATACCCATAGAAACTGGAACTTGTAAGCGAGACCTATTCTTATAAAACCAATATTCTTGTTTCGGATTTCCCATGGCTAGTAAGAGAATATCTGCCTGTGATTGGTTGATTTTCTTTATGATTTCCCTATCGGAGGGTTCTTCTTGCAAAGGGTTTTGGGGATTTACTGTAATCATAGAAGAATCTGAGCCTACGATTCTTAGTTCTGGATTCATTGTTTGCAACATGCGAATGGCTTGCTGGTTTACTTCTGGTCTTCCACCTAAGATATAAAAAGATATCTGTGAACTAGCTTCCTCGGCAATTTTAGGAACTAGGTCTGCCCCGGTAACTCTTTCGTGCATTTTACTACCTAACAATTTAGCGGACCATATGACTGGCATTCCATCCGCAGTGACAATTTCACTTGCGTGTAGTGTTTTG
>JBCCIA010000388.1:0-5983 GCA_039028475.1 Spirochaetota bacterium | reverse complement strand
TTCCATTTTTTACTGTAATATTATCAAAGACACCAATAATGACATCTGTATTGCTACCATTTCGATATACCATCAAAGATCGACCGTTTGCATTGGATAAAGTTCCATCAGCAAAGATTGTATTTACCAAATATTCCCCAGATACAGGGGCTCCAAATTTCCAATTCGCACCTGTTGTCACTGCGTTGTGTGTATCTATGATTTTATTATTAAAATTAATAGGAGCATTGCTACTAGTTGCTTGAGGGTGTGTATACCTAGCAACTACAGTCCTTTGGCTATCCCCCTGAACAGTAGTTACCGTAGAACCCCAACCTTGGATAGGGAAACTCATCATTAAAGAATATCTACCTACATCAGAAAAATTACCCCAATATTCAAAATTAGCTCCACTCGAATTGTATCCTCCAACAAAATTAAATTTATCTATATCAAGTTCATTACTAGGATCTTTTCTAGAAAAATAAATATATCCCACAAGTCCCTGAGCACTACCTTCATAAATCTCTCCTATTTTTTTCCTATCGTAGTCCATCAGTGAGTAATGTTCAGTACTAATAGACAAACCAGGAGGAAGAAATGTAGAAGGAGGAAATGCGGTGGTTCCATCAGTGCCATTTGACGCAAATTCATACCTTATTTCTATATTACTACCCACTCTTCTAAACTTAGAGATTTGTCGAGATAAAGAACCAATTACGGAACTTAATTCATTAGAAGGTGTATAGTCTTGCCAATCCGTAACAATCGCTCCTACACTTTGTTCAGGTTCCCAAACTCTAATATTATTGAAACGCAATGCCCAAGAATCTGTTGTATTCGTTGCAATATGAAAACACAATCTATAGTCTAAGTTCTCTACGTGAGTTTGGAAAGTCGCGAGCAAGCGACCTGTTAGTCTACCATCTATAGCTTCAAAGGTAACTGTACTAGGTTCTATGACTTCTGTAGAAGTAGGATCAATGATATAGCATGTCAAATCACCTGTTTGGTAATTGCCACTGTGTATCTTGTAATCAACAGAAATTTGTAAGATACGTGCGTTGTGTCTAGGTTGGATCTGGAAATCATACGAAACTCCCTGCCCTTGACAATTTGTTCCATCTTTACTCAAAAGAAAATCACCTGCTCCTGAAATCGGTGTATCGGTATTCTGCTCCCAAGTAATAGCCAAGTCCGAACCACCTTGCCCAGAAACTGGTTTCACACTATCGGCCTCTTTGTATTTCAACCAATTCTCTACATTGGCAGTTGTATGTGCCGATGCGTCTTGTAAATAATTCTGCTCTTCACTGGAAGCAGCACCATTCAAACGTACCCAACCAGCTCCACTATCCCACTCCAAATCGTTCTGATTTTTACGCAATTTCTCAAGTTGCTCTATTTTGATTTTTGTCGACATATAATTCCTCGGTATTACATTTTTGTAAGAGTGTAACAAATATCTAAATATCGGATAAGAAATTATATATTTTACCAGAGGGAAAAACTAACGAAGAAACAGCAAACGTTTGCTAAACAATTCTCAATTTTTCTTGTACTGAGAAAAAATTTGATTCACCAACAAACCAATCAAAGAAAATGCAGTTAGAATTAGAAACAAATAGGCATGCCCTTTCTCTTTGGGAAAATATTCTAGTAGATATCCCATCAACGGGCCAATAAAAATTTCAGGGGTATAGCCTAAAACAGAAACAATACCAACAGCAGTACCCGTATACTGTAACGGAATATTACCCTCTTGCATGATAGCAAAATACAGCCCACGCATAGCAAACATACCACTTCCAATAAACAGCAAAGCGGCAAAGAAAACACCAACACCAGCAAACCAGCCAGCGCCTAGTAAAAGTCCACCAATACTCATCATAGTGAAGCTATATGCAATCAACTTATTAGAGGAAATTTTATCTGCTAAAATTCCGGCAGTTACTGCAGCAAAGGGACGCACCCAAAGTAAGACCGTACTAGCAACCGCCGATTTCACTTCAGAGAAACCTAACACATCACTCGCATACTGAGGAAAATTATCTGCTAACTTATATCCAGAATAAGCAGAGAGTATAATCATTGCTTGCAACCATACAGTTGGCATCTGCAACACTTGCCAAATTTGGCCTATTTGCATTCGTTCTTGCTTAGTATCACTACTGTTATCTGTCTGTAAAAACAACCATACCAAAACGCTTGTAACCAGTGTAAAACAAGAGAAGAATAAAATAACTCCTTGCAGAGCCTCGGTTTTATCTGACAAACTGGCAGTAGTCGCATTTCCTGTCAAAAAACCAGAAAAAATAAAAGCAGCGGCTGTTCCTAAGAGTGCTGCTGCCAAACCACGCCCACCGTCTAAAAAACCAAAAGCTCGCCCCTGATGTGCTTCTCCACCCCACTCACGTGTCGCTTTGATGAGGGAAGCCCAGAAAAGAAAGATAGTAGTAAAACCCCAAAAAGCATACAAGAAATGCATCTCTTGTGCAGAAGGTAGGGTATACAAATAAAAACCACCCAAAGAAGTCAGTAAAAGAGAACTCGCCATCAATTTACGCGCAGCAAAGCGATCTGCCAAAGGTCCACCAAAGAAATAAGAAAGCATACCTATGATACCGTATAAAGAAAAGAAAGACCCTAATTGTAGATTGTCTATTTGAAAAACCTGTAAGAGAGTCGGACGAAAGACACGTGCAATCACAAAAGGTAAAAGAAATATAACTTCTCCGGAAAGAATCAAAAGAAATAACGGCAACCATCTATGTTTCATAATGCTATCCTAGTGCAACTTGGATAGCATTATAACTTATGTCCACTTACTTTAGCCTCAGAATCATGTAGACATAAAAAAAGAAAACCTAAAGGACTCACCTCCTTATTTATCAGAATGTATTGTAGATTCTATTCTATAAGAGCCTGTCCTAAAACATTACTACAGGCTCTTAGAAAATATATCATTTTCTCTTTTTCTCAAACCAGTCATCAGCAGGGTCAGGAGTATTACGCCCTTCTACTTGTGCTCGGTAGTAATCATCTAACATCATTTCTCGAATTCGAGATTCTGAAGTAGCCGCACTAATCGCTACGTCACCCGTTTTACTACGTCTCCAGAAACGAACCGTGCATTCTATCGGTGCTGCGACTTCCATCGTCCAGAAATAGTGGTGGCGAATTACAACGTGTTTTTGACCAATTTGTGTAGAACCATAGTACCAAGGCATTACATCAGTAACTGCGATTTGCTCACTCAATTCACGGTTAGGTGTCATGATTGGCATGCTGGCATTGAGAAGGGTGGAATTATAACGGTCAACAGCAATTCCCCTACTCCATTGGCTGTTCATCACTTTGAAGAGAATGACTCTGGCATATTCACTTACCCAGAAGTGTGAACCTTGGCTACTACTGTCTAAAGCTTTTGCACCGTTATGGTTTAAGGTTACGTTTGTATCTGTAGAACTAACAATAGGTAAGTAGTTTTTTTCCCCTCCCGTCCAAGCTGGGTCTAATAGCGAAATTCGATTAATGGCAATACCAGCCTTATCAACTTCTCCAGCGAGATAAGTAGCGACTTGGTTGCCCAAAGAATGCCCTACCAAGCGAATGTTTCCAGAAGTATTTGCTTGCAATGCATCAACGACATATAGACTTAACAGTTGTCCAATAGACGCAACTTGCACCTGTTGTCCTTTAAAGATTAATTTTCCATCCCAATTTCTATACTCTGCATTGCCACCTTCTAATAAAACACGGTAACGTGGGCCATTTGGACCGTCTTGCAAATTCCAAATTTTGGCTTCTGCGGCTTGTACTCCCAAAAAATTTCCATCATTGGTAGAAGGTTCATCAGCAAATTGGTTCCAGTAAACGATCCCAGTATTCCAAGCATCGTCAATCCAAGCATGATTTGTCCACTTCTCTAATCCATTGTATCCGGAAGCCCCGCCAAAGTTATCTTCTTGCATATAAAACATTTCGTATTTATAACCAACTCGCCCATACACATCTTCCGAAGTCACAGAACCTGCTTGCCAACCGTGCGCAAAGACAACTGTTTTTTGTTCTGGACTGTAAAAGGCATTTTCGATACCAGGGATATACTTTTCGCAAAGTCCAAACTTGCCGTACCAGTACAGTCCATAGTCTAAATCAGCGTTGGTGTAAGAAATTTTGATATCTCCATAGGATGTGCCATCCGCTGCTTGCACTCCACCGATAATAGCTGTATAAGACTTTCCAGGTTGCAAACGAATTTGTGGGATGAGAGTTAGGGTATTGCCATCAATACTGATTCTGCTATAGAGTACTGTTCCTTGTGAATCTACAATATAGCTATTGCCAGATCCAGTACTGGTCGCTTGGAAACCATTTGCCAAGGTTACTTGCACGGCTTGGTTTACCACAACATCCGTGGCTCCATCAGCGATATTGCTGCTAAAATTACCGAGCAGTTCTGCTGGTGTTGTCGTTGTTAGCTCCGATGGGCTGACTGAAGTTCCTGGTCCCATACTGACCTCGGCTAAAACTTCGCCTTGGTAATTGCTTTCACTATAGGTTTTCTCCCCATTTGCAAGAAAGGCCAGTGGTAGCGCGTTCATTTCTTTCTGAGAGTTCTTTCCAGGGGTACAGCTAACAAGGGCTGCTGTGATACCAGTGGCTAGAAGTGTTTTGATCTTTTCAAATTTTGTTTTCATTTTAGTATCCCTCTTTTCTACTTTCTGATTTTATTTTCGCAGATTTTTAGGGATTTGTCCGGTCAATCCTAGCCATGTCTCGGTTTGTCCGGCTTTTTTTAGCTATATTTAGCTAGAAGTACTATTGCAAAGAGAGTTGAGCTTACAAAACTCGAATCACCGACCGCACCAACTTGTGCAATGGCTCTGGGAATAGTTCCTCCAGAGGAATATCCTCTAACATATCCATCAGTTTTACATACGCAACGGAGTGTTGGTAGAGAGCCTGGAGCGGATAGAGTGGTAATAATTTCTGGGTTTCTCCGGGTTGTATCTCTGCTTCCTCTAACTGGGTATAACCTTTTCCCAGTGCTCTGCCAATGATTCCCATTAAGAAAAAGGCCAAAAATGGATCAGGAAAAGTATATGGCAAATACAAACCATACAGTTGCAACAAAGACTCTACATTCCAAGCATGTGGCACCACATCCTTTGCATTGGCAATGCGTAAACATTCGCCTTTGGCAAAGCGTTGGTTAGAGTACCGGGCAAAGTCCGTATCCCCAGCTGTAGGTGCTGCAATGGTAACTGTAGAAACTTTTGCATCCTTGGGGAATTGCTTACCCTGGAGGTCTTTCATCCACAAAGCGAGAGTCGAAGCCAAGACACCACCAAGGCTATGACCTGTAAAACAAATATCCGCAGACACATCCTTTGGTAAGTTTTTTGCAAAGAACTCTTGCAGGGTTTGTCTTCCTCCTGGCAGCTCTTTTGCAGGGCGTAGGGCTTGCAAGATGCTCAATCCAAAATAGGTGCTCCTGGATAATTTTGGTTGCCAACCAACAGACTCACCAAACGGCCAATCCTCCAATTCTCGCACCTGTAGGTTCCAGATCACCGCATTGGGAATAGAAACAGGGTTGGTACCACGTATAGCAACGACATATTTCTCTGGCTGTTTTAGGTTACGCACCACATACATCATACTGTCATCAAACCAAGTTCCTGGTAAGGAAAACACCGCCGGCCCCCAAACAACTTCCCATTGGTCTTTTACAGGCTTCCAAGACTGCAATGCCCTTTGCAAATGCGCAAAAATCTTCTTTTCATTGGATTTGTCGGTACCTGGTAAAGCAGACCCAAAATAAGCCATTGCACTGAAGGTCAGCATAAGTTGCTGCTTGCTATAGTAAGACATCGTGACTCCTTATGCCAAGCATCCTAAGTAGAAATAGGAAGTCAAAAGAAAAAGCCGCAAGAGTCTGTAGCTTTGTTTTAAGACAGGCTCTTATATTTTCTGAAGAAGCTGTCTCTTGATCTTT
>JBCCIA010000387.1:0-5988 GCA_039028475.1 Spirochaetota bacterium | reverse complement strand
TTTTATTTTATCATTTTCTTTTTTTACTTCTCTTGCCATGATTCTTGACGCAGCCCTTAAAGCTACATATGCCCAAGCTGCAATTCCTACAATGCCAATGATTATTGTCCAATTATATGATTCCATAAGCTTCCTTTGTAATCTTTAGACGCAAGAAAAGGTAGTAAGTTGTAAAAGTGGAATGAATCGTTATTTTTATTTTGCAAAATTACGCTTTAGGTATTTGTTCGGACGAATTTGCTTTCTACGGAAAGGAGTATATATGCGGTTAACAAGTTATCATACATACTATCGATTGGATTATCACCTAGTGTTTGTTGTAAAACACCGGGAGCCTTTATTTTCAACAAGTAAGTTATTGTCTTTTCAAAAATTAACCCAGGAAAAGGCGAAAGAGTTACAGTTTACTTTGCATCTCACTAATGGTTATAAAGATCATGTTCATCTTTTATTAAGTACGAAACCTTCAGCCAAACTTTCTAATATTGTAAAACATATAAAAGGCTATTTTTCTTTTTGCCATCCTAATTTCAAGTGGCAACGTGGTTATTCAGCTTTTACAGTGGATATAACCTCTTTTGACAGAATATATCAGTATGTAAAAAATCAAAAAAAACACCATAAAAATGAAAGTTTAGAAGATGAAATTTCATTTTTAACAGAAGTTCTTTGTTAGAGGGTGACTTAAGTCACCCTTTGTGGGAAATAAGATAAAGCCTATTCCGCAAGTATTCTCAAACCCAATCTTTCATCAACCCAAATGCTTCTCGACTTGTCTTTCTCGTAAGTTCTAAAGAAATAACAAGTTCCTCAACGGGGGTATCCTGTATTTCAGTTTCCTTAGTCCAAGAGTCCACTTGAGATTCCGAACCGTCTTCTACTTTTTCTTGGATAATACGAATGGAACGTTGTAGCTTCGGGAAATAAACACTGTAGATAGGGTTGCCATCTAATAGCCGCGTCCCATTGCCATAAGTATCTAGATAAACAAATTCTTCTTTTACCAAGTCCTTATCTAGCAAAGATATGATTTTGCTCCAATACTTTTGGTTACGAGAGTAAACCAGTTTATCTTCTAAAAAATTCTTAAAAAGTGGTTTTAAGTTAATAGATTCCATATAATAACACCAGCAAATAAAACAAACAAATAGTTCTGTCAATCTTGCTATTTATATTGTTTCAAGGTTTCTTTTCTTTGTTCAGTTTTTTAATTCTCTTCCGCAATTGGGAACGCCATTTTTTGGTACTGTTTTGTTGTTCTTTTAACAGAACTACGAGAAGATAGGCAGTAACAGACGCACCAATAAACGAAACACCGATCTCGAAAATAATGTCTACGACGAACTCTTGCACAGCTGGGGAAGAAAAGAGTTTGGGATATTGGAACTTGAGTAGTTTGGAAACTCCTACAAAGACAATTCCTATACAGGCACCAAATGTTAAGAAGAATCTATGGATATTTAAGGGAGCTGTAAATTCATCAATTTCTTCGGGGTTCGCCTGGAAATATTCTACCTCTTCGTCGGTAACTTTGCTACCATCGCCAAAAAATAACTTCCAAAACAATCTATCTTTCAATTCTACCCTTTCCTATGTCTCAAAAGTGATCAACTAGGGAATTGCTGTCTACTGGATTTTCTCATATTCTTACTACACATAGCGAAAAGTAGGGCTTGACCGTTTTGCTTTTGTTGTTACGCTAGATTGTGGATATGGCTCATTTTTTAGATATTCTCAGTTTTGTCTGTGCGTCACATATTTTACTATTTGTGACCCTGCTTATCATTCAGAAAAAAACGACTCCTTACAATATCTTTCTATTATTAGGGACGATAGCGTATCTCTTCTTTCCCTTGGCCATGAAATACCAATTTCCTCGGCTCCTTAAATTCCTTATGTTGGTATGGATTGTCGCTATTCCTTTCTTCTTTTGGTTGCTATCTTTAGAGTTATCCCGGCAAAACTTTCGTCCGACTCGAAAGCATTGGAGTATTTTAGTTGCAAAACTATTTTTGAGTATTTGGTCTATGAATCCAGAGCGTTCGTTTTTTCTACTGCGTACATCCAATGAACTCGAACGGGAACTATTGCGTGTTGTACCGTCTGCTCTTTTCTCGCTTGTTCTTCTCGGACTCGCTTTGTACAATTTGTATAGCAACTTGAAGCATGACTTGGTGGAATCACAAAAAAAACTGCGTTTCAAGCTGTTAGTTTTTTCAGGTATCTTTCTTACGGTTGTGCTGTTGTTGCGTTTGATTTTACATGGTAAGGCTTTGGAGCACTACTTTTTTCTAGTGGTTCACAGTATGCTGTTAATTTCTAGCTACTTCTTTGCCTTTACGAGTCTAGAGCTTAAGTCTTCTTTGTTCGCAAAAGTACCTTCCACTGCATCTGAAAAAGTGGATATCGACAGAGAGTTGGCAACCCAACTCAACCAAGTTTTTGAAGAAAAGAAATTCTATCGTGAGGAAGGTTTGACCATCCGCCGTTTAGCCGAGCATATGCAGGTTCCCGAACACCACTTACGTCGTTTGATCAACGGTGGTTTAGGTTATAAAAATTTCAATGAATTCTTAAACCGCTATCGTATCCAAGAGGCTTGCGAGATTCTCTTGCGCGAAAAAAAGCAAGATATGCCGATCATCCGCATTGCGATGGACATGGGCTATAAATCACTGGCGAGTTTTAACAAGGCTTTTAAGGATTTGAACGGCATGACCCCCTCACAGTTCCGAGAAAGTGGAAAAAAAGCCGACGGATTTTGAATTTTGTAGCCTTTTTTCATTCCATAGTAGTTTCTCGCTTCCACATCTGCTATATTTGTTAGCAGAAACCAACCAGAGAGGAGCTGCAACCATGCAACAAGAAGCTTTTTTAAAATACCGATTTGTGATGCTTGGGATAATTATCACTTGTATCACTTTAGAAGTCCTATGGAATTGGCGCAAACAAAAGAGGGTTTACAATCGCAAAGAGACCGCGAGCAATTTTGCCATATTAGTCGGGACCCAATTCAGTAAGTTCTTTTTATTGAGTTGGCAACTTCTCGTCTTTGGCTTTTTCTACCAGTTTCGCTTTTTCACGATAGAAAGCTCAGTATATAGTTTTATCGCTCTATTTTTCATTGTCGATTTTTTCTATTACTGGCACCATAGAGCACTACATGAGGTCAAAGTCCTATGGACATTTCATTTGGTGCACCATTCGAGTCCTTGGATGAATCTGACCACTAGCTTCCGCTTGAATTGGTTTGCTCCCCTGATTAGTCCTTTTTTCTACCTACCGGTATGTTTGCTTGGCTTTGACCCTACATTTATCATTCCTATTTTTAGTCTAAATTTGTTTTACCAGTTCTGGTTGCATACAGAGGGCATTGGCAAATTGGGTTTCTTGGACAAGATTCTCAATACCCCTTCCAACCACCGTGTGCACCATGGTTCCAATGAGCTTTACCTAGATAAAAACCACGGTGGTTTTCTCATGATTTGGGATAGGCTATTTGGCACCTACCAAGCAGAAACCGAAAAGCCCGTATACGGCATTACAACTGGTTTTGTAGGCCACAACCCATTTAAGCTGGTATTTCATGGCTTTGTCGATTATGCAAAGAATCAACACAAATCTATAGGAAGAGGGTAAATAAGAATTTTGCAAAAATGCTTTATAAAGTGTAAATATTTATTGTAATTCTTACTTTCTAGGTAAGAATTACAATAAATGGATTGGTAGAATTCTCACAAGTAGAGTATTGGAATTTACGAAACCTGAATCTGGTGTAAACCAAAGGTTATGTTGTCTGTCGCTCAATTGATGCCTTTCCCATTCGAGAAAACATCCACTCGCTTCCCATAGGTAAGTTACCGAGTGTTCTGTAGAGAAAATTATTCTGTCGGTAACGGTATATTGTGCATTCTTAAAAAAGATAATTTATCCCAATAACCACGTTGGAATATTATTTTACTATCCACAATTTTGAAAAAACCGCAGCCTCTTAGTCCCAAAGGGTCCTTCCATTCTAGAATAGCCCATTCCCCATCTTCAAATATATTCTCTACTATGCATGTCATCTTTGCAGTGGAAAATTCTCTCGCAAACATTGCTTTAATGTTTTGTTTTCCTATTACGGGTTCTTCGGCAACCTGGTGGTTTGTAGCATTTTCGTCGTAGAAAGTTGCTATAAGTGCAGCATCATTTTGATTAAATGCCTCTACCCATTGTTTTAGCACATCTTTTGGATTCATATTTCTCATAATTTACTTAGCATTGGTATAATATTTACAGTGCGTCCTAAAACCTGTATATTTTTATGTAAAAGACAAGCTCTTATTCAAAAAATCCACTAGTGAATAGCCGATTTGAATGAGTCAATATGTAGTTATACAATACTATTAATTTTTGAGTTTATATTTTTCTATAGCATCACCAATCAACTCAATAAGACTGGTAAAATTTTCTCTAATGAGAAATTTGTTTATTATCGTATGAATGATCAGTTCTCTCTGAGGATGCGTAAAAATTCTTTGTCCCAAATCTCTTTTATTCGCATCATCCCCAAAAATAAAACCTTCTGGTAAGCTAGGCAATATTGTTTGGAAATCTTTATCACTATAGGCTTTCTCAAAATCAAAGTAATCAACGATTGGCTTTATAAACAAATGCGGCTTCTTTTCCCAACTTTTCTTTATCTTGGCCGACTCTGTAGCATCCTCTACAGCAATAAAAAGATAGTTTGTAGTTAGCGTTTCTATCGAATCAATTAACTTTTCTACATGAAAACCATTTAAGGCTACAATATTCAATTTGCTGATGGACAATTTCTCCTGCAATCGTAAATGCAACCTATCAAAGAACATTTCATCTATTTTCCTTTCCACATAAAATGTTAGGTCTGACTTTTTGGCTTTTGTTTTTTTATTAGCAATAGACTTGTTGATTTGTTTGTAATATAAGTTGATTCCATTGATTCTGATTGCACTCTTAAATAAGGGAATCCATGAATTTCCGGTTCCCCAAACGATTGGCAATGTTGAATTTGGTGTGCGATAATAGAATACAATCAAACCGCCAATACCACCGTGACCCAATGCATTCCTATTGGCTATTTGTCCATAATACTTCAATCTATCAAGAATGTATTCCCTTCTCTCAAAGGGTATGCCATTATAGAAATCAGCGTCTAAGTTTTGCACAGTATCTTTTTCGTTGTATTCGAAGGCAGAAAATGTATAGGCTTTTGTTTCTTTTTCAATTTTCTCGATAGCATCTTTCATTCCAACTGCTGTTAATAAGAAAATATTTTTGACTCCTAATGCAGTTACTTTTTCTGTAAGCTTATTTATTTCTGTGATTGCCTGGTTCCCAGTAGAGATAATATCATCTACAAGAACAATATTTTCGATACCTCCCTCCTCCAAATGTTTCAAAGAAGTATCATTTATGAAATTTTCTTCAGAAAGTTCATGTATCACTCTAAAATGATAACTGACCATGGCTCCACTTTTGCCTTCGTCGCCAATTCCTACAAATAAAGTGTTGGTTGTTTTGATTTCTGTATTTTTGTCTTTTGCTTTTCTTTGTAGTTTTGAATAGGCAATCGATAACGCATGGTCTAAATCGTCGACACCAATGACATTCATATGTTTGATAATTCTAAATGCTAAATCAAAATCATCATTATCAAACTGCATAATCCATTGAAAAACTTCATTCATTGAGATTGCAATAGGCCATTCTTTTATGATTTGTTTTATTTCATCAATTTGCGTTTGTAATTTAACAGGGTATTTCATTTATCTTCTCAATATGTGCTTATAGTTTTTTACGACTCTATTTGTTTAAAATAGGGAAATTCTTCGTCAGCAAGGTTGTTGTCTTCTTTCGAAATAAAATATTTATGGTATTTTTACTTCATTTTAACACTCATTATAAAATACAACAAAAAAATTGATGTTTAAAATATTAAAACGTTTAGTAAATATTGAAAATAAC
>JBCCIA010000386.1:0-6013 GCA_039028475.1 Spirochaetota bacterium | reverse complement strand
GCAAAAACCTCAAGTTGGAGAGATGTATCATCTCGGTTGAAGTATCCCTGTTTGTTGAAAAAGAGGATGTATCTTTGAAGGAAGCGGAGTATTTCCAATTGGATCGTTTAGAAACTAGCCAAATTCTTATCAAAAGCCTGAAGCAGTACGTAGCTACCAACGATCCGAATGATACATCTTATCAAGAATTCTATGAATCGCTTTTCTTGCATAAGATGAAAAAGAGTGCAACGCCAGAAGGAGCTTTTGCAAAATACGATAAAGAAAAAATTAGCCAAGTACTTGAAGATAGAATTAACGGGATGCAAGGAGACAACCTATACAACTTTCTAATGCAACGTAGAAAAAGCGAGTTTTTAAATATACAGCTTGGGCAACAGGAAACACAGACTTTGTCTGCTTGTAAAACATACCACATGCCAGCTATAGAATACCAACTCAGGCAAGGTGGTAAAATGATTGTAAGCGGTAGTAGCCCCTTTATCTGGAGGTTTGGACAACAGATTGATATTTTACTCTTCTGCAATACAAAAATAGCGCGTAACGAATACACAAACCATATCCTATCTGCTTATATTTTTCTTGCTATCTGTAGATCCGGTTTGCACACTGAACTACAACAATTTTTAGGTAAGAGTAGGGCGAGTATATACCTAGCACACAAGCAAGGTATCTGTAGGTATGACTATCCGTATGAATCATTTAAACAAGGTGAATATAGAGAGTATATGGAAAGTCTTTTGCATGATTGTGTGCTAGACAATACCTATAAAATACTACCTTTCCAAGTGATTGGCAAAGCCAGGCTAGCAAGTGACAGCGTGAGTCCTGACGCATCAGAAAGCGAATACTACGAATTACTCACAGAAAAGGTTGTGGAAAGTATACAAAATGAGTTTAATTATGACTACCAAGTACCTGACTACTTACAAGTATCGGGGTATGAACTAGCCAGCAACGTGCGAGACATCGTTCAAAAAAGAATCGACCCCATCCTCAAAGCACAGTAATCGATATATGCGCATCCAAAGTCCAAAAGAAATTGATCTAGATAGACACGGGGTAATCAAAGCATCCGCTGGCACAGGCAAAACATATACTATGGTAGAATTAGTCATGCGCTTATTACTTGGAGAAGCGGAGAGAAAACCTATATCATTAGATCAGATCCTTATCGTTACCTATACCGAAAAAGCAACGACTGAAATGAAGGAGAGGATTCGCACCGCTATCGAGGAACAATTAAAAAGTGTACTACCTGCTCCCGCACAGAATAACTTACAAACCTCACTAGAGTCCTTTGGAAACGCAAGTATTTATACAATTCATGGGTTTTGCCACGAACTCTTAAAAAGCTTTTCCTTCGAACAACAGGGTCTATTCAGTATGGAGCTAGTGGATGATAAATCTATATACCCAGGTATATTGAATGAGATCAAGCGTGTTGATTGGAATGAAGAGTTCCCAGAAGAATTGCAAAACCTACTGGCAATCGAACAATACCAGAATAATTGGGATTACCAAGTGATTGATGCTACTGATAAAATTCCTTTAGAAAGTGAACCTGTGATTATCCCAAATATAGAAAACTTTTCTTTACAAACAGTTTTTTCAGTTACAAACAAACACGAATTGTTAGAAGTTAGAGAGTTTGTTATCCAAAATAAAATAGCAATCCAACAATTGTTGGAAGATAACGAGATACAAAAAGGCAAGAAGAAAAATAAAAACTATAAAATCTATCTCCAACCACTATTAGAATTCTCCCAAAATGCAAACAGTATTTGGGTGATCTGGCAAGAGTACTTTTTACATTTAGCAAACAAAATAGGTGAGATTTCCCCTAGCTCTTGGGAACAGATAAGTGAAAACTCTATTCTTGTGGCAGATTTGCAAAAGTACACAGAAATCTTGCAAGCTCTTAGCACACGGCTGCAAAGGCTTTACGAATTGTTTGATTGGCAAGTGTTGCACCATTTCTTAAAACTATATACGATTAGAGCCCTCAAAGCGCGCATACGCCAGCATAAGGCATTTACGGCGAGTATTAGCTTCCAAGATATGCTACTACATGTCCAGGAGAGCCTACATTCAGAAAATGCAGCCACATTGCAAGAGAAGTTGTGTAAGGACTTCCAGTATGTGTTTGTGGATGAATTCCAAGATACAGATGCGATCCAATGGGATATTTTTCGCCTTGGCTTTCTTATGAATCAGAAAAGTAAACTATTTGTAATTGGCGATGAAAAACAATCTATCTACGGATTCCGCAATGCGGATGTGTACACCTATATCCAAGCAACAGAAGAAATGCAGCAGAATTTCCAAGCAAAGTCTTATACCTTAGCTACCAACTGGCGTTCCCTTCCTGAGATGATCCAAGGCTTGAATGCTATTTTTTCTAAGGACTGGTTTGAAGACTCAGGACCCATTCACTTTACAGAGTCGGGGTGGCCAGAAAAAGATCTACACAAAGATTCATTAGTTTTAGATTGCACGGGTAGAGCAGCAATAAATCCGGTGGTATTCGCCCCTTGGTCACAAGGAAAAACAAAGGCATACAACATTAGCGGTGTCAAAGCGTCGGAGTGCCTACTGGAGTTCTGCATTTTTATAGCGGAAGAAATTGAGCATATATGCAAAGATGGCAACTTACAAATAGCCGAAAAAAGCAATGGTCAAACAAGACAGCGGCAGATCGATTATCGCGATATTTGCATTTTAGTGAGAAAGAAAAGCCAAGTTGAAAAGGTTGAGCTAGCACTCGGTGACAAAGGAATACCACACCATTTTTATAAAAAAGAAGGAATCTACCAATCTCCAGAAGCGGATCATTTGTATTATCTGTTAATGGCAATAATGTATTCCTTCGAATCGCAATATTTCAAAAAGGCCCTTTTGAGCGAATTCTTTGTATTTTCTTACCAAGAACTGGAAGAAATGGATGAAGAATTTGGTATCGAAGAAGTACAAGAATTGTTTCTATCTTGGCAAACATTGGCGAAGCATAAGGATTGGCCTAACCTATTTCAATCGATATTGCAAGATACAGGTTTTTTGTACCGTTGCCTACAAGAGACAAACCTAGCGGAACGAAAAATCGCTAACTACAAACAAATCATGGAGAAATTAGAATACGAAGCCTATGATAAAAATTTAGAGTTACTTAGCCTGTGCGAGCTATTTAAGAAATGGCGAAGGGGAGTTTTTGATGCAGAAGAAGAGGAGGGGCTATTTCGAATAGATTCTGAAGAACAAAAAGTGCAGATAATCACGATTCATAAAAGCAAGGGTTTGGAATTCCCTATTGTATTTGTTATACCTGACTTTAGCCAAAATACAAGCACAAAAGAACTATACTATAAATTCCATAGAGAAGGAAAATTGGTATATGATTTTCTAAAACAACACAAACAAGAGTACCAACAGGAAGTCATGCAGGAAGATAGGCGTCTATACTATGTAGCTCTTACTCGGGCAAAATACAAACTGTACTTTCCTTGTCTGAGTCCAGAAAAAAGAACGGGATGGGGGAAAACTCCTATGTTATTTCATGATGCTATATACAATAGGTTGCTTGGAGAAGAAAATCAAATCAAAACAGAATACCAAAATTGTATTCGTATTTTGTTGCACAAGACATCTTGGGAGAAGGAAATTGCTGGGATAGAAGAAATACCAGCACATCCCAAACAAAAAAAATTACTAGTAGCAAAGCAAATCACTTTCCCCTATCCAAACCAAGAATTATTTTCTCGTTTTGCTCTAGCTTACTCATACACTTCGTTAAAGAAGAATTTACATCTGGAAAATAAGGAAAATGCATCGGTTTGGAATGAGCAAATCGTTACGTTCTATTCGCAGGAAGAAGAGGAAGAAGAAAATAATTTGCTAGAAACAGCATTGCCAGGCAGTCGGTTTGTAGGCCTCTTTTTACACGAACTTTTGGAAAAGTTACCATATACCAGACTTACAAACCTCCAGTCGTTCAGCGAATTTAGTAAGTGCAAAGAGTTTGTTATCTTATACCAACAGCTTTATCCTAAATACAAATATGAAATTCGTGGTATTGCAGGAGATGCAGAAGATAAAAAGATCTACCAAGAAGTCGCAAAAATACTTTGGCGTGCGATTTTCTTACCCTACTTCCCTAAGCAATCTAACTTCTTATCAATCCCAAGCAATGACAAATTGACCGAAGTAGACTTTTTATACTCCTATTTACAGCAAGAGCAGAAACAACTTATTACTGGAAGCATAGACCTAGTATTTTTACAAAACAACAAGTATTACATCCTGGATTGGAAAACTGATTCTTTAGATGATTATACGCCGAGCTATTTAAAAGCTAAGATACAAAGTTCTTCTTATGACATACAATACTATTTATATGTATACGCACTCTATAAATCGCTACTGACAATAGAAAAGCAAAAGTGGGATTTTACGAAATTTCTCAGGGAGCGGTTCGGAGGAGTCTATTACGTTTTTTTACGAGGTTTAGGAGAAAAAGACAATGGAGTTGTGCATATTGTAGCAGACGAGGTAGCAGATGCAGAGGTAAAGATACAACAAATTTTAGCTGGTAGAACCAATGAGCCTGAATGAAACATCGCCCTTTGAGCACCTGTTGCCTTATTTACAAAATCATTTCAAGTGGAAAAAAAAGAGTGTTACTTACCAAATGTACTCTCATGCTATTTCTTCCTTACAAATACGCGTTTCTGATTATTTTAGTATAGTTGATATTCTCTCTTTTGAGGATAAGACGTCGCATGAATTGCACCTAGTTCTCCTCCTCTTATTCCAGGCATTTTCGGAGGGAAGTCTCTGCATTTCTCTTGAAACAGATGCACTGTCTGCGATGAGCGAACGTCTAGGCTTTGACCAGAATTTTGTAATAGAATCGTTGGAAACCCTACAAGCAAACCTAGTGAAAAAACAGTATGCTACCATGGCTTATATCGATGAGAAAGAACTCAGTACCAATTCTACAAGCAATTTTCAATTAGAATTTAAGCCACTTGTAGTGCTTACAACTACCAATCGATCCTATCTTTATTTTCATAAGTACTTTTATGCAGCTTGGCAAGTGAAACAAAAAATTTTACATAGAATTGCTATGGAAAAACCGCATAGATCTTTTGCTACAATCCATGAATTGGTAGAAAAAGGAGAAAAAGAAGCAACAGGGTTTTCCTTAAATTTGCAACAAAAACTTGCTGTTATTCTCAGTCTTTTGAAAGGTACATTTATTATTTCTGGTGGGCCTGGAACAGGAAAGACGACAATTGTTTCTCGTCTAATCTACTATTACCTAGTAATGGAAAATATACAAGAAGATGAAATTATTCTAACAGCTCCCACTGGTAAAGCAGCGCAAAAATTGGCAGATGTGGTCAAAAAGAATTTACAAGAAAGACCTTTAGCAGAAAAACTAATCAAAGTAGTAGATAGACTAGAAGGTGTAACGATTCATAGGCTACTGCGCTACCATCCGATAAAAAATTCTTTCCAGTACCATAGAGAGAATCCCTTACATGCAAAAATTGTCGTCATTGATGAAGTCTCTATGCTCGACGTATCGATGATGAATTTTTTATTGGAAGCAGTGAGACCTAATACGAAGCTTATTTTTTTGGGAGACCGCAACCAACTTCCTTCTGTAGATGCTGGTGCTGTACTAGCCGATCTTCTCGCAAATAATGCAGCTATTTATTCGCTGGACGCACAAAAATTGTTGCAAATCCAACAAACAAACCTATATACTGCTTCAGAGGCTGTAGAAGATCGATTTGTAATTTTGGAGATCGTCAATCGTCAAAAAGACTTTGCTGACTTGCCCAACTCGATTGTCACAATTTCTAAGAGCATCATACAAGGAAAATATCCAAAAGAGTTTTCTGACCTTATTCCGATACTACAAAAGGAGACGACAGATCTGACTTCTTTACAAGGCGGCTATGTTTTTCTTGCATCCAAGAACAAGCAACAGGAACAAATCAAAGCATTT
>JBCCIA010000385.1:0-6019 GCA_039028475.1 Spirochaetota bacterium | reverse complement strand
AACTTGGTATAACAACCCTAATTTAGACAAACTGTGGAAGACACATAGGTTAGATTAAAAGGACTTAGTTTGGCATATAACTTCGGAATAAAAATCTGTTTTTGTTGACGGATTGTTAGAAAAGCAGATTTTGATTCTGACGGAGTTTGGTGATGCTTTTTAGAAGATTTTTCAGTGTGTATTCTATACATAGCTTTTTATTATTATTTTTCTTGTTTGTTTGGCTATTTGCTGCTTGGATATGGTTTTACTTTGAGAAACCTTTTAAAGGCTATATTCTATTCTCTAGCGTTATTCCGACTATTCTGCTTTCTTTTAGAGTTTTCTTTGTTTCTAAAAAAGAATTCATCGATCACATACTTTTTAAAGATATGACAAACTTATCATCTTACCAGGTGTTAGAGAGAATCTATCATAACTTCCAATACGTCGACATTTTTAGAGCTTTGCAGACCTATGCTATAGAGGCTGGTGGTGCAATCTTAAAGATATCTAATGCAAATTCACTACAAAGTATTTTAGAGAAAGATTTTACAGGAGATAATGATAGATCTATTACCAAGCCTACCTATAAATCTTTTGCAACACAATTTGATAAGTCTGAATTCTTTCCTGATACTATTTTTATCGTTATTTTGAACGAGTTAGAAACAAGTGTGATCAAGTTTGAATTGGAGCACTATACGAATAAAGGGAAATTTTCTCTCGCAATACAAAAACCTGAAGATGGAGATAAAATTTTTGAAAAGGTCGAAGCTCTTGCACAAGAAAACTCTATATATAAAAACAGTATCATTGAGGTAGAAATCACTGGAGAGATAAAAAATTATTTCGGAGAAACAGAATCGAAGGAAAGGATTGAGTTGAACTTTCTCGAAAAAGAGAAGATTGATGATGCAAAGATTATCTTGGATGCAGAAATCCAGAAAGTATTGCAAAACTCGATTTTTGATTTTATTGAGAATTATGAAATTCTACAGAAGAGCAATATTCCGTTAAAGAGAGGAATATTATTCTATGGGCCACCAGGTACCGGAAAAACCTATACTAGCAAGTACATTGCCAATAAATTGCAAAATGTTACCAGTGTTATTGGCAAGGGAAAATCACTTTTTGAGATCAAATCTATTTGTCAAATTGCTAGGCTGTTGCAACCGTCACTCGTAATCCTTGAGGATGTTGATCTGTTGTTTTCTAGTCGGGATATAAATTACCAGACTACACTGCTAGGTGAATTTCTCGATCAACTGGATGGTATTTCTAAAAACGATAAGGTCTGCTTTATCTTAACGACTAATTCGATTGAAAGGATTGAGTCAGCCATAAAAGATAGGCCGGGTAGAATCAGTCAGTGTATTTTTATGGGAGCACTTTCTAAAGATTTGAGGAAAAAGTTCATCGAAAGTTATTTGCAGCAGTACGGTGCATCTTGTGAGAATATAGATGAGATTGTTGCTATGACAAAAAATGCTACCCAGGCTTTTTTGAAAGAATTGGTGATACGAACCATCCAAATTGTAGCAACAGAGACGAGAAATACAGTTTCTTCTGTGGACGAAGCAAGACTTATAGAAGCCTATAAAATTATGATAAAAGATTCCAACCACCATTCACGGAATATTCTTGGTTTTGCGATAGATAACTAGGAGTTATTTGCTAAATAGCTGGGTGCTACCGTCCCAATCTTCTGGTAAGTCATGCCCTTCGATGGCTTCGATTTTTTGTAGGTACAACTTTGCCAGTGTTTCTGTAGGAATTGTATTGAGAATTTGTAAAAGTTTGCTTTTGGCACTAGAAAAGTTTTTTGCTAGGTAGTCTGTTATAGCTTCTTGCAATTGTGGTAGAATTGCGAGTTTGTCTTGTCTTTTTGCGGAGTTTTCTGCATCGAGAAGATCATAGATGCGAATGGCTTGGTTTTTGCCTTTAACTTTCACCCAATCTAAATACCGCAAAGAAAAGACATGTATTTTCGACAATTCCTCGACTGTTCTTTCTCCAAGAATGACGCGGCTTTCATAACGCTTGGTGAGTCCTTCCAAACGAGAAGATAGATTGACGGTATCAGAAATCACTGTCCCTTCCATTCGTTTGCTCTCACCAATGGTTCCTAATATCACATTTCCCGTGTTGATACCAATACCTATTTGGATAGGGACTTTGTTTTCTTCTGCTCTACTATGATTGAGAGCATCAATGGCATGGCAAATCTCGATACTGGCTTTCACCGCGTCTTGCGGGGAGTAGGGAAATAAACCCATAATAGCATCACCGATGTACTTATCTATGAAACCATTGTGCTTGCGGATGATAGGACCAATGAGTTTTAGAATTCCATTGAGGAATTGAAAGTTTTCTTCTGGCGACATCGTTTCTGATATACTGGTAAAGGAGCGAATATCAGAAAAAAGCACTGTCATTTCTTTCTCGATGGCGTCACCCAAGTGGATGTCGGTGATCTCTTTGCGGGAAAGTAAGGTCAATAGTTCTTGGGGAACAAAACGAGCGTAGGATTCAGTTAGGATAATTTGTCGTTGTAGAGAACGTTTTTGTGCTTCTTCTTTTTCTTTTTTTAATAAATTGATACGGTCAGCCAATGCTAGAGAGAGTAGAATTACTTCCAGTGCAGAACCGATTTCCATACAATGCAGGGTGAAAAAAGAATCCGGGAGTAAGCCAGCTACATGTAGAGCGGAAGTGAAGACCGAAAGTATGAGTACTGCCCAAGCCAAGAAGAAAAATCTTGCCAAACGGTATCCTAGATACAAGAAAAATAGACTGAGAAAAAGCATCACGATTGACCAAATACCAGCACATAGTAGACCCAGTTGCAATCCGATATGTATGGGGTAAAGCAAAGTAATGGGGAGAATGGTAAATGTGATAAGACTGAGCCCCAAGAGAACTTTGTCAAAAGTCTTGGAATTCTGTTTTGTGTTGAGAAATTTGCGGGAAAACAAAATAGAAAAAATAATGGAACCTGCAATCAGTAGGGGAACAGAATGCCGTTCTAGCTCTACTGCATCTCTGGTCAATAGACCTAGCAGACCATTTTTTGCTATCTGCATAAAGGCAAAACAGAGAATATAGAAGATATAATATAAATACGCGCTTTCTTTAGTGGAAAAGAAAATAAACAGGTTGTACAAAGCCATCACTACCATAATACCAAAGTAAAACCCGTATAGATAGTTTGTGGTCCCTATATAGTCATAGAAACGATTGCTTTGCCAAAGCAGCAGAGGAATATTGATTGCACCGGAAGAGGAGATGTGGATGTAATAAGTTTGGGTATTTTTTGCTACTAGTTGTATTGGAAAGACAGGGTTTTTATATTTTATTTGTCTCTTGTAGATAGGTAGGTATTTTCCAGACTTAGCTAGCAGTTTTAGTTGTTTGTTTTTTTTTTGGTAAAGGCTTACAAAATCTAGGTGTGGATGGGCAATTTCTAAATAGCGAACTAGTGATTGTTGGTTTGGGTTGTGCAGTGCAATTCGTAGCCAAAGAGACAGTCCCTTTACGCCAAAGCTGGATGAGTTTTTTTTTGCAAAGCTTGAAAACTCTTCAGCTGGCATTGCAAGGATCTGTTCGGCAGAAATTGCCTGAGCTTTGTCTTCTAAGTAGAAGCTAACAGAGTTCGTAATTTCCTGGCTAGCTTGGCGCGGCTGCACAGAAACTGCAACCGCTTGCATAGGGTTCTGCCAAAAAAGAAAAACTCCTACAAAAAAATAGCCAAAGCAAACAGTAGTTTTACTTAATACCATGCTTTTGATTCAGACCTTTGAGGGTAGACTGAATCTCTTTGATCTCTTTTTGGATAGCTTGGGTTTCTTGTTTCAGTGCTTCTTTGTCAGTAGTAGATTTAGTAGAAGGTTGTTTTTTCTCTTTGGTTTTGGCTGGGCTTTTGTTCTCTGTCACTTTCGGAGTTGAGGAAGTTTTTTGTGCTTGTTTTTCTGCTGTAGAACTGCCAGAGTCCTTTTGTTTTGCACCTGCGACGCTAGCCTTTTTTAGTTCAGTATCTTTTTGCTGCATAGCCTTTCTGAGAATCTCGATTTCTTTGTTTGCTTCCGCTAACGATTTGCGCAGCTTACCATTTTCTGCTTCTAGGTTACGGATGTCTTGCGAGGACTGTTCCAGACTTTTGATGAGCTTGTTCGTTCTGACGCTAAGATCTCCTACTTGTTTCTTGAGGTCTTGTAAAACTTTTGCATCGTCTTCTGCTACCTTGGCAGTTAAAAAACCAAAAGAAAGGAAGAAGAGAAGTAACAAATTCCGAATTGATATAAGGTACATAAAAAGCCCTCCAAAGCTTTATACCAAACAATGATCTGTTTTCAAAATATGGCAAGAACTATTTCTATTTTGCCCTAGGACTTATAATTGGTAAATTGGAGATCAAACGTTAGATCGGCGCTTTTAAGCAATTTTTGTACGGCTTGTAAGTCATCTTTTTTCTTACCAGAAATACGTACGGAGTCTCCCATAATGGCTGCTTGTACTTTACGCTTGGAATCTTTGACTAGTTTGGCAATTTGCTTGGTATGCTCTTTTTCCAAACCGGTTTGTATTTTGACTTTTAGCCGTACCGTTCCACCTGTAGCTCCCTCTACTTTCCCCTCAAAATCAAAGGCTTTTAGCCCTATACCACGCTTTACTAATTTATTCTCAACGACATCGATAACTTGTTTGATCTTGATATCATCGTCAGATAGTAGAACCAATTGGTTTTCTTCTAATTTGATCTCTGACTGGGAACCTTTGAAGTCAAAGCGATTGTTGATTTCATTATTTGCCTGGGTGACGGCATTGGCTAACTCAGACTTTTCTATTTTAGAAATTACGTCAAATGATGGATCTGCCATTATAAAACTCCTGTTCGTTAGGTTTGTTATACGATTAAATCTATAGCTTTTTGCAAAGCAGCGGGAATTTTGCTAGCATCTTTACCGCCTCCTTGTGCCATATCAGGTTTTCCTCCGCCTCGGCCGCCAACAATTGCAGAGGTTTCTTTGAGTAGATGGTTACAGTTTATATTTTTCTCTAGAGCAAATTTATTTGCCATATACAATAAGGTGGCACTTTTACCAGAGTCGATTGCAAAAAGGACTACAACAGGTTCCGCTTTATTCTTTAATTTATCACCAAGTTGTTTGAGTGCATCTACCTTTATCGAGGAATCAAAAATTCTCTGCATGACTTGGATACCAGATTTCTCAATAGCGGTAGCCAGTATTTCTTGGTCTAGCCCAAGAAGATCTTTACTTTTACTCTTTTCTTTTTGTTTTTTGGCTTTGCCTATCTGTTCCTGTTTTTCTGCTAAGGATTGTTGTAATTCTTGCAATGCTTTTTTTAAAGTCCTAGCAGCTTGTGCTTTTTCACTTGCCAAGATTTTTTTTATTTGTTCTGGGCGGAGAACGTCCTGTTTGCTAGATTTAGCAATGGCTAGCTCTAGGGTAGAGGCTTCTGCTTCTAGACTGGCTTGGCGTTTTTGCAATTCTGCGAACTCCTCTAGGTAGTAATTCTCTAGTGCCTCACCACATACAGCTTCAATACGACGGTTGCCAGCTCCTGGGCTGGATTCTTTGGTGATGGCAAAATAGTCGATTTCTGCTGTATTCTCTACATGGCAACCACCGCAGAATTCTGTCGAGTAGTCTCCCATCTGAATGACCCGTACTTCAGCACCGTATTTTTCATCGAAGGCGGCTACTGCTCCAGTTTTTTTGGCTTCCTCTAGTGGTAGAACTTTTGTAGCAACTGGTACTTGTTGGGCTATCGCTTCATTGACCTTTGCTTCGATACCGTCTAATTCAGCTTGCGAAAGAGCTGATGGATGGGAAAAGTCAAAACGCAGGTAATTATCAGAAACTAGAGATGCCTTTTGCATGATATGATTGCCTAAAATAGAGCGTAGTGCACCGTTTAAAAGGTGGGTACCAGAATGGTGGTGGGTGAGGTTTCGCCGCCGTTCTGGGTCAACTTTGCAGTGAATTGTATCATTCGTTTGTAAACTTCCCTTTTT
>JBCCIA010000384.1:0-6027 GCA_039028475.1 Spirochaetota bacterium | reverse complement strand
TCCAGAAGCAATCCATTTGCCAAAACCATAGTAGATATAGTTTACCAATATCTTTTCTGGAAATATCTCATCATTCAAAAGTTCAAAAATTTCAGAGTCTTTACGAAATAACCAAAAATAATAAAAAATACTTTCCTTAAACTTTTCATCTTCGATATTTGCATTTACAACCGCTACCAATTCGGGAGCGGGAATGATTCGTAAATAAATCCTTATTAGATTGACGTGAAACCCATCCGTATCTTTTAAAAAACGTAGGAAATCATTCACAATCTGTTCGTTTACAGATTTGTCCAAAAAAGCCTCCGTCGGAAACGCATTCATTCTACTAGTAAATGATTTAATTACAAACAATAAATTTTTTCTTAGTGTATAAAATGTTCATAAAAATCAAAAGCGTATCCTTTGACTATTCTCTGTACGCCCTTTTCACACTTTTTTTCCCAGCTTCTCTCATTCTAAGCCTATACTACCCCAATGTCATTCTGCAACAAGGTTTGTCACATAGAATCTTTTATTTCCACGTTTCTGTGGCTTGGGTAGCGCTCTACGCTCCGTTTTTCTCCTCCCTTTTCGGTATCATCTACCTACGAAAAAAAGATGTCATTTGGGATTTGCGTAGCTATAGCATGAACAAAATAGCTGCTATCTTTGCTATTTGTGTACTTTTCTCGGGACCGATATGGGCGAAAAGTGCCTGGGGGACACCTTGGGACTGGACAGATGCAAGGTTGCAATCCTTTTTCATCCTTGTTATCAGTCTAGGAGCCTACTTTATCATTCGTAAGCTAATCGTTGGCATGCAAAAAAAAGCAATCACCTCAGCTTTCCTGAGCATCATATGTGCTTTCAATGCGGTCATAACCTGGGGAGCAATTCGCTGGATAGACAATCCAGGCAACCACCCCGGTTCTGTTTTAGGTAAGAGTGGTATGGATAGTGATATGAGACTTACCTTCTGGCTTTCTATCTTCGCATATCACCTATTATTTTTATTGCTTTATATTCTTATCCATAGACATGATAGAATCAACTATACCTTGTACTATCTCAGAGAAAGCAAACAAGATGGCTAGCCGTATGACAAATCCGACCTCTAGCATAGATAATAAAGACTATCATATTCTCGTTGTAGACGATGATATAAACATTGTCAAAGTACTGAGTAGAATTCTGTCTCGGCAAAACTACCAAGTTACCATTAGCCAAAGTACAGAAGAAGCTAGAAAGATTTTGGAAAAACAAAAAATCGACATTATGCTTTTAGATGTACACATGCCTGTAGAGACTGGATTTAAGTTCTGCCAAGAATTGCGCCAAGAACCAAACTTCCAGCTTCTTCCGATCATCTTTGTTACAGCTATGGATAAAAATACAGGCTTAGAAGAAGCGGTATCGCATGGGGGAGATGATTATATTAGCAAACCCATAGATAAAAAAGAACTATCAGCAAAAGTGCGCGCTTTCTGCCGGATCAAACGTTTGCAAGATATCGTACAAGAACAGAAAGCCAATTATGAAAGGGAGATGAAAACAGCTCGCAAAGTGCAGAAATTGCTCATTCCCGAAAAAGAGATCTCCTGGAACAAGAGTCAGATCAGCCTCTTCTTCCAACCCTTTATCCAAATCAGTGGTGACTTTGTGGATGCATGGGTAGAAAATACGAAATTACACCTAGTCATCTCTGATTCATCTGGCCACGGTCCATCAGCCGCTCTTTTAGGAGCCATGTTCAAAATGCAACTCAACTCTCTTCCCACAGACCTAGGTCTGGAGGAAAGAGTCAGCCTTCTGCGCAAAAACCTGATCCAAGCTATTCCTGAAAACTATTCTATAACTTTTTTTTATGGCATCCTCGACACGGATTATAAACTAGAATATATAAATGGTGGCAATCCAAAACCGTTGGTGTGTTCTAAAGAAGGAGAGATATTTGAATTGCCTGGAATGAGTCCACTCATCATAGATTTAGAAATGGTACGTGAGAGCAATGTCAGGCAAATATACTTAGAAAAAGGTTCCACTTTGCTATTGTACACCGATGGAGCGAATGAAGCACTGTCCCCTGAAGATAAAATGTTAGAAACCAAAGGTTTGATAGAAATTTTTAAGAAAACGATGCAAAACCGTCATACAAATATAATTAAAAACATTATGTTAGAAATCCAAAATTACTGTGGTGAGAACAATCCTCCACAAGACGATATTGCGTTTATTTCAGTAAAGGTGGAAGAATGAATCCAACATATGTAGGTAAAGTGAGAGATGTGTATGAACATGGCAATGCGTTGATTCTTTGTTCAACGGATAGGATTTCTGCGTTTGATGTAGTATTTGACGAATCCATAACCGACAAAGGTATCGTGTTAAACCAAATCTCCAATATGTGGTTTCATTTCTTCCAGCAAGTTCCCAACCACATCATAGAAACCACTCTAGAGAATTTCCCCTTGCCCTTCCGTGACAATTCTTACTTCAAAGATCGTTCTGTTCTAGTAAAAAAATGCAAACGAATTGATTACGAATGCGTCGTACGTGGCTACTTGTCTGGCTCTGCCTACAAAGAGTACCGCCAGACAGGAAAGATCGCTTCTTTATCCTATCCTCTAGGTATACGCGAATCCGAGAAGTTAGCAGAACCTATTTTCACTCCAGCCATAAAAAATGATTCGGGACACGACCAAAACATTTCAGAAAGCCAAATGCAAGAGGAAGTGGGAGATGAAATTTTTCAAAAACTCAAAAAAACTTCTCTCTACCTCTACGAAACGGCAGCTGCGATTTTAGAACAGGAAGATCTCATTCTTTGTGATACAAAATTTGAATTTGGATTTTATGAAGGGGAAATCATACTAATTGACGAGCTTTTGACTCCAGACTCTTCTCGCTATTGGGATAAGAGCACCTATGAAACTGGTATATCGCCTCCAAGCTATGACAAGCAGATCCTACGCAATTATTTAGAAACCCTTAGCTGGGATAAAAGTCCGCCAGCTCCCAAACTTCCTCAGGATATTATCCAAAAAATGCAAAACAAATACAAGGACTTAGAAAAAAGGATACATAAATGTTTATTGGAAAAATCAGTATAACGCTAAAAGAATCGGTACTAGACCCACAGGGCAACACAGTAAAACGCGCCTTGCATGAGATGGGAGAAGAAGCGGTAGATGACATTCGTATAGGTAAATACATCGAAGTAAAACTCGATGCAAATGATAAAGAATCAGCAAAAGAAGATATCGACAGGATTTGCAAAAACCTTCTTGTCAATCCTGTAATTGAATCATATTCAGTAGAAATAGTAGCAGTATAAACAATGAAAGCAGGCATCATCACATTTCCAGGTTCCAATTGTGACAAAGACATTGGAGAAATTTTACAAAAACAGTTCCATTTAGATACCAATTATATATGGCACAGAGAGAGTTTTGCCTTAGACTATGACTTACTGGTCCTTCCCGGTGGTTTTTCGTATGGTGATTATCTGCGTAGCGGTGCTATTGCTAGATTTTCCAATGCAATGCGTTCCTTGCAAAACCACGTAAATTCAGGTAGGAAAGTTTTAGGAATTTGCAATGGCTTTCAGATACTTACCGAATCACACCTACTTCCAGGAGCCTTGGTACGCAATACCAACATGAAATACATTTGTAAAACTGTAAACCTTACAGTGGATGCGAATCACCCGCTTAGCCAAAAGCTGCATTCTACTTCTTTAGCAATCCCTATCGCACATAGCGAAGGCCGTTACCATGCGGATGAGGATACGCTCAAACAACTGCGTGATGAATGCAGGGTTCTTTTTCGTTACCAAGAAAATCCCAATGGTTCTATCGATGATATTGCTGGGATTACGTCACAAGATCACAAAGTTCTAGGTATGATGCCCCATCCAGAAAGAGCAGCAGATACAATAAGCAAAAATATGACAGGCAAAGCAATTATCAAAGCATTTATCGAATCATAAGGAAGGACGTATATGTACTCAAACAAAAGAAACCATAAGGCAATTGTTATCATCCTAGGTGGCGGCAAAGGCACAAGACTTCTCCCTCTAACAGAAAAACGCTCCAAGCCTGCTGTTAGCTTTGGTGGGAAGTATAGACTTATTGATATTCCTATAGCAAATGCTCTCAATAGTGGTTTTACACAGATTTATGTTTTGACCCAATTCAACTCTTACTCCTTAAATCGTCATATATCGCGGACCTATAATTTCAATTCTATCTTTCGCCAGGGTTTTGTGGAGATCATAGCGGCCGAACAAACCATATCTTCCGTTCGCTGGTTTGAAGGAACCGCCGATGCAGTACGAAAGGTACTGCCAAGGTTGGAAGACTATAGAGCTGATTATATCATCATCCTTTCTGGAGATCAACTGTACAATATGGACCTGAGCCAGTTTTTAGAAGTTCACCTCTCCAGCCCCGAAAACCAAATCACTGTTGCAACCCACCCTGTAAGCGCAGACAAGGTACATGGTTTGGGAATTGTAGCAAGTGATACAAACAATTGGATCCACGACTTCTATGAAAAACCTAAGGAAATAGGCCATGTAGAATCTTTCCGGCGTGAAGACGACACGTACCTAGCATCGATGGGAATCTATATTTTCAATACAAAAACTCTCATAGAATTACTAGAGGACCCCACCTACACCGATTTTGGCAAAGAAATCATTCCCAAATCCTTACACACGCACAAAGTCAAATCCTATGTTTACGATGGATACTGGGAAGATATTGGAACCATCAAAAATTTTTATGAAGCAAATCTCATGTTAACCGATGACTTTCCTAAATTTAACCTTTACTTGGAAGACACACCATTTTATACCAGACCGCGTTTCTTGCCACCTATCAAAGTCAACAGTGCGAGACTCAACAAAGCCCTACTTTCGGAAGGTTGTATTATCAATGATTCCAAGATAGAACGCAGCGTAATCGGTGTACGCCAGGTAATCGATAGTGGCTCTGAAGTAAGCAATTCTCTGGTAATGGGGGCAGACTCCTATGGAAGCATGGACCCTAGTGGCGGGAAAATTTCAGTTGGAATTGGTAAAAACTGTATCATCAAGAATGCAATCATCGATAAAGATTGCTATATAGGAAATAATGTCAAACTCATCAATAAATCTGGCCATAGCAATTATGAGGACAATTACGTAAAAATTGTAGATGGCATCATTGTTGTAAAACGTAGGGCAACCATCCCACATAATTATGAAATCTAAGGAAAGCAACAAAATACTCAGTACTGTCACGGAGGAGAGGTTAGAAAAGCTAACACGAGCAGTTGAAAAAAGAACCCTCGATCTAACCCTCGTAGCAGAAAATATCAATGACCCACACAATTTTTCCGCAGTCTTACGTTCCTGTGATGCTGTAGGTATTCTAAATGTCCACCGAGTTTACCACAGTGGACAGCCGCTACCTCGCTTAGGTAAAACAAGCTCTGCGAGTGCCAGAAAATGGGTAAATATCAAAAGCCACGATTCGATTGAAACCTGTTTTGCCCAGCTGCGACAGGAAAAAAAGAAGATTTACACCACTCATATGAGTAAAGAATCCGTTTCTTTGTACGATTTAGACCTTACAGGGCCAATTGCCTTTGTGTTTGGCAACGAACATAGCGGCGTCTCTGAAACAGCACACCGTTTAGCAGATAGGAACTTTATCATTCCACAGGTAGGGATGGTGCAAAGTTTAAATATTTCAGTGGCATGTGCCATATCGCTCTACGAAGCCTACCGGCAACGGAAAAATGCAGGTTTGTACGATACTC
Source organism: Spirochaetota bacterium (assembly GCA_039028475.1). Taxonomy (GTDB): domain Bacteria; phylum Spirochaetota; class Leptospiria; order Leptospirales; family Leptospiraceae; genus JBCCIA01. The sequence goes on along the minus strand of JBCCIA010000384.1, from coordinate 240 downwards.
CTACACTAGCAGATGACACTTTCCAAGAAGTCCTACAAGAATGGGTGCAAAAATAGGTTGACACTTATTTTGTAAAATCTTATTTTAGGTCAAAATATACTATAATATTGTAAAAATAAGTTTTTTAAGCGTAAAGGAGAAGCGTAATGTTTGAATCGATTCGTTACTACAGTTGTTTACTACTACCTATTTTAGTTATTCTGGGTTTCCAACTAGATATGCCGTGGCTTGGTCTAGCAT
>JBCCIA010000383.1:0-6047 GCA_039028475.1 Spirochaetota bacterium | reverse complement strand
TCTAAAGGGACCCCCCTGAGTAGAGTTTGCTATTGAGCATAAAGAACTTTTTCGTATTATGTACGGTAGCCACATTGAACACCATTCTAATTACCAAGACTTAAAAGAAGAGGGAAAATTTGCTTTTGATTTACTTGTAGATATCATTAGAAATGCCCAAAAAGAAAATACAATAAAGAATGTGAATTCTGAAGAAATTGCACTTTCTGCCTGGTCAATGGTTCATGGAGTTTCTCACCTTGTATTAGAAAAACAAATCTTTTTTGATGTGATATCTGAAAGTAAATACAAAAAACTTATAAAGAATTTATTAAAACATCTTTATAAAGGGATACAAGTAAGCAAACTGTCAAATAGTTAAGTTTGACCTGAGCTATTTCTATCTTTGATTAACCATTGTAATCGACACGTGTAGTAAATATTGTTGACTATGTCGCATTGTTTTTACCAACGCGACATTTTTTAGTAATGGCTTTAAAGATCATTTCTGTATATTTTCCGCATACATAGCCTCATGAATCATCGTGGTCATCATCGTGGTCATCATCGTGGTCATCATCGTGGTCATCATCGTGGTCATCATTGTGGTCATCATCGTGGTCATCATCGTGGTTGCCTACTGTATTCAGCCATCTTTTAAGTATTTCGCCATTTGTTTTGGTTGGTATACTATATTTGGGAGCGAATTTGTTTCTTACCGAGACAATGGAAATTGTCCACCACGTGTTGTTGCTAAGTTGCTCAAAAAAATTTGCTTGGAGTATATTTGAATTATTGTAGTGTGATTCTTTTGCTAGTGACAAGATAGCTCGTGGTACTGCGGCTAGTAATTTATCTTTGTTTCTGATACTAGTTGTTTCACACTTTATCAGCAAACAACTTATATAGAAGACCGCTAATATTTTGCTAAATTTTATTTCTTTTATTTCTTTCATTTCTTTTTCCTTTTTTCTATATTGGTAATAAACTTTATCATGTTTAGGTCTTGAGAACAATGAGGATTCGTGACAAAAAATTGAGAATTCGTGACAATGTAGAAAAAACTAAAACACTAGAAGTTATAGTTTTCTTAGTAGAAATAAATCGAGTTAATTCTTTCAGTGTATAGTTCTAAAAGTGTACTCTGAAAGAAAAAACTAACTTAAAGAACATTATCTCAAATACTGTATTTGTTACCTCCTCTATTAGCGATTTTTTTCGACGGCGTACTGCCATGGATTTTTCTGCCATTCTTGCAAAAGCTCTATGAATCTTTCTACGGTTAATGTGCCGTTTGTTAAAGTTTTTTCTATTGTGTTCATCCATTCCTTAAGCAACACGTTTGTTTCATGAGCTTTGAAAGATATACCACATTTAACGGTATTAGAATGATCGAAACCTTCTAATTTGTAGCCTTGCAATTGGTATGTAGCGAACCACCATCCTATTCGATTTTGCTTGTAAAATTCTTCACAAAGTCTACTAACAAGATCTTGAATAGTTTTCAATTCCTCGATGTACTGCGATATGGTTCTTGTACTTTCTAGTACATGTCCCCTTTTTATTGGATGATTTGAAAGGTTATTTGCGTGCTGATACAATTGGTTTAGTATATCGTTGACCTGGTTTGTACAACTAAATGCTCCTTCATTTGCTAATTTACTACCTTCTGGGGCGATTTTAATAGTAAGGGCTTCTATCATATTATGTATTAAGTAGACTGTTAAGTGGTAGTGTTGTGCTTCTTCAGCAGTTACATAATGTCCCTCCACTGTTTTCTCCTCATAGTCGAGATCTGGATGCTTATTTATTAGTCCAGAGAAGAGTGATAAGAATTGATTCGCTCCGTTATCCGAGCTTTGTACGTCAAACAACATACGAAGTAAGATTTCAGAGTGACTTTTTACTAATGACGGATGTATTTCAGCACTGTTTAGGTTTGCTAACATAATAGCGTGCGTTTGTATTTCTGATACTACGTTCACTTCTATGCTTGATTTATCTAGTGGGTCAATTACTTCCGTTATAGCGGCCACTTTAGCCATTTTTGCTGTACTCTTGAGAAATTTACGCAAAGCATACAATAGTTTAGTCTTTGCTTTAAGGTTTCTTGAAAAGTCAATTGCATTGTAAGGAGTTACAATGAAATTTTGTTTATCATTTGTGTGGGTCATAGAATCATTTTTATAATTTCTGTCTATCACCCTTGTTGTATGACCGTTCCAGTTAGTGCTTAATGGGATGGTGGTTTTACTATATTTACTTGTTTTCATTCTTTTTTCCTTTATTAGCTTAAATACATCCTATCATAGAATTGATCTAAATACTATGATGATTCGTGACAAAAAGTTGAGAATTTGTGACAATTGAAAAAAAAATTGGTTTTTTTGCTTTTTGGTGAGCACTTTTAAGTGCATGGATAAAGCTTTTTAACAGCCGAATCAAAGAATTAGCAAAAAGTATGGAGGTTAAAAAGGCCATAAAGAGTTTACTCAAACGTCTTTATAAAGGTATCCAAGCTAACTAGGTACCTTTTTGAGTGAAAAAAGCTAATCTATAAAAAAATTCTGGACATATTTATCCAGAATTTGTATGGTTTCCTAAATGGCAAGAAGGAAAGAATTCGATAGAAGACAAGCGTTAGAAAAAGCAATGGAGGTATTTTGGAGTCGTGGTTATGAAGCTACTACTATGACTGACTTGCGTTTAGCTATGGGGATTGGACGGCAGAGTCTTTATGATACCTTTGGAGATAAAGACAAACTGTTCGCTGAGGCTCTGGCATCCTATACAAAACTCAATGACGAAAATGTTAAAGATGTTTTAAAAGAACAAGATGGAATAAAAGCTGTACGGACTTTACTAGAAGCAAGGGTTAAAATGCTCTCCAGTGGGCATAGGCGCGGTTGTTTGATGATGAATAGTTGTGTTGAGCTTGCTCTGCATGATGAAGCAGTCGCCAACCAACTCAAGAAAGGTCTAGCAACAATGCATAGAGAAATCGAGCGAGCTTTGGCTAGGGCGTTAGAGCAGGAGACGTTGCCAAAGAAAGTCAGTATCGCAGAAACGGCTGATTTTGTTTTAGCCCAGATCGCTGGAATGGTTGTGCTCTCCAAAACAGGAGCATCACACAAACAATTGCAGAATGTCGCAGATAAGGCAATGGCAGCTATCGAATCATAATTTTTTTTGCATTATTTTTGACTATCTTGTCCAAAATTAAAAGGAGATAAAACATGAAACCAATGGAAACAATTCTAATTACTGGTGCAAATGCAGGACTTGGCTTTGAGTGTGCACGGCAATTGGCAAAAGATAGCAATATTCAGAAAATTTATTTGGCATGCAGAAACAAACAGAAAGCCGAGATGGCAAAAGACTCTTTAGAGTCGCTTACCGGCCGATCAATTTTTGAAATTGTCATTATGGATGTTATGTATCCTGAATCCGTACGTGCTGCGGTGCAGGATTTGCAGCAACCCATTGATGGTGTTGTACTGAATGCAGGTGGTTCAGGTGGACGTACACCCCAAGCACTTACAAAAGATGGTGTGACTCATTTGTTTGCTGTCAATGTTTTGGGACACGCCGTACTTATCGATGAGCTTTTGGAGCGTAATCTCATTGGTTCCGTAGTCTTATATGCTGGCTCGGAAGCTGCTCGTGGTATTCCAAAAATGGGAGTGGCTCGTCCAATCCTACATAACTCATCTGTAGAAGACTTTGCCGGAATTGCAGATGGGTCTTATTTTGAAAAAAACACTGATCCTCTCGTCGAGTATGGTGCAGTCAAATTAATGGGAGCCTATTGGATGGGAGCTATGGCTAGAAAATATCCAAAGATTCGCTTTGTAACGATGAGTCCTGGTGGTACAACAGGTACAAATGGAATGAATGATTTACCCTTACTGAAAAAAATTATGTTTAAGTATGTAGGAGGTATATTGATGCCATTGCTGGGAATGATGCATAGTATTGAGGATGGTGCAAAACGTTATGTGGACGGTCTTATGAATCCTAAGTTTGCAAGTGGTAGATTCTATGCGAGCAAAATGGGTTCTCCGACAGGACCAGTTGTGGATCAGGCAAAATTATTCTCTGAGTTGAAAGAACAGACTTTTGAGGATAATGCAAACCAGGCCGTATACCAGTTCGTTTAAAAAATATCAGGAGAATGAAAATGGAAATATTTCAAAAAATACTTATTAGTGCGATTTCTTTGCTATTGCTTGGCCTTGGATTGAAATCGATGTTTAACCCTCGATCTATGATTCAAAACTTTTCGGTAACTCCTGATGGGGCAGCCGGTTTGAATACAATGCGTGGCGTGATAGGTGGATTCTTTCTGGGAAGTTTTGCCATGCTTATTACCGGTCTAATTCGTGAAGAAACGATTTGGTTTTTACCTGTTGCGATTCTTCTTGCAGCCGTGGCAATGGGACGGCTTATAGGTCTTGTGGTGGATGGGTTTCATAAAAATGTTGTACCTCCGCTTGTATTGGAGATCGTGATGATAGGGTTTTTGATCTGGCCCGGAATATGATTTGCAAACAATACATACGAGTATTTGTTAAAGTAAATCATAAAATCAAAAAGACAACTTATGGTTTTGCGTAAGTTGTCTTTTTTTAGTTTCAGTTTTTACCAACTTATCATATACAGGTATATATGATAAAATGGTTTTCTGTACTTTTCCTATTCTTTTACGCTTCTTTCACTTATGCAGGTAAGGATTTTGTCGATTTTTCAAAACTCGCCTCTTCTTTGCAGCTAGGAAATGCACCTAACTCCAAAATACGCTCTTTTCTCTACTGGGGGCAACATATCTTGCAACCTGCAAGTTATGATACGCGTACCAAAGAGTTTTATACCTTTCTTTCCCAATCTTTCAAGAAATTCCAATTTAGAAAAATCTATGAATCGAAATATTTATCAGCGCAGGGAAATGGTTTTAAGAAAATTACATTTTCACATAAATATTCAGGAAAGGGTTATTTTACCAAAATTGTCAGACAAAACGTAAAGCAAATGACAGCTCCACACTTTGGCGATGCTATTTCTGAATACGCTTTGAAGAAAAACCAGGAGTCTGCCTTAGGAGAAGGTACATTTTCTGACTCTCCGACCTTCTCTGCCTATCTCAAGAGTAAGTCCAATCTGGGGCATTTCTCCGATCAAACACTTCTCTTATTGTTAGAAAATCTTCTTCAGATCATTTCCCCTAAAAATATAGAAAAGCTCCCACAACTTGGTACAAAAAGATTTTATAATAACTTAAAAACTACTACCAATCGTAAGCTTTTAGATTCTTTCTATAAAAGTTATCCACATTTTTCTAACTACTTACAAAAATACACTTCCCTATCACGCTTGGTGTATCTTAAAAAATATAAAGGGCAATTGGTAACTGCCTTTGATTTGCGGGGTCGTCTTTCCGACTTTTTTTTATACAATGATTATCCCTATGCCGCTACTTTTTTGCGAGATTTGAAATCTCTTGGCAAGTTGCACATCTATTTCTATACAAATGAGGGACATCGTTTTATGGAGTTGCACCTAAATAGTCACGACCTTTCCTGCAATTTGCAATTGTATACTCTTGCTGGCAAATTGGTTCCGTACCTTTCTTCGAAAAAGCTTTTCTTAGAAAAAAGTTTCTCCTTATCCTCTTTAAAAAGTTTTTATTTTCCCATCCATATTAGCTTTAAAGGTAATATCTATGGTCTTACTTTCAAAAACAATAATATTTGGCTAGGGGCTTGGTATACAAATCAGAAACGCCATAGCAGTCTAAAGGTCAAAATGGCTTCGATTCCTAAAACGAAGGTCTCTGGAGGTTTTTCCTACGTAATTCCGAGTTGGTTGATTGATATTATGATCCCTGGCAATATGGAAGGACTCATCCATAGCGTTACCACTGTGATTGTCAATGCTAACAACAAGCGTGGTAGTTTTGTCAAGACTCATTTTTACCGACGAGACAATACACAAATACATACAAATTTGGAAACTGAGTTTTTGGATAATTTTTTCATTCGCTTCGGGGTAAAAGTTTGGAACTATCGAAT
>JBCCIA010000382.1:0-6056 GCA_039028475.1 Spirochaetota bacterium | reverse complement strand
TTTTATATTCTATTTTATAAAATATTTTGCATTTATGCTAAGGTATAGTAAAGTAATGCATACAAACAAATTATTTAGGAAAAATTATGAAACTTCTCAAACTAGGCTTTATCATACTTCTTTTCACTCTTATCTCTTGTGGGAACACTTCAGAGGAGGAAGAGTCAAGTAGCGATTTCTCTTTAGATGATAACACCACTACCCTTCTACTTTTAGCCGCTGCCTCGCAACAATCTGGCTCTTGCGGAAATACCACTGTAAGTTCCTCTGGGGAAGAGTTTTCTTACGACTCAGATAGCACCTATACAATCTGTGGAGACATTTCAACTACTTCACAAATTACCTTTAATAGAGCAGGTACCTATAAAATAACAGCTACAGCAGGATCTGTAGAATACAGCCACTTCGACTGCAATTCGGTTTACAGAGATATTACCATCTCTCTATCGAATAGCGATTCAACGAGTTTTACCTCAGGAAGTGAGAAAACAGTTAGTAGTGGTGACACCATGAGTTTTTCAGCCAGTCGGCCCAGTAGCACACTCTTCGAATGTGGTTCTTCTATCGCCAGCCAATCTACACAATCAAACTACTCTGTAGTCATTGAACCGGTACAATAACTTTAGTGAAACCCGGGAATACTTTGGATTTGTCGGAGCATCTCTGCCAAATCCTGCTCTTCCATACAAGAAAAGTGCTTTTTCGGACATCGTGAACCACCGTGGATACCACAAGGTCGACAGGGTAAATTTTCTACTTGTGATATATAATTCCATGAAGATAAGGGAGTATAACCAAAGCCAGCTACCGTTGCTCCAAATATAGCTAAAGTGGGTACGTTGTGGGCAGAAGCAAAATGTATAGGAGAGGAATCGTTCGAGACAACACAAAAAGCAAAACGAATCACATAAGAGAGTTCTTGTAAATTTGTTCTACCGGCATAATTAAGAACTCTTTTAGGATCTACTTGTGAAATCTCCTCAGCGAGTGAAAAGTCTCCCTTGGAACCTATCAGGACAATTTTTTGTTTGCTTACAGAGAGAAGCATCTCGGTAAATTGTTTGAATTTGGCCAATGGCATACGTTTGGTTTGCCAAACAGAGGAAGGTGCAAGAACCACATAGGATTTTTCTCCTAAAGTATCTATACGCATTTTCTCTGCTATATCTCGCATTTCTTCTGTCACCAGATGCAACTCAGGTTGCAAGTCTGTTGGTTTTTGTTCCTCTGGATAAATAAGAGAAAATAACTTTTCAACTTCATGCATACCCCGTAAAGGTCGTTCTATTTTTTGTGTATGCAAAAAGGAGAAACCAGACTGTTTGTAGCCAATACGAGTACTTGCTCCCGATAAAAAAGAAAGCAAAGAAGAACGATAAGAAAAATGAGCAGCAATACAAATGTCAAATTTATACTCTCGCAATTTTCCTATAAATTGCAAAAAGGCACGCAAACTTTTTTTAATCTTCTTTTTATCTAAAGAAATGACTTCATCGATATAGGGATTGTGAGCCAAAATAAGTTCCGTACCTTGGTTTATCACAACAGCTAGGTATGAATTTGGGTACAGCTTTTTTATCTCCCTCACCAAAGGAGTTGTTAAAATTAGATCTCCAATAAACGCTGTTTGGATGAGTAATATTTTCTGAATTGCATGTTCCTGTTGCATAAGCGATGAGACCTTTACAAAACTGCGGTACCTTAGAATTAGGACTCTATAAATAGAAAACGAAAAACACTATGTGGCATTGTATCTATCCAATTCGTAATCTTGTTTTTTAAGCCTTGTTTTGCATGAAAGCCAATGCCAATACCAGCTTCCTGTAACATTAAAGAATCATTGGAACCATCGCCAATGGCCACAGATTGCTCTCTAGCAACTCCGTGCAACTCTCTGTGCTTAAGCAAAAGCTCCCTCTTTTTTTCTTTATCCACAATTTCTCCTAGGACTTTTCCGGTCAACACTCCATCTTGTATTTCCAAATGGTTCGCTGCGTAGTGTGTAATGGGATACTGCTGAGCTACTTTTTCTAAAATGGGGACGAATCCACCACTATAAATAGCAATTTTGCTTCCTTTCTCGTGTAAATAGGCAAATAAATCTATTATTCCAGGCTGGAAAGTCAATTTTTTGTATACAATAGAAAAACCTTCACTTGTCAAACCTTTTAACAAGCTACACCGTTTATCTAAGGCTTCTGTGAAGTCTAAATTTCCCTGCATAGCCTCTTCTGTGACCTGGGCAACCGCGTCATAAACACCGTGGTGCCTAGCCAGCTCATCGATAACTTCTTGCCGGATCACCGTAGAATCCATATCAAAAGCAAATAAAACTGGCTTTTTTGGATCAAGGAGTTGTCCTATAGATAGCAATTCTCCATGAAACTGCTGTTGTATATTTCTTCTTGTAGTCAGTACGACCTCTCTACCTATTTTCTGTTGCACCTCATAATAGCTGGCACTGATTCCATTGAAACATCTCTGTAAAAATAAATTTGCAAAGTATGCACTTTCTCTTGATTCTTTTAAAAACTTTTTCAGATTTTCTGATTGATCTTCCGGTGATAAAATGATTAGTATTCCCATAAAGCAAAATTTTTATACTACGGAAAGATTTCTACTAGAAAAAACAAGATAATGATATGACCTCAAATGATAGTCTGGATCTGACTGAAAAGAAATTCTTCACAAAAATATTTATACTATTCTTCTTCCTCATTCTATTTGCACTGCTAATCGCCTATTATTTTTTTGATTCTTATTCTGAGAACAACCAGCTAGAATACATGCTGATTGAGAATAAATATATATTAGAAAAACTAGAAAAATCTAGTAAAAACACCCCTAAAAATGAACAAACAAAGCAGAATCTTAAAGAACAACTTACTAAATTACAACAAAACCAAAAAAAGATGGCTCTAACTATAGAAAAAAATTTAGAAATTATTTATCCTATATTTCTTACATCAGAAGCAACCTTCCAACGATTGTACCAAGTAAGCGAAAAAGTATTCAACCAACAACCAACAGATCCCTCATCCGTACTACGATTCCAGAAAATAAAAACCAAACTCTTACAAAAATACGATAAATTACTCTTTGCAATCAAAAATAACATTATGTGCAAAGTAGTTTTTTATTACATTGTTTTAACCTGTATTGCCTGTTATTGTATTCTAGGATTGTCTTTCATTCTATTTTATGTAATCAAACCAGTCTTCAAACAATTGCATAAACAAAACCAAATCAAAGAAGAACTAAATGAGATCAATTCAGAAATTATCAATATAAAACAAACTTTAGATGCAGGAATGATAGTGGCCAAAACAAACCCACAAGGAATCATAACTTATGTGAATAACAATTTTTGCAAATTATCTGGTTACCAGCGCTCAGAAATTCTTGGGCAAAATTATTCTTTTATTAGCTCTAATTACCATGAAAAAGCATTTTTCCAAGAACTTTGGAATACCGTAAAATCAGGTTCTATTTGGAGGGGTGAGATTAAGAATAAATCTAGAGATGGTTCTTTTTACTGGCTTGATACATTTATCAAACCTGTCTATTATAAGGATCAAGGAATATACCAATTCTATTCCATTGCCAATGAAATAACCGATCGGAAAAGTATAGAAGAAAATTTAGAGCGTGCAAACAAAGAAGCAGAAAAAGCAAACCTATCTAAAAGTGCTTTTATTGCAAATATCAGCCATGAAATTCGTACACCTTTGAATGCAATTATCGGCTTCTCGGACCTTCTCAAACAGAGTATCACCTCTAGCAAAGAAACCCAGTATTTAAATTCTATCATCAGTAGTGGTGCCATCCTATTAGAATTGATACAAGACTTAATAGATCTATCAAAATTAGAAGCAGGCATGATTTCACTAGAGACCAACTTTTTCCCATTGATGAATATCATACGACCGTTAGAAGATTTTTTTGCAAACCACACAAATCATAAACCTATCCAATTGAAAGTTGATCTGCAAAGCAACCTACCAAAACAAATTTATTCTGATCAAAATAAGATATTGCAAATATTACGAAACCTTCTTGCCAATGCTATCAAGTTCACTAGCGAAGGAACCATCACTTTGCAAATTCGCAGTAACTTTCAAAATTCCCAACTATTAGAAAAGATTACTTTTTCCATTATAGATAGTGGAATTGGGGTTTCTGAGCAAGAATTAAATCATATCTTCGAACTCTTTCACAGAGGAATAGGCAAAAATGAGCACAAATACCAAGGAATTGGTTTAGGTCTAACGATTTGCCAAAAGTTAACCCATATGTTAGGAGCCAAAATTACTTGTACAAGTGAGTTAGAAACAGGTTCTACCTTTTGCCTAGATTTAGGGAAAGTAAGGTGTTCTGCAGAAAAACTAACCCAGCCGACCCAAACTCCGCACAAACAGCAAAAGATATTACCAGCCGGCAAACGAACAGTACTGATTGCTGATGACTTTGAGTTAAACCGTATTTTGTTAAAAAACTTTTTAGGAGAAGAATACAATCTAGTACAAGTGGATAATGGTAGAGATCTACTAGAAAAAGCCCAGCAACTCCTTCCTGATATCATTTTAACAGACTACAATATGCCTGAACTCAATGGGGAAGAAGTCGCTAGAAAACTAGAGATGATTCCTTCTACAAAACAGATTCCAATTGTTCTCCTTACTTCTCAAAAAGAAATGCTGCAACAAAAGACTAACTTTTTTACAAAAGTTTTACTTAGACCTCTTAAAAAAACAAAACTACTCGAAGTGGTCCATGCTTTACTAGGCAAACAGTATGTTGCTAAAACAAGTAGTTTAGAATTGCAACACCAATTGCAAGAACTACTTCCTGAATGGAACTCTTTAAAAAATAACCTACATTTTGTCAAAATTGCTGAATTTGGTACGAGTGTACAATCTTTGGGAACAAAATACCAGGACTCTTCTTTAGAAAACTATGGTTTGGAGCTAACTGATCTCGCAAATAATTTCAATGCTTCCTTGTTACCAGAAAAGTTAAAAGACTTTGAGCAATATCTTGACAATTCGTAAGCTATTTTTATATATTACGTATGGCTGATATAACTACTAACTCTACTTATAAAATTTTAGCTGTTGACGACAACCCACATAATATCCAGTTGTTGGGCGAGATTTTATCAAAAGAGAACTATGAATTTTCTGCAGCCCTAAATGGCAATCATGCTCTAACAAATTTAGAAATTTATACTCCAGATCTAATCCTACTAGACATTATGATGCCAGAATTGGATGGTTTTGCAACGTGTCAAAAGATCAAAGAAAATCCAACTATTTCTGACATTCCTATCATATTCCTAACAGCCAAAAACCAAGCAGAAGATATTGTCCGAGGTTTCGAATTAGGTGCGGTTGACTATATTACTAAACCCTTTAATAAGGTAGAACTCATAGCTAGAATCAAAACCCATATCCACTTAAAGGATCAAAAAGAAAAAGTCTCCAAAATGAGCCAAGACAAAGAAGCCTTAATCCACATTCTCTGTCATGATTTAATAAACCCTATAGGATCTGTTTTCAATTTATTGTCTTTAGTAGATGATGGTGTCTTAAATATCAAAGATGGAAATTCTTTGCATATCATGAAAAACAGTCTACAGCATTGTATGAATATTATGCAAATGGTACGTGAACAAAGGGTGCTCCTTTCTGGTAAGTACAAGCTATTGCAAGAGGGCATTTCTCTCAAAACATCAGTTTTAGAATCCCTTTCTATTATGAACAGCAAACTGCAAGCTAAAAATATCAAAATAGAAGTTGCTATCGACCAATCTATTGTTGTCTATGTAGAAAAAACTTCTTTTATCAATACAATTCTTAATAATCTTTTTAGCAATTCGATCAAGTTTTCTTACCCAAATGGAAAGTTAAAAGTATACTCACATTCCATAGAAACGGTTGGCTTACTGTTTTTGGTTTTTGACTTTTTTGGCTTTGTATGGCCAAAAGACACCAAAAAAAACTTTTTTTATGCATCCAAAAACACGACTCGATTGGGAACTGAACAAGAAATAGGCA
>JBCCIA010000381.1:0-6068 GCA_039028475.1 Spirochaetota bacterium | reverse complement strand
TCCTTATGGGTGGGTTTCTCCGTTCGGGCGAGGCTTGCCGGCAATGACCGAACGGAGAGCTATTTTCATATCAAACATTTACCTATGAACTTTGTTTTTACAAGGAGAACATGTATCGCAAGCTAAAAGTTTGATATGAAAATAGCTCTCCGTTCGGTCATTGCCGGCAAGCCTCGCCCGAACGGAGAAACCCACCCATAAGGATGTAGAAAAAGTCTGTGTTCTCGCTATCCAGCGTCAACTCCTTTCCTACATCCCTTGGGTAAACTATAATTACAACAATTAGGAGACCCCTATGATGGAACCAATAGAAGAAGACTACAAAGCTCTATTCGATAGAATAGAAGTGCTCATCGACCGGCTTTTCAAAGCCAAAACCTACCCCAAAAAACGCCGCAAACGTTACCACAAGCTGCTACACAAACAGCTAAAGTTTCTGCGTGCACAGTTAGAGTAGGGAAATTTTCTTTTAAGGATGGACTCTCGTCTGTCCTTAGAAGAATCTCTAAAAAGCCCAATGAATTATCTTGACAGTTTGAAGAAATTTTTTGATTCTAAGGATATGGAGGCTTCTATCTACAAAGAAGAGCTACAAAATAGAATCAAGAATGCCAAAGAAAATCCAGAATCCCTGGTAACTTGGAATGATGTTTTAAAAGGACTGGAGAAAGATTTTGGACGGGAAATTAAAATTAAGTAGTAGAAAAAGATATCCGAGAAGCTTTATATGACAAGTATAGAAATATAAGATGAGGTGATTCAGAGTTTTACAGATGCTCTACAGGTTTCTGTCAGGTTTCGGGAATCTGGATTGTTCAATCTTTTGTCTGTAAGCAAACAACTTCTTTTCTTTCTGTAATTTTTTCTCATCTACAACAACAACATTTTCACCAGTATAATGTCTAAATCTTCGTAGTTCAAGAACTACATCAACTGGGTTAGGATAATAGAACATGTAGTCATAATCTTTTTCTGAACTTAATATAGAATCCAAATCCATATTGGTAGTATAACCAACACTCATAAAATATTTCCCTGAAAGTTCGGCCCACACCCGTTTATATTCCTCTAGATCTATATCATTGTTTTCTAATTCATCTCCGAGTTGGTCAAAGAAATACATCATTGAATCCTCACAGAAATCATCTGGACAATCCTGATTTCTGAGATACAAAAGAGGTACCGGCTTGATTTTTCGAAACTTTACCACAACAATACCTGGTAATGGTTCGTGAATTGCTTTCATTCCACTCATTCTATATCCTTTATATTTCTCTTTTCTTTGACAAACTGACAGGTTTTCATCAATTTCTTTTTTATCGAATATTTGCCAAGAAAACCTTGGTATCTTTTTAATTCATCCAGGTGCTCTTTTTCAACATGTGCCACTGCTAGAATCTGGAAATTATTAAGAATTTTCTTTTCTGTTCCCCATGCATCTTTAGCTACAACTACAACATTACTTGTCCCAAAAAGTACCTTATATTCCAGTGCAGTTAGTTCACCACAAAGTATAGATAAAGAAGTGCCACTTTTTCCGGTAAGCCTTTGCCATTCTTTTACGAGTTTTATCCTGTTTTCACCCCGGTTGAGTGCAAGGTTTTCATCAGAAAGCTCTTCTAAGGGAAACAGCATCATCTGCTCATCTTTATTGTACTTGGACATGTTACAAAAATAATAAATACTTGTCAAAATTCAAGTGTTTATCTGAGTTCAAAAATAAAAAGTAGGAACCTTAGAGAATTAAGAATGCCAAAGAGAGCCCAGAATTCTTGGTAACGTGGAATGATGTTTTAGCAGGATTGGAGAAAGATTTTGGACGGGAAATTAAAATTAACTAGAAATTCTCTCAAAACGTTTTAGGAGTAAAGCTCTTAGGATTTACAATTGAGGCACTATTTCCTGTAGCTCGGATGACAAAGAGTCCTTTGCGGGCGGCGTAGAGTTCTATCTTGGCGTCTACTTTGAGAAAGGCAACGGCTGCATATACGGTTTTGTCCTGTAGCCAAGGGAAGACTTCGCGGATGACTTGGAGAGTGTCCAAGTAGTGTTTGACATCTTCTGACTTGAGAGTTGTTTTGACTTCTACGAGTACTACTTCCTTGCCGTTTTTAGCTATAATGTCGATTTCATAGAAACGTCCGTTGTATTCTCTCTTAATGCGTTCGGCGGTTTCGTTGACAGAGATTCCCCTTTGTTGCAGTAGAGGAACAAGGTCGCCTTCTACCAGAGATTCGATCAACTTTCCCCATTGGCCGGTGAATAGTTCTTCTAATTTTTTTATTTTTTTGTCGGTCTCTTTGAAACGTCTCGCATTTTCCTTAAAGCGTCTATCTGTTTCTTGGAACATTTCCCAGACTGATTCGAATGTTGCACCACTTGTATTCATTTCCTCTTCTCTTTCTTCCTATAGACAGTTTATTCTTCTACAAAGTCAATAGAATCTTTACAAACGGACTCTACTCGTAGTGAAATAATTCTACTTTTTAGTCATTACCTCTCAAATAGAAGGTATTTGCTAATTTCTGGTTTTTACTTATGGGTAAACGTTGGAATATTTCACAGCATAGCGAGGCTCTGCCATCATGATTCCAACAGTTTCTACCCATTTCTTAAAATGAGCGGTTTCCTTGTGCTTTGCTTGGGCTTCTATACCAGCATAGGCTTCAAGTAAGAGGAAGGAGCTGGGGTCGTCTTGGGCTTGGATGAGTTCGAAGCGAGAAATTCCAGGTTCTTGGATACTGTGGCGAGCGTTTTCGATACTCGCTTGTTGGAAGGCTTGTAAATATTCGGTTTTTACTTTGATGTGTACGTGGACTATGAGCATATCTTTTTTCTCCTACCAAGGGTGTATAGTGCCGTCCCATTGGAAAAATTTTCCGGTGTCTGTGATAGTAACTTTGTTTATGACATTTTCAATCATTCCCCTTACGGATTGCTCAGGAGTCAGACTTGCTTTTTGTCCTCCCATATCTGTTTGCACCCAGCCGGGATTGACAACGACGGAAATAATTCCTTCCTCTTCGATTTCCAGAGACAATGCCCGGTTCATCATATTGAGAGCTGTTTTGGAAGTGCAATAGCCATAGTGCCCACGCCGTGAGTTTTTTTCCGTAATGCTACCTAACCAAGAGGAAATGCTGAGCACCAAAGGTTTTTCTGTCTGGTTTAATAGTTTTCTGAAGTGCTTTACCATGAGGATGGGAGATATGCTGTTGATTCTGACATGGCGGAGGATTTCATCTGGGTCTAACTTTGCTAACAAGGTGCTTTTTTCGGCAATGGCTGGATCGGGGTCATCTTTGGAGTTGATTCCGGCATTGTTTACCAGTAGATCCAATCTTCCAAACTCTTTCTCGACTTCTTGTGCTAAAGCGATGATCTGCTGTTCTTCAGCAACATCTACAGCTTTGGCTATGACTTCGAGTCCTGCTTGTTGGAGTGTTTCAGCTGCTTGTTCTGCTTTTGCTAATTTTCGTGCGGTCAAAATGACAGTGTAATCTTGCCTCGCAAGTTGCCGAGTGAACTCTAAACCTAATCCTTTGTAAGCTCCGGTGACTAGTGCTAATTTCATAATGGTTGTTTGGGAGAACTTTTTTTATCTCTTCTATTTGTGCAAGGAATAACAACTAGAAAAGGTAAGAATCTTTAAGTATTGGTAGAATGCTCTTTACACTGTTTCTGTAGGTTCAAATCTGACACAAGTAAGATAGAAAAAGAAATTCTTTTTGAATAGGAGTTTAAATGAAGTTTCCAGACCTTTATATTATTGGGATTCCTATCTATGTACTTTTTGGCACATTAGAATGGTATTATGTGACGCGTAAGAATAAGCAATTCTTTGCTGGGCGAGATGCAATGATCAATATCGCTTTATTTGTGAGTGGTTCTTTAATTGGTCTTATCATCGGTGGCACTATTTTCTTCGTGTGGCGGCTTTTGTATGCACATCGAATCTTTGATTTGCAGTATACACCTTATATTTTTGTTTTGATATTCTTTGTAGAAGATTTTGTAATGTACTGCAACCATCGCTTGCAACATACGATTCGATACTTATGGGAAATGACACATGTTGTCCACCATTCTTCAGAAGATTATAATTTATCAACAGCACTGAGAAATGGTTGGATGCGTCCTTTTGGCGGTCTTTGGATTCTTTGGGGGTTATTGTGCTGGATAGGATTTCCTCCTGAACTGGTTGTGTTTCAGACTGGTGTTTCACGTATCTACCAATTCTTTACCCATACACAACAGATTTCTAAATTGCCTTCCTGGTTTGAGTTTATTTTTGTAACTCCTTCGCACCACCGTGTCCACCATGCACGCAACGAGATCTATATAGATAAAAACTATGGTGGAATCCTAATTATCTGGGACCGTATGTTTGGTACATTCCAAGAGGAATTGCAGGAAGTTCCTGTGGAATATGGTATTCTTGCAGAGGTGGATACACATAGTATTGTGGATGTCAATTTTCGTGGACTACGCAATATTTTTCAAGATATGCGTCGCTATGGAATAAAAACTCTTTTGTATCCACCTGGGTGGAAGCCAGATAAGCAAAAGGTGGAAAATACTTAACTTTCAGAGTTGGTAACCTTGCATTCTATAAGTATCACTTATGATTACAAGGTTGTCAAGCGAAAGAGCTGTTGTACCAACGGATAAATCGATCGAGCCTTTCCATTGCTTGGGAAAATGAATTTGGCTCTACTCCTAGGCAAATTCTAAAATAGCCAGGAAAACCAAATGTATCACCTGGTAAAAGAAAAACCTCTTCTCTTTCAATCAGTTTCCGAACAAAATGTTCACTGGATATACCTTCTCGTAAGAAGGGAAAAGCGACAACACCAGCTTGCGGCGGAATCCATTGGATCGTATCGGAATGATTCTGAATGCAATTCTCGAAACTTGCTATGTTTTGCTGGATCCATGATTGGTAACCTGGAATGATAGTCTGCCACCTGTTTATTATACGTGTAGCTAAAAAATCATTCATGGAAGTCAAGGTATGCGTTGTATAGTCTTTCAAATCTCGGCTGGCTTCCAACAATTCACTGGGTGCTAGCAACCATCCGATTCGCAAACCGACACAACCCATACATTTGATCATCGAGCCGGTAGCCACCACTGCGGGGGAACGCCCATACAAAGAGGGGATAAGTCCATTTCCTTCATATGGCAAAAAGCGATAGTGTTCATCTGCTAAAATCTCTGCTCCGACTCTTTCTGCAATTGCAACAATTTCATCTATCTCTGTATTGCTAAAAAGAACGCCGGTTGGATTGTGTGGGTTGTTGAGTACAATAGCTTGGGTGTTCTCATCTACCAACCGACGAATCTTTTCAATATTCGGACGAAATATATCTTGTGACTCTAGTGAAAATGTCCGTACTTCATATCCTAAATACTCAGGTACTGTGATTAAATTTTGAAACGCAGGAACTGGAACCACGACATTCTTTCCAGGGCTATAGCGAATATGAAAATACAACCAAATAGCTTCACTGCTTCCTGTAGTAACAAGAATATTTTCTGGTGTTGTCGTAGGATAAACTTCTGCAATAGCTTGTCGCAGCATTGGAGAGCCTTTTGTATCATTGTCTTCCAGCGACAGTGGTAACAATTCATCAGGACTGATTTCCAGAGTTTGTAAGAGTTTGCCTAAGGTTTGATTGGTAACACCACTTTGTCCAAGGTTATACAATATTTGCTGATTGGCTATCAACCAAGGTTCCATCGCATGAATTGGTATTTTCATTTTATTTCCCTAACTTTTTATCTATTGTACATTGGTTTATACAATGCCATTACTAAGTGTCCTAAGGCTTGTAGGTACTTTAGGATGTGCCGATAAAAATGAATTCTTACTTAAAATCATAATCAATTTATGGATGGGTTTGAGAATGGGGTTGGAACCAAAAAAAGCTTATTTGTGACGTTCCACGCGATATGGAGTGCACTGTATTTTTTTAGTATTCATATTTCAGAGAATTGTGAACTCTTTGAAATAACTATTGTGGAGAAGTGTATTTTTATTGAAACGACACGCGACACACATTCTG
>JBCCIA010000380.1:0-6114 GCA_039028475.1 Spirochaetota bacterium | reverse complement strand
ACCCATTTATAACACAACGAGGTACATTTTCTATCGCTTAGATGATGATTTTCCTCAAATAGTCTATAGAGTATTTACTGGTAGTTTTTAACTCACGGATAAAATCAATGATCATCTCTAGGATTGCCGCGAGTTGGTAGGTTTTGTGAATTTTTAATATTTTAGAAAAATTGCAGATAATATGTGATGTTCGGTAAAATTCATCAAACAGAGCTATTTTATCTTTATTGTATTCAATTCCTTCTAATTGTTTGGTCAGCTTCTTGGTAGCTTCCAGAGTAAATTCGGTATATTTTTCAAATATGGGATGCTCTATAGTCTCCTGATCTAGAGTTTCTATTTGCTTATCGGGTTCCGTAACAGTAAAAAGTTCAGTAGAATAATTCATTTTAATACTCTGGTGCTAGTTTTAATTTATATAGGCCTGCAGTTGTTTTAACTTTATAATACTCTCTGAAGAAAGTAAAATATAGGTTTGATCTTCCAACTGGAATACACCTGCTGCTATGTCGGCAATGCTTTCTGCTAATATGCCTTCTGCGGGAATGAGTCGTAAATTCTCAAATTCATCCATACTGGCAACAGAATCCACACAAATCGCAAATTCAACCTGTTCCTGTTGCACGAGTATATAAGCCGTATTTTCATTCAATACCCTCTTGTCTAAATTTAGGAATTCCGAGAGATCTAAGCAGGCAATGGCCTTACCACGGACATTCATCAAACCACGTAACATTATAGGAACTTTGAATAGAGGTGCCACAGAAATATTTTCCAAAACTTCCTCTACTTCGTGTACCGGGAGACAGAGCTGGATAGTACCAATCGAGAAAAATAACAGTTTTTTGAGAGAGCCTTTGATCTCCTCTTCCACTGCCTGTGTTTTTTCCTCTATACTAAACTGCGTGTTGATGATGCCTTTTAAGTACTTGGCAATTTTTTCCGTTTCTAGACAAAGAATGGTATCATTTTCAATGATTGTGCTGGCTGCGATAAAGTTTTCACTGTCTTCGGAATCTGTTTTGTCCAGTGAATAGGAGAAAATTTTATGAAACTTTGAGAGTATGATTGCTAGGTGAAAGTCTCCTTCTTGTAAAATAACCAGACTGGCATTCACTTTTAACGACTCGGCATCCATGTCTTTTGTGGACATAGTTTCTACCATAATATCCGGGTTGATAATAGGGATAGGTAAGCCGTGGTAATTGATCATGCCTATTATAGCTAGGTGTGGCCAGGGAGATGGAGAAATTTCAGGTAGCTCTCCCACCTCAATTACCTTTTGCAAAGGGATAGCATAAATGTTCTTATGAAAAAGGAAGCTAAATAGCTTGTCTGTATGTAAGACATTCTCCATCTTACTTGTAACCCTTATGTTGCAAGATTAAAACGATCCAGCCTTTGCCTTTGTAGAGATTGTAGCCTTCTGTTTTTGCATAGCCAATTAGATAGATATGATTTGTTTCTGGGTCGCTCTCGACGATAAAACCATTATTCCCTTCAGAAGCCAACTTAAACGCTTCAAACTTTGAAAAGTCTCTGGTTAAAAACTCTTTCTCATTTGCAGAGGCGATGACCTGACCATTCATATTGAGTAGATAGACCTGGCAATCACTGTATACCATTGCTGCATTGATGATTTCAACGATAAAGCTCCAATTGAAGCGAGTTGTCAATACGCCGACAATACTTCCACTGGCATTTTTTACCGGTGCACAGTAGGAAACTGTGTGTTCGTTGACGGTTTCCGATCTGTACATATCCGTAACGGTTAACTTTCCCTGGATGGCCTGTTGGAACCAGTTTCGATTGGATTGATCCTGTCCTATCAGATCCTGTCGGATGGCCGATGCACAGATAACTCCATTTTGGTTGAGTAAATATATATCATAATAGACTTCGTAGATAGTATGGATATCTTTCAATAGCCGGCAGGTCTCTTCCACTCCTTCATTGGTTTCTGCACAATGGATCACTTCGTTGAAGATAGTCCATGCTTGCACGTCACAATTTCTTTCAAATAAATTCCTATCTACCTTATCAATGGTATCAAAAGCGGCATCAGCCAACCTGGTAGATGCCGTTTCGCGAACAACGTGGTTGAGAGAATCCAGAGTCGTGTTGATTTCTTCTGTGAGTAGGTCTGACTTTTGCGAAAAGGCTCTCACTTCTTCCGCAAGGACGGAAAAGGCACGTCCTTCGTCTCCAGCCCTATCGGCACGAATCGCTGCATTTAATGCGAGTGTTGTAGTTACATTGTTAATGCGGTTGATAGTTTCAATAGACTCTCCCAATTGCTGGGTAATTTGCAACAGTTCTGAATTTGCATTTTCGGAATATGCCTGGGCTTTTTGTTTGAAATCGCCACCGCCGTGTTGTTGGCGTTCTTCAAAGGCTTCCACCATTACATTGGGATTTTCGATACTAACTGGTTCATCGACAATGATCGACCAGCCCTTGCCGGCATAAGCATTGTAACCATCGGTTCTGGAATAGCCATAGGCTTTCCACTGGCCATTGCGAGCTGTTTCAATGCTAAATCCTCGATTTCCCATGATACTCTGCTCCCCCGCTCCCAACCAAAAAACGTTATCGCGTAATACCTCCACCTTTTGCTTGGAAGCTATCACTGTTCCAACCGAGTTTATCAAGACAATTTTACTGGCATTTTCCAGTTTTACCTTCTCGATGATGTCATAGATATAATCCCAATTGAACCGAGTAGTCAGGACTCCGATGACATTCTTATCATCGTCATGCACGGGAGCTGAGTAGGAGATGGTGTGGTTCTTTACAGATTCCGAATAGTACATATCGGTTACATAGACGCTATCGGTATTAACTGTTTGTTGGAACCACTCTCTATCGGATTGGTTCTGCCCCACGAGGTGGCTATTTTTGGCAGAGGCGATGACGGTTCCTTCGCGGTTTAACAGCAAAATGTCATGGTAGACTTCGTAGGTTTTGAGGATGTTTTGGATCAGCTCGGTAGCTTTATCTACTCCTTCCCCGGTGCGGCAAGCATATACATTGTCTTTAAACGATGCCCATGCCTGGCAATCACAGTTTCTCTCGAATAGGTTTCTATCTATTTTATCGATGATGTCAATAGCTACATCGGCGAGTCGCACAGCAATTGCTTTCGAACAACTCTTGCGTAAACTTTCAATCAATCCATTTATTTCACTAAAAGACTCTTCGGAGCGAGTAGACAGGGTTCGTACCTGCTCCGAGAGCGAGGAAAAATTATCTGCCAATTGGGCAGAGCGTGATGACTCTATTGCTGCATTGATAGCAATCAGTTTGGTAGTGCTGTTGATTTCTTTGATCTGGTGGAGAATATTGCCGATTTTGCTGGTTGCGGCAATAAGCTGAAAACTGATAGATTTTTGTTCCATAGCTGACCTGTATCTTTGGAGAAATGAAATGCTTGGGAGAATCTATCAGGAAAAAGCGTTCACTGCAAGAAGTATTTAAAATTTTATTTATTTTTCTCTGTCTGGGGTAAGTATAACTTTAGCATGGGTAGATTTTTCTATCCCGCCGAAAGGGTTTTCCGGAAAAACGCAATCATTTTATCCAAAAATAGCCCTTTTCCACCATATACCCTTTACAATAGCCTGTTTTTGCTATCTACAAAATGTATGTATATACAATTTTCATCGGGATAAATTAAATTCCTAAAATCCAACTAAGAAACTTGTTCTAACTTTTCCAATATACTTGCCCAACCTCCTTGGTGGTTGTCACGGCTAGCCTCATTGGGAAAATTCGAATGGCGTAATGTAACCTCTGTTTCTTTGGGTGACAATTCTTTGAAAAAGAGTTCTACCAAACTATCCTCCTGGGTATAGGCAGAAACCCAAGTGAAAGCTAGTTCTTCAAACTTTTGGATTTTTTTGTAAGTGCCTCGGTGTGGAATCTGATCCTCACCAGCCTGCATGACCAATAAAAAGTCTCCGCCTTCCCGTGCATCTACTTCTACCTGACCAACCTGCATACCTTCGCCTGGAATCATAAATTGCTGCAACATTTTTGCATCCAACCAAGCCTGAAAAACCTGTTCTCTGCTGGCAGCAACTACCTTACTAACTTCTAATTGCAATACTGTTGTTTCACTCATGTGAGTCTTCCTTTTCTTGAAAAATTTTTGCGAGCTTATCCAAGCGTTTCTCCCAATACTGCCGGTAAAAATCCAACCAATCGGAAAGTGGCTGGAAAGCCCGCCAATTGGCTGAAATATAATGATCACGGCCGCGTATCTCGCGTTTCACCAAACCAGCAGCTTGTAAAACCTTGATGTGCTTGGAAACACCGTTCAAACTCATGGAAAAAATACTGGCAATGCTTCCAATCTGTAGAGGACCTGACTCGCGCAACAATTGAATGATTCTACGTCGGTTACGGTCGGAGAGAGCCCGTAATATTTGATCTAAATCGTCATCATCATATTCAACCATTTGGTTGAATATGAATTGCAAGCTTTATCAGTCAAGCGAAAAAATCAGTAAAAGAAGAGATTACTTTTACAAAAGGTGTGCATGGAAATTCACAGCAAAAAGATGCTCCGTAACAGAAAAGCCTGTGGCTCTAGAGAAATGAAAGGTGTTTTTTGCGGTAAGCTATGTGCTTGTTGTAGAGCTGGGCTGAGAGATGTTTACACATTATGCTCTTTTGGCTTCTAGGAACTTGTGATTCATATCATGACTATAAAATAAAAACGTACGTTAAGTTTTCCTGACCTTTTTTTTCAGCGTTGGATGAAATGTGATGAATTTGGGCATATTGGTTATTAAGGGATCATGTTTGTTGGAAGTTTTCTTCAAATGCAAATTATTTAATTTGACAAAAGAAGAATGTAGAGAATTTTAAGATAAATTTTTATGAAAAAAGCAGCAACTATTATTAATCAAATTCGATTTGTTTTTGTAGGTCTCTATCTTATGAGTGCCTTAGCAACTTTTAAAACCAATACTCTCATCCAAAACACAGCGTATTTGGGTGGTATTGGTACAGTTTTAATCTTTGCCTTGGTATTCTTAGTTTGGAATCGCCGGGTTGAAAAAATTCCAGACTGGTTGCCCCGTATAATGTTGGTGTTGGATGTTTTCGTTTTATTTATTGTTGTAAATGCCGGAATTTTAGGTGACTCAAAGGTTGCTATCCATGTATTGAATTCTCCTATTTTTTTTATTACCTATTTTTTTTATATGCTTTGCTCCGCATTTTTGATATCAACTCGCTTTGTCATTTTTATGGGTTGGTTATCTGCAAGCTTTAGTGCCTTAACTACTTTTATTGCTTTACAAATGGGTGTTCGATTGTCTACCAATCGTGAAATCGTGAAATCGTGTACGCAGGAGAAGCACATAACCTAATTGTTGAAGTTTTAAAAATTATTTTTTTGGTTGGGGGTGCTTGTTTGATAAGTCTACTAATCAAGTTTATTATAAATAAAGAAAAGAACGTATCATTATAGATATAACTTGTGCCTAAAAAATCTCTCTACTAATTTTATTTTATACTTTTCATAGATCTGGAGTAGTCGCGTTTTACTTCTTGGAATGTGAGAAATAATTTTCTCAGCTTCTTAACCATTTCCTCCAGTTCTTTATTTTTTGTTTTTGGCTCTTTCTACACCTTTTCTGCTTTTCTTTTTCTAATTCGGCCTTCGAAGACGGTTGCATCCATTCCTTTGTCAAACGATCTTTTTGCGAAGGCAATACCACTCAATAGTGGCAATACGATTGAAAGTTATCGATGCCGCCTCGTTCTAAAATGATGAAATAAGCTAAGAAAAACAGAACAACAAAAAATATATTTATCATGAGGACGCGCTATGAGGGTCTAATGGTTGGTTGTAGAAGTGATCTTTTCTTGCAGCGTGTCTGAAAATAAGTATATTTTTTAACCAAAAGCAAGCTGCAAGAACCTGTAGTAGTAGTGTTTAATGGACAGGCTCTTAGATAAATTCAAATTTATAAGGATGTTTTATGCCAGCTACCAAACAAAGCTTATTTAGTTTTATATTGCAAAGTTCTAAAATCAGGTCGCTACAACCTGGTTTGTTTGAAATCAAACAGCGAAACTTTCTCAAAACTACCTATAGCTATT
>JBCCIA010000379.1:0-6114 GCA_039028475.1 Spirochaetota bacterium | reverse complement strand
CCCACTATACCAACATACACCAATTTTTCTAAACATTTAAACAAACCACACGGCCCCTAAAAAAAAAAACAACGACTCTTGCGCCACTCTGGCAGTATTTTTCGTGTAATTTTTGATTGAATCTAGCTTTTTGCTTTCAAAAAACGCAGTCTTGGAATATCCAGTGTCTAAGGACTAATTACCCAAATAGTTTTTAGGATAGAAAAGGTGTGCTTATGTTGATCACAGTATGTCAGGGAAAAATTCATCGTGCCACCGTAACCCAGGCAGAATTGCATTATGTTGGCAGTCTAACGGTTGATATGGATTTGGTAGATGCTGCTGGTATGGTTCCGTACCAACAGGTTTCGGTTGTGAATATTAATAATGGCAGTCGCTTGGAGACCTATATTATAGAGGGGGAGCGCGGTTCTGGCGTTATTTGTCTGAATGGACCCGCTGCGAGACTGGGAACGAAAGGTGATAAGGTTATCGTTATTTCCTATGGCCAGGTAGAAAAAAACAGCCTTGCTCCTGATTATCAACCACAGGTGGTACATGTAGACGATGAAAACCGAATATTGGATGAGATCATACATGTCTAAAGTATTTGAGAAACAAAAAATGAGAAGCTAGTGAAAAAACGTAAGTTTCTATACCTTCTTCTACTTAGTCAGATATTGCTTTGGGATTCAAACCTATATTTTTTCTCTAAGACACAAGCCAAAAAAAGACCTAAAGGACTCTACATAAAAAGACAAAGAGATAGCTTTTCTTGTGGCTATCTTGCTCTCATGGCAGTTTATGACAGTTATAAATTTAAATACGACAGGAAAAAGCTGCGTACCCGTCTGCGTACAAACATTCCTCTCATTCCATTTGTAAAGAAAACTCGTGGGACAACGCAATTGGCCTTGTTGCAAGTTTTACAAGAGGACGGTTTTCAATACAAAATACTCGTACCTGAGAACTCGGAAGATCGCAAAAAGCTCATCCAACACATTCGTGGCCCCCATTACGCTCTTGCTTTGATTCGTAGGAAGCATACAGCTTCCTTGCATTGGGTAGTTGTAGTAGCTTATCGGAAAGGTGGGTATGTTTTAGTGGCTGACTCTCTAAAATGGGGTAAAAGAAAGTACTCTCTCAAAAAGTTCGCTACAAAGCAAGTGCTAAGTGCTATTCTGATTTCGCCATCAAATAGATCATTAGCCTTTCCGAAATTTAGGGGTTTCTGGGAGATAGGCTTTACTAGCTACCAATTGCTGAGAAAAAGTAATTATATGTCCAAGTTGTATAAAGAATTAGTTATTTACTCCCATTCCCTCGTTGATTCTTTAAAACCATCGCGAAAGTTTAAAAAGAAGTTTCTTGCTTATCTAAAAGAGAAAAAGTAAAATACACCAATTCATGTAAAATTCTTACTTTTTTACACGAAACACCTCAACCGTTTCTTTGGAGCCAAAAATAGTTAGTAAATAAATTTTTTCCTAAATCCGATATTAGAAAACATACTTTAATAAGTCTCATAGCGTATCGATGAGGGAGAAAAATGAATTACACGATTACAAAAGAAAAAGCAAAGCACGGGTATTTTGCATCTATAGAGTTTCTCTTGCAAAAAGATAGCCGTTTGCAATTGAATAAGCAAGGGGAGTATACAACAACAAGCCTACGGGTTTACATGCATTACAAAAGTAAACTCAATGAAATATTTGATACACAAAAAAGTGTTTTTGATAGATTGCAAACCAAAGAGTTCCGTTAATTTTGCAAAACAAACATTTGTTAGTCAATGAAAATGCTTGGTTGGGATTTGCTACTGTTTTGGGATTATTTTTTGCAAATAAAGATTCTACTTGCAGAAAATCTACTGTATATCCTAATAAGTACAGACGACTTATACGATAATAAGTATAAGAGCCTGTCTGAAAGTGAAGTTACAGACTCTTGCAGCTTACTTTAGTGTAAGAATGGCTCTATTTCAGACATGCTGTAAACAAATACGAACGAGTGAATGAACCTATGAATAAACTTCTAACATATTTTTTAGTAATCTGTGCTGTTTTGTTTTCCTTCACGGTGAGTGCTGAAGAAGCAGTGAACGAGCCTGAAAATGAGGGTAACTATGCTACTGCCGATGGTGGTGGTTCGACTGATGGAGCTGCTTCCCTAAAGAACTACAGCCCTCTTGCTGTTTACGACTACCGCATGCAGGTGAAAAACATTTCTTTTATTCGCAAATACGCAGCAAATGGTCGTGGTGAGATGCTAGACGTTCAGGTAGACTTTGAAAGTCGTGACGTCAAAACCAATGAATATGCAATCTATGTATTGGCATTGCATGAGTCTAATGCAGTAGAACCTGTAGCTCGTTCCTTGGCTCCTCATCCTAAATGGAGATCAAGCGACCCTTTAAAGGAAAGAAGAATTGTAAACTTTTCTCATCTGGTTGGTGGCAAAAAAATCAAAGCAGAAGAATTGCACAAGGCGATTTGGAACGGTTTAGAGCCAAAGGGAACTGGTCTGTTTAGCAAGCAATCCTATGAAGATCGCAAAAAGCAGATAGATATCGCTCAAAACAAAGGCCAGCGAGTAAAGCTAGGCGAACCAACTTTTGACGAATACACCCTTTATCTATCGCAAAACCCAAAAGATGCATTGAAATTCAAGTTGTATGGCAATGGTGGGGAAGGACCTAAAACTAAGGAAGAGGGTTTTATCACTGATTACAAGCCTATTACTACTCCAGAAGATGATGCAGATTTTTACAAGATGGATACCTTTCCTAACAATCATTCCTATTCTATCCACGCTGCTAGAAAGAAAACGACTGTTTTTACCCATCACTATAGCCAATACAGACCTGATTATTACTTTTTTAACAAGGTAATCGTTTTGGTATTTGATCCTTCTAGAAAAACAAACAAGTTAGTCCATAGAAGCTTTCATAACATTAAAGGAATTGGGATGAGAAGATAAGAGTCTAAAAGAGGTAGCTCGTTAAAGAGGGAAGGTGGTTATTACCATTTTTCCCTCGCTACTTTTTTAAAAGCAATACTTAGTTTGCCATTCTTCTTTGTTTCGATATTTTTCCACCCAACCACTCGCAAAATCTAATCTACCATCAAATCTGTTGTTGTACTGAGCGATATAGCTAAAACGTCGGCTTGTAATATCTGGCGGGTCGCTGCTAACATCTGTTTCAAAGTCAATTAAATCTTTGTTATAGGCTGACATAGGATCAACCTTTTCTAACAAGCAAATTGGGTCTACCATTAATTATTTGTATTGCACCATGATGGATTTTAGATTGCGAGAGACTTTTTGCCTTTTTTTGAATTATAAAAAATATTTGACCTATCTGAAAGAAATTAAATACAATTTTTATAAGAAAGATACTTATGGACATATATTCTGTAAAATTGACTAAGAAAAATAGTATAACACCTAACGAACAAAATTATCTCCATAAACTTCACCAAATTAGAGATATATATAGAGCAATTGCTAAGGGAAAAGGATAACAAATAATGAATGATTATGATGTAATTGTGATAGGTTCTGGTATTGGTGGGATGACAGCTGCAGTGGCTCTTGTGAATGAGGGCAAACGTGTCCTTATGTGTGAAGCTCATTATGTTCCCGGTGGATGGACACATTCGTTTAAGATGAATACATACAAATACAGTTCGGGGGTTCATTACATAGGAGAAATGGAGGAAGGGGGAACATTCCGCAAGATGCTGGAAGGCTTAGGAGTTGCAGAATACTTGGAATGGTTTCGTCTCAATCCAAGCAGCATGGAACAACTCTATATAGGTGGTGAAAAAGTTTTCGATGTGCCGGCAAATTATTTGGACTGGCAAGAAAGAATGATCGAGCGTTTTCCACAGGAAGAGAGTGGCTTGAGAGATTATTTTAAAACGATCATGGACATTTGGTGGTTTCTCGAGCGGTATACCAATGAAGACTTTCTACAATTGCTGCTCAAGCCACAGGTGATCCCTTGGGTATTTCGCTCGGCGCAGGATTTGGTAGATACCTATGTCAAAGACCCGATTGCAAAAGCAATTCTACTCATCCAGATGGGAGATATTGGTTTGGCACCTTCGAAAGCGGCAGCTCTCGCTTTGGGAGGTCTTGTCGGACACATGTCTAGAGGAGGTTGTTATCCGAAAGGAGGAGGCAACGCAATTCCATCGGCCTTTATCAAACAGTTCAAAAAACAAGGCGGCAAGTTAAAGCTCTCCACTCGTGTCGCTAAGATTCTTGTGGATAGTGATCATGTCTCAGGGGTTGAGTTGGAAAATGGTGAGAGATACACGGCTAACTGTGTTGTTAGCAATGTCGACCCTCGCTATACCTATTCTCGGCTTTTAGGCAAAGAGCATGTAACGAAAGATATCCAGAGAAGACTTAAAGTGAATGAGAAGTACAGCCTGTCTAATTTCTCGATGTTTCTCGCTACTGATTTGGATCTGGAAAAGATGGGCTTTTCTTCTGGCAATGTTTGGATCTACGATGAGGAAGATGTAGATGGAGTTTGGCGAGATCTGGAAAACAGTCATGAGGCGGTGAATAAAATGATCTTTATGACCATTCCTACCCTTAAGGACAGGAGTAAGATGCGTGATGACCATGTGCATACTATTGAAATTTTCACATTTACCGGTTATGAGCACTGGGAGAAGTGGGAAAATACTTCTCCTGACTCCAGACCCCAGGAATACCACGATTTTAAAAAGCAAGTAGGAGACTCTATTCTCGCAAAGTTAGAAAAAGTTGTACCAGGTCTCAGTGACCATTTGCTAGCAAGAGAAGATGCGACGCCGCTTACCAATTATCACTTTACCAATAGCTACCGTGGTAGTGCCTATGGCATAGCCAAAACTCCGTTCCAAGTTGGCCCTTTTGGTTACAGTATTCGTTCTTCGGTGAAAGGTTTGTGGTGTGTAGGTAGTAGCACGGTGTTTCATGGTATCTCATTTGCCGCCAAATCAGGGATGATCGCAGCGGGTCAAATTCTTGGCAAACCTTGGATGAAACTGGTGGAAAAGCCGCGCTCTGCTATGAAGAAATACGATGCAGAGAAATCATCTACCTGGCCGGAGAGCTATGCCAAGCAAGTGGTGGAGTACAATTTCCCAGAAAAACGCTAGGTTGTTTTATTTCAAAAAAAGTAGTGGACAAAACATTTCACATTTATCACCATAACTTAGTACATTTTTGCTATTAATGTACATATACGAAAAAGCTCTCAGCCCGGTACCGGCCGTCAAACTAGTCCCGGACTGAGAAAACAGTACCAATGGTACACCCTCAGCTTTGTATACTAGTTCCTCTAGTCAAGCCGTTTGTGTACCCTTGGTTTCTCTCTAAATTTTGCACAATGGAGGTTCCATATATGGGACACACAGATGATTTTGACCTCAAAGGTCTCCTCGATAGGCTCACCGTCTGCATAGACAGGATGGGCAAACCAGACAAGATTTCTCGCAAACGCCGTAACCGTTACCGCAAGCTCGCACATGCGATAATTAAGTATTTGCGTAGGGAATTAGAGGATTAAGGATATTTCAGCTCCACCTAAACAGCGATTCAGTCGTTGTTTGGGTGGATTATCGAACATGATAATATCCTTGAAGCAAAGTATGGATATAGGATAATGGTGCATCTATGTTTCTTCCATTAAATATCTCCAATTATAAATCCATCGATGAGTTAGAAATGGAATTAGGTGACGTCACGGTTTTGATCGGAGAAAATGGTTGTGGGAAATCAAATATCCTGGAAGCTATTGCGTTTGGTTCTGCTGCTGCAAAAAATAAATTAGATAATGTTTTTTTGCATAGTCGTGGAATTCGTGTGACTGAACCGAAATTTATGAGATCGGCTTTTGATAGAAAAAATCAAAAGGAAACGATCAAGATAGTTTTAGATAATAACACTCCCTTCGAAATCTATTACAATCAAAAGGAAAATAGCTGGGGCAATCGTTTAGTAGAAAAAGCCATGCATTCTGTTTTTAATTCACCTGATCCAGAAATAACAGAAGCATTGGATACTCTAAAAAAAGAACCTGAGAATATACAGAAGTTGGAGAGATTAATATCTTTAGAGTTTTTAAACCTATTT
>JBCCIA010000378.1:0-6119 GCA_039028475.1 Spirochaetota bacterium | reverse complement strand
TTTTTTTGACTAACTTTTGTGTAATTATTCGCCATCATTGATTTCAACTACATATCCAGGAAGAAAAGGATCACGTGTAACAGTATATTTTTGGTAAAAATGCAAAATTGAACTGTCGAATATCGAACAACCAGATTGTCTGACTAATTTAAATAATAGAGAACAAAGCGAAGATATTTTTTAACAAAAAATAACTCATCTAAAAAAAAGTTTCATAACTACATGATGTTACTTAGTTTGTGAAGCTATGGGATAACATTACAAGGTTGTTTCCATCTATATGGAGAAACACACCACTCTCATCTACCCAGCCTTCTTAAGAGTAGGCTCAAACCCACTCTTAAGACCCTACCCCCAGAGTTTGCTACTCTAATTGGGCACGCAGAAACTTGAGCTGTCTGTGCATTAGCTTTTTGTACTTCTTACGAAGTTTTTTGCGGTGCTTTGTGTTGGAGAGGCGATCGATGAGAATTTCCATGCGATCGAACAAGGCTTTGTAATCGGTTTCTTCCATAGTGGTTTCCTTTTGTGTTAAGTATAGTTCACACAGGGTGGAAGAAATACTTGACGGTGGACGCAGGGTACACAGACTTTTTCTACCACCTTGTGTGGGGTTTCTCAGTTCGGAACTTGTTTGGACGACGCGTGCCGAACTGAGAGCTTTTTCACTTATTGCGTGAAAACTCATTTCAAATATCATGCTACATAGAGCATGGGGAAATTGTAAAAAGTAGGTAGATTTTTGTCTACTACTTTTTTATTAAAGTTTCACTTACAGCGTGTCTGAAAATAAGTGTATTCTTACGTAAAAGGTAAGCTGCAAGAGCCTGTAGTAGTGTTTTCAAACAGACTCTTATAGCAAATATTAAATCATTACTGGTAAGAATTATAATATTGTGACAGCAGGGAAAAAATGTTCAACTTGATGTGACTATCTCAGTTACGACTTAATAATAAAATGAACATGCACAAAAACCTCAAAACCATTTTCTCAATATCCATCTTGGTGTGTCTGAAACGGTGGTGTCGCTTTATTATATTCTGCTCCATAATTTTCTAATAAACAAGAAATTAAAGCTGGATCTTTAATACTTTCGTTCGTCGATAATACTGCTATTCCCAATACATCTGAACATAAACCATGAAATGGTCTCTTTTTAATACATCCTTCGAGTAGTAGAAATAACATGATAACTTTTAAAAAATGCATAGTCATATTTGTATTTAATCTTTATCTAAAATATAGCCTCGATAGTAACTGATCAACAGACTCACATTCATCAGTGTGTCTGGATAACAAAGGTATACGTAAGTCAGTCCCTTGACGAATTAAATTTCCATCAGTATCATAAGTATCAAAGTCACCATTTACTCTTGCATTTTCATAAACTAACATGAATAATAAAGAATTCCTGCATTGCCTTTTGCCTCTTTCTTCCGCTGGACCTTGATTACAACTTAGCAATAAAGCAAGTATACATAAAAACCTCAAACTCATTTTTTCAATATCCATCCTGGTGTATTTGAAACGGAGGAGTTGCTTTATTATATTCTGCTCCGTAGTGCTCTAATAAACAAGAGGTCAATGCAATGTTTTTATTTTCTTCTGTGGCCTGGCTCAAATCTCCGTTAGAAGGGAATACAGCTACTATCATTGGTAGACATAAACCATGATATGGCCGTTCTTTTATACACCCTTCAAAGAATAAAAATAACATGATGATTTTAAAAAAATTCATAGTCATATTTACATTTAATCTTTATCTAAAATATAACCTCTATAATAACGATTCAGTAAATGTTCAACAGACTCTTATTCACCATCGCTTGCTTCTACTGTGTACCCAGGCAAAAAAGGGTCGTAGGTGACTGTGTACTGTTGGTAAAAGTTAAGAATGCCACTGTTAAATACAGAACAAGCCGAACTACCCGTCCCATCGCCAAAATAATAAGTTCCCTCTGCAAAACATTGGTAAGCGGAACTGCCACCTACTGGCACAGATGCATAAGACACTGTTGCTTGTGAATTAGGGACAGTTTCTGTATTATTGGCCTCACACAGGGCAAGTGATGGAAAAAAATGGAAGGTTTGCGTCGTAGACTCTTTATTCACTAGCTTCACCGCAGTTTCACTCTCTCCACACTTGGCCTGCCGGAAATCAGTCACCTCAGCTGCAACTGCCAGAGAATACTCTCCCGTTGGCATATTTCCTGAAAAGTGCAGTACTTGCCCATAAAACATATCCTGAGACTCGCTAAAGAATTGAATCGTGATTTCTCTAGTCCCACCTGGAGCGAGGCTAAAACCAGAATCACTACCAGGAGCAAATGCGAAAACCGTAGATTTGGTATCATGGTTGCTATCCAAGTATAGATTTACCGCAGAAACCACTAAATCCATATTTCCCGTATTTTGGATCGTAGCAGTTTGCTTACGCCCCTGCCCCATTTCTTTGTAGTAAATGTTACCAAACTGCACCCGACCGGTTTCTGTTTTACTACCCAAAGTAGAACTCACAACAACTTGCGATTGAAATTGGGAAGATACAATGGTATTTAAAAGAGTGTAATCAGAATAGGTTTCCCAAAGAGTTTTTTCCGACTTCTTACTTCCACAATTAACAAAAATAAAACATAATATAAATGCAAAAAAAGAGAAAATAGATTTCATAATAGACTCTTTTACTGAATAATAATGTCTTAGTGAATGTGTAAACCAATAAACCTCACTCACAAAACCTATACACTGATAATAAATCTTGTGAATTTTCCTTGGCTTGATTCGATCCGAATACTACCACCAGCTTCCTCTACCTCGGTTTTCACAATATCCATACCAACTCCGCGGCCAGAGGTAGCGGTAACCTTCTCTGCGGTGCTAAAACCAGGCAGAAAGATGAGTTGGTAACAATCTCCATCCGCCAAAGCCTTGGCTTGTAAAGCCGTTATCAGTTTCTTTTCCACTGCTTTCTGTCTAAGCTTATCTGCATCCAACCCTCTGCCATCATCCTCACAAAGTGCTACAAGTTTTCCTTCTCTTTCCTGCAAAACAATACGTACCTTGCCTCTTTCTGGTTTACCGAGCTGTCTGCGTATTTCTGGAACTTCCAAACCATGCCCTAGCGCATTTCGTACGATTTGTAACAACGGATTCTTCAGAACTTTCAGTCTACTTTCTCTAATAGGCTCGGTGAGGTCTGCGCGAAACGAAAAATCTAACGACTTGTTTTGCTCTTCACTCTCCTTCTGCACAATATTTCTCAATAAGGACTCCAAAGTGGCAACAGGAGAATTCTCTTTGCTTTGCAGTGCTGACTTCATACCAAGAACTTTGTCAAACAAACTGTTTCCATCTTGGAGTTCTCTATCCACTTTATCGATCCCTTCCTGTACAAGATGGTAAAGTTTTTCACCAATCCCTTCCGGGTTGTGTCTGACCTTATCCAACTCATCCTCCAATTTATGGCAGACTTGCCCAATACTATCCAAGTTCAAAGCACGCGCATTTCCCTTCAAAGTGTGCACAGCCCTATAGGCTTCCTCAAGATTTTTTCTGTCCTGCAACTTCTCCAAGCCACCACTGAGTTTCCCACGAATAATAGCTATAACTTCACTCCCTTCTTGGAGAAAACCGGTGAAAATGGATGGTTGCAAATTGAGAATTTGGTAGAGCTTTTCTACTTTATTCGTCTGTTCTTCCGCTTTTTGCTGCAATTGCAACTGCAGTTGGTATTCTTCAGTTTTATCGTTGATAACTACCATCAACTTATCAACCTGTTGTTTTTTTCCCCCATTCTCACCTTCTTTGCAAATACGAGAGAAATGAAAACTCAGGTGTCTCACACGATTCTCTCCTAACTCTAATTTGTATTGCTTGAGTGGGTTTATAGATTGGAACATTTTTTCAGACATAAATCGATTTTGGAATAGCGACGTTAGGAATGTCTCAATTTTTTGCTGCAATGCCAAAGGAAAAATGGAGGCAAATGTCTTGCCACCAAAATCATTTCGGTTGAAAATAGAGAGTACTTTCTGAGAATATTCTGGATTGATAGTCAAGTCTGTATTGATTGTGAAAATGCCCTGTTCGACATTGTTCATGATGTCACCGATTTCTTTGGTCCTTTGCTTAACTCTACCTTCCAAATTATCGTATAACTTGGCATTGTCGATGGAAATAGCCGCCTGGGAAGCAAGAATCTGGAGGATTTCTACCCTGTCCTTGGTAAAGGCTCCATTGGTCAAATCGTTTTCAAGATAGATAATCCCTGATAGTTCCCCTTTATTTAGGATAGGAGCGCAGAGCAATGATTGGATCTGGTTCTGTTTGATATATATGTCATTTCTAAATTGTCCTTCTTTTGCTGCATCGACTAAGACAACATTTTCCTTAGTTCGCATAACATAGTTAATGACACTAGTGCTGATTTCAGTTGTGTCTTTAAGTGGGATGGATTGTAAAACTTGGATATTTTTATGTTTCAGCTCTCCGCTTGCTTCTATTTTTAATTCACCGGCATCATTGAAGAGAAGCACGCCTCTGGTGGCTCCTGCGTTTTCTAAAAGAAAGAGCATGAGTTTTTCCAAAAGCCTATCGAATTGGATTTCTCCAGAGAGAGATTGCGATGCTTTGAAGACAGATTGGAAATCAAACATCTTAGTAGTGGTAGAACGTTTGACAGTTTTACTAGCGGGGCCAGTAGATGTAGTTATAGAAATGGTTCCTTTTTCTTCATCGTAAAAGACATCTGTTTCTGTAGCAATCTTTGCTAGAGTGGATTTTACCAGATCAGGGTATTTTTCGTCGATTTGTTTGACCTTAGCGGTAGCTCCCCACTTGTGATAGTTGTGTCGGGCTTCCAATATATGACTTTCGGCAGCTTTGACTTCTTTTTTTTGTAAATAATATGTCCCCATCAACTCATTGGCCAAAGCGAGAAAATGAAAGTAATGATTCGTTTTAGCTTCTTCAGTGGCTAAATAATAATATTGCATTGCCTCAGAGTGTTTCTTGAGTACCCTATTGTATTCGGCCCTACACAATAGATAAAAGAATTTAAAATTTTGCGGACAACTGCCCGCCCATTTTTTTAGCAAAAAGAAATTTATTTTTAGGGTTTTTCTATACTTTACTCTTTGCAATACGCTAGCTTTTTCATAATTTGCAAGTACCGCTAATGTATAGAAAAAGCAATGGATAGCTATAGGCAACAATCCCATGGAGGCTTCCGCTGTTACTATACCCTCTTTGCCATGCCAATAGGCTGTTTCATAGTCTCCAAAAATGTAACAAGATATCAATTTGGCAATGTGGTATATATGAATTCCATGTTGGTAATTGTCCTGGGTCATTTTTTTTATATACAACTCTTCCTCAAACGCTTCTGTTTCAAAATCTGCATCCAAACTACTCCAACGGGTTGTTTTCCCCTGTAAGTTTAACACGAGATGGCGTTCTAACATAGCGATTTGCTTCACAGTTTCATCTTGTCTTTCATTGATAAACTTTTCAAATTTAATAGCCTCCTGGTATACCTCATGCAAGGGAAGAGAAATGAAAAAGTCTTGCCAGGGTTGGTAAAAAACCTGGTAGCTGTAATACAATTGGTTTCCAGAAGCCTGTGTCAATTTGTATACTTCATCTCTCAGACTTTTTAATTCCTTGAGGTCATCCATCCAAATTTTAATCCAATTTGTATACATGAATTTTGTCTGCCCTTCAATCACTTTGGAAGGGAATCTCTGGATCAATTCAAAGGCTAGATTGGCATACTTTTTAGCTGATTCATAGTTCATCAATGCTCCGGCGTGGACAAGAGCGTTGCATATAAAAGCATACGAGGAGTCTGCCGTATAACCATGTTTGATGCCATATAAAACTTGTCTCATAATCAAAACAACCAGGAGGTCGGGGTTGCTCAAATAGGCAGGAGGGAGGAGGTTGGTAAAAAGTGACATCACTAGTTTTTCCCGCGTATTCTCAATTTCTGGTAGATGGATAAGGTCTTCTATATCTTTTACCTTCCATTTTACCGTAGCGATGACCTTTAGAACATTCACAACAACTTTCAATTTATTTTGTTTGTAATTGATCTTGATTCCAAATAATTTTAGCCCCT
>JBCCIA010000377.1:0-6122 GCA_039028475.1 Spirochaetota bacterium | reverse complement strand
GCCCTCTCTAGATCCGACTAAGAATACTCTTTCTCTAATTTGCGGAACACCGTAGTCTGCGCAGTCAATTACAAGGTCACCTGGCGTGTAATTAACTACAAGCCCCAACCATCCCCCACGGGATTCTATAAGATCTATAGATTGAGATTTTTCTCTATAAATGACTAGATCTTGGTGGAGTCCTGTAAAATAAAACTTGTCCTCTTTCTTCGCAAATAGAGTGAGAGTCATATATTTATTCAGGTTCATTTTTTTGATATTTTCGGAAATTACCAAATTTACTTTTTTGATGAGTGTAATAATGTCTTTTTCAATTACTTGTATTTTTGTAGAAACTACGGTATGGATTGCGGTTTGCACCATCATCATAATCAACCCAGCAGTAATTCCATGACCGCTCACATCACCAATGACTAACCAGTCGAATCCATTGTATTGGATAACATCATAATAATCTCCTCCGACTTCATCGCATGTTTTCATATAGGGGGCGACTTCGTAGTTCTCTATTTTAGGTTGTTGTACCAATAGAGAGGTTTGGATTGTTTCTGCAATTTCCATTTCTGTGGAAATACGAGTTTTTTCTCTGGTAACATTTTCTATATTTGCATACAGTTTGGCATTGTCTATAGAAATTGCAGCTTGTGAAGCTAGGATTTGTAAAATTTCTACTCTATCACGTGTAAACGCTCCATTTGTCAAATCATTTTCCAAATAGATAATTCCCGATAGTTCCCCTTTGTTTAAAATAGGAGCACAGAGTAGAGATTGAACCTGGTTTTGTTTTATATAGGGTTCATTCCTATAGGGTCCCTCTTGGGCGGCATCGACAAGAACGACATTCTCTTTGGTACGTATAACATAGTTGACAATGCTTGTGCTCAGGCCTTTTGCGTCTTTTAAGGGAATGGACTGTAGTACCTGGATGTTTTTATTTTTTAGTTCTCCACTTGCTTCTATGTTCAATTGTCCTGCTTCATTGAATAGAAGATACCCTTTGGTCGCCCCTGCATTTTCCAGTACAAAGAGCATCAACTTTTCTAAGAGTTTATCAAATTGGATTTCACCGGAAAGTGATTGGGATGCTTTGAAAACAGAATGGAAATCAAACATCTTAGTGGTGGTAGAACGCTTCATTGTTCTTTTGGTGGAAGTAGTGATAGATATAGTGCCTTGCTCCTCATTGTAAACAACATTCGTACCTGTGACTAACTTAGCAAGGGCAGATTTAACAAGATCGGGGTATTCTGCATCGATTTGTTTTACTTTGGCTGTTGCTCCCCATTTCTGGTAGTAATGACGGGCATTGATCAAATAGGTCTTTGCATCTATAGTCGCTCCGATTTGAAAGAAAAATTTTGCGGCTAGTTCATACGTAAGAGCCGTAATTTGGTGGAAGCCTCTTTTTTCATTTTCTTGGATTGCTTGCGAATAGCGTTTTATAGCAAGTGAAATGTCGTTCTTCTTTTTGGCTTCTTCCGCTTCCAAAATCAATTGGTAGGGTAGGTAGTTTTCAGGACAATGCTTGGCATAGCGCTTCATCAAGAATTTGTTTATCCTATAGGGAAGAAACATTTTTGATTTCTCTGATGCAGTCAATTTTCTGGGATAGTTGAGCGCTGCAAGTAGATAGTAAAATCTAAAAAGCATATCCGACATTAAGCCTAAAACTTCAAATACATACTTAAAGCCTCGGTTTCCATACTCTAAGGCTTTTTCATACTCTCCATTCATACAATGCGAAAGCATAGAAAAAGCAAAGTAATAGGTTCTGATAGTATTATTACCAGGTTCTGACATTTCCTTATCGTATTCTTCTTGTTCAAAGTTATAAATATTATCGCATGGATTTTCTGTTTCCCCTTTTAACTTTAGCAAGAATTCTAGTAGGAAATACTGGTTTACAATTACTTCTCGATCTTTATTTTTCAGGTGGATGTTGTAGTATTCAGCATTTTGTGTGATGAGTTCCTCAACAGTTAGTTTGTTAAATAAAATACCTTGTGTCCTTGCAAAGGCGATAGAATAGTCATACCAATTCAAACTCCCTACATCTTTATTCGCTTGTAGAGAAACATTTGTGTATTCTAAATGTTCTCCGACAGGCCGCGCCCAGTGAAGAACAAAATTTGCGATTAAAAAGTAAACTCTGCCCTTAACACTTAAGGAATAATATTTACTTTGCGAATTTAATTTTGTCGCAATGATACCAAGCTCATAAGCCGTTTTAAAGTCTTTTACTGCTCCTTCATAAACCATTGCAGCCATAGTATAGGCAAACGGAGCGTGCTGGTGGTTTCCATTGCGTATATATATATTGGCCATAATCAAACTGATATAGGCGAGCGTATCACTCGAAATGATATAGGAAGAGGGAACAAGATCATAGATGATAGAACAGATATTCTGTAGGTGTTTGTCCCCTAGAAAGGGCAGATCCATTAGGCCATCGACTTTTATTTTTTTCAATTGCTTGTTGAATTTAAAAAACTGTCCAATTAGATGTAACTTATTGATATTTTTGGGGAGCTTGATTCCCATATATGCAAGGGCTTCTCGGCCAACCGCAATGCTATCCCAATGCCTACTCAAGCCAAACAAAACATTGATATATATTTTATAGATTTCTACTTTTTCATCTTCTGTTTTACTTTTAGGGAGAACGATTTGAATGGTCTTCTCACATTCCGTAAGCATTGCTCCGCTATATTCGCAAGAAGCTTTTTCTTTGTATATTTTCCAGGCGAGGTTGTAATTCGTATCCCAATCGTCTCTAGTGAGTTTTTGGGCAGCAAAGGCAAAGTATTTTTGTCCAGAAATGAATGCGGCAGAGTTTGCTGCTTTTATACCGGCTTGTAAGTTTAGTTTGATCAATTGGGAGACTTCTTCCTGCGTTGTAACAAATGACTCCCCACGGTTCAAATGGTTGACAATATCAAAAATTTCTTCTTCTAGATTCTTCTCTGTTGTGTTTTCTAAAATATGTTTGCCCGCGAGATAATGAGTTCTGGCGTTTTCTTCTTCTGGGATGAGACTGTATGCTGCTTGTTGTACTCGGTCATGCGAGAAACAATATATGATTTCTTCATTCTTTTCTCCTGAAATATATTTGTAAGCATCACCAACTGGCTGGATAATCCCTTCTTTGAGTGCTTCTTCTAGTTCTAAGGCAGTTTGCTTTTCTTGTTTTTCATTGACAATTGCTACTGTTTTTAGGGCAAAACGGTTGCCAATACAGGAAGCCAATTGCAGTACTCTCTGTGTTTGCTTGGGTAGCTTTTGGATTTTTCCTGACATCAAGGCAACAACATTGTCGGTAATCCCTGCCTGGTGGATCTTGTCATTTTCCCACTGCCATTTGCCTTCTATTGGATCGAAGTTCAGTAGTTTCTCTTGGTACAAAGATTTCAGAAATTCTGCGACAAAGAAAGGGTTTCCGTTTGTCTTCTCATAAACAAGCGATGCTAGTGGAAACGTTTCTTCTTCGTCAGCTTTTAGTGATTCGGCTACTAACAAGTTTACATCAGTGGTTTTTAATGCATTCAATTGGATCGTTGCTAAGGTGCAGCCGGATTTCTTTACCTCGTCTAAGGTAGAGAGGAGTGGATGGGTTATATCAATTTCATTGTCACGGTAGGAACAAATAAACAACAGATATTCTATTTCTCTGTCAGAAAGAATATTTTCTGTCAACTGCAGGCTTGCATTGTCTGCCCATTGCATGTCATCAATGAACAAGACTAGTGGATGTTTTTGGGTAGCGAATACTTTTAAAAACTGTTTGAAGAGTGAATTGAGCCTGTTTTGGAATTCAATTGGATCGAGCTGGTGCATCTTAGGTTGCTTGCCAATAATAAACTCTACCTCAGGAATGATATCAATGATCAGTTGTCCTTCCTTGCCAACTGCTGAGAGAATCTTTTCTTTCCATTGGATGATTTCCTCTTCTGCTTCGGTAAGCAACTGGCGAACTAAATCTTGAAAGGCAAGGATCATCGCAGAATAGGGAATATCTCTCTTAAATTGGTCAAATTTACCGCTAATAAAATAACCACGTTTTTCCACAATAGGCTTATGGATTTCATTTACCAGAGCTGACTTGCCAATCCCTGAATATCCTTTGATGATCATTAGTTCGCTGGAACCATTGGCTATTCTGTCAAAGGATGATATAAGTTGTGTGATTTCTTGCTCCCTACCATATAGCTTTTGAGGAATCTGAAATTTTTCAGATATATCTCGTGTTGCTAACTCTATTTTGTGAAAATCCAACCCATTGTTCTGCAATACCTGCAAACATTGTTGGAAATCATAACGGATACCATATCCTCCTTGGTACCTATCCTCAGCTTTTTTACTCATCAGTTTTTGGATAATGTTCGAGATGCTTTCCGGTACTTCAGGGCTTTTTACATGTGCAGGTTGTGCTTCTACGGCCATGTGGAAATGTAGCATTTCCATAGAATCGTCCGAATAGAAGGGCAGTTCTCCCGTAAAAAGTTCGTAAAGAGTAATTCCTAAAGAATAAAAGTCTGCCCTATAATCGATACTACGGTTCATTCTTCCTGTTTGCTCCGGCGAAAGGTAGGCGAGGGTTCCTTCCAGATTTTCAGGAGACGTAATACTTGGATTCTCTCGACTGAGTCTGGTGGAAATGCCAAAATCGATTACATGCAGATCTTTATTCTCTAAATTGTATATAATATTGGAAGGCTTTATATCTAAGTGTATGACTTCTTGCTGGTGGATGCTTTCGATAGACTCCGACATTTTGATTGCTATTTCCAACTTTTCTTTTAGAGTGAAATCTTTTTCTCGCAAGAGTTTGGCAAGAGAAATGCCGCCTGTATCTTGCATAACGAGAATGGGAGATTCGTTGTATGTTTCCAGTTTTAGCACTTCAATGATCCCGGCTGAATGGATTTCTTTGAGTACTTCGTATTCTTTGTTGATTCTCGCTACATCTCTAGGAGATGGGTATTCTACTAGAGTTTTCAATACAACTTTTTTCTTGTCACTTCTTCTTATAGCTCGATAGATTTTTCCCCTTCTACCACTATGAAGTTCCACATCAATATCATATTCTAATATTTTGACTTTTTCCATTTTATTTCCTATTCAAATATACAAAATAGCACTTTTAAATAAAAAGTAGCATTTCTGTTGTCGTTGATTTATTACACCTAGATCATTAGCTGGATGGTAAGTTTACTTAAACTATAACCCTCGATATAAGCAAGTACATTTTCTTATAAATATGTCTATATAAGGTAAGAATGCTTTCGTCTTATCGCACCATTCCCCATAAATGGGAAACGAAGCACAGCAAATAGTGTCGCCACATTTTAAGAAACTATCGCTGCCTAACCTTTTTCCTATCCTATGAATTCACCGTTGGAGAGTTTCTTTTGCTGGTAGGTCTTGTTTAACCTCGCTTTCCCCTAAAGGCTTAAATATGTCTACTTTTAAATTTTTATTGACATATTTTTCTGTTTTTTTGGATAATAGACACCGTACTACAGCGTAGTAGTAAATTTGAAAATAATTATGAGAAAAGCAAAAAATGAAGCTATATTTGTTCACCTTTTACCAAACAATTACTAGTGTCCTCTTTCATTCTCAAGAGTTTGCCACATTTTTAGATGACTTTTCTAAAAGAGACTCGGTGAAAAAGGCAGGATTCTTTTTATTTTCCTCTCTGTTTGCTAGTAATTTCCTTCTACTATGCTCTAACTTAATTTTACAACTACGTGGTGTTGTCTATCCAGTAGAGCTATCTGAAGCCTTTCGCCAAGCTCCCTCGATGCAGATGAAGGGGAGTTTGTTCTTCCCTTGGGATCGGATGCTATACTTTCCCCTGGTTTGGTGTCTGTATGTAGGTTGTATCGCAAGCACGCATTTCTTTTTTTCCTTTATATCTCGTAAGAAAAATCGCTCCTTTGGTAAGTCATTTGTTTTGATGAGTTATGCAAGTCTACCGCTTGTGCTGGCTGGATTTGTGACCAATCTCTTATTTGACCTTTGGCCAGCGATTCCTGGGCGTAGTCTGTATTTCTTTCTCGCGCAAGTGACAGTTGCGGGTATTGTTTTGCTTATCGCATGGGTCTGGCAAATTAGAATTT
>JBCCIA010000376.1:0-6155 GCA_039028475.1 Spirochaetota bacterium | reverse complement strand
CATGGCAGTGGTCTCTCCATCCACGGACAAATTCAGCTACCTAACTGCTG
This sequence comes from Spirochaetota bacterium, assembly GCA_039028475.1. Taxonomy (GTDB): domain Bacteria; phylum Spirochaetota; class Leptospiria; order Leptospirales; family Leptospiraceae; genus JBCCIA01. Next base: position 6,105 of record JBCCIA010000376.1, on the reverse strand, counting down.
ATTTGATGTGTGGGGTTGTCTTACGAATAGTTTCTGACTGCTGCTCTTTACAGGTGATAGACAGAAATAGACAATTCAAGAGAAAAAAGATAAGGGTGTGTTTAGGTTTCATAAATTCCAATATAATCTAAATGGCGAAACTGCTCTGCATAATCCATTCCATAACCAATTACAAATTGGTCTTCTATAGTAAAACCATAGTAATCGATCGGTATAGACAGACGGTATTTATGCTTTTTAAAAAGTAAGGTGCATATCTGCAAACTCTTAGGCTGGTATGATTCCAAATGCCAGTACAAAGCTTGTAAGGTGTTTCCCGTATCGACAATATCTTCTACCAAAAGAATATGTTTATCCCTAGCCGCAACCGTTAGGTCTTTTACCATAGTAACTTCACCAGAAGATTCAGTCGAATTGCCATAAGAGCTGGCTTGTACAAAATCAACTGTTATCGGACAAGAAAGTAAGCGTACGAGATCCGCCATAAATAAAAAGCTCCCTTTCAGAACCCCTACCACCAACAAAGAGTCATTATGCCGTTGGTTTATCTCTTCGGCAAGTTCTCGCACTCTTTGCTGGATTTCAGAGGCTGAAATCAAAACAGGTATTTTCTTCGTTTGCACGTTTGCAGGATAAAAATACGACAATTTCTGACAAAACATTTTCTTAGAAAAATTTTATGTTTACACTTTTTTCCTGGCAGGGAGTCCTATACGCGATATATGCAAAAAATCGTATACTTCAACCACGGCAAGGAAAGTGGTCCAAACGGCAGCAAAATCCAAGCAATGGCAGAGGTAGCTCATACACAAGGTTACCTAGTGGAATCTCCCAATTACTCTGGTATGAAAGACCCACAGCAAAGAGTTGCAAAACTACTCAGCCTACGACCAGCTGCAGAACGTTTGGTACTGGTAGGATCTAGTATGGGTAGTTATGTAGCAACACAAGCCTCCCAGAGTTTGCAAGTAGATGGACTTTTTTTACTCGCACCAGCTTTTTACATTCCAGAGTATGGAGAACCTGCTCCTCCTCCCAAGGCTCGTCATTGTACAATTGTACACGGTTGGAACGATGAGCTTATCCCAGTTGGAAAAATTTACCAATACGCGCAACAATACCAAATTCCACTACATATTTTAGCAGATGGCCATCGGCTGACAGAGAAAATTACCAGCATTTGCCAACTCTTTGCTGCATTTTTAATGCAATTGGAAAAATAATAAATTCTCAACTAGTACGCATAGGTACATAGTTTTTACTAGCTGCAAAATCTTTTAACCAACGTATGACGTTAGGGTACGCATCTAAGGAAAAGCCACCCTCATCAGCAACATGGGTATAGGCATAGAGAGAAATATCAGCAATTGTAAGCTGCTCTCCTACAAAAAACTTAGATTTTTTGAGATGATTCTCCATGACAGCAAGTGCTTTGTAACCACCCTCGTGTTTTCCTTCGTATTCAGACACTCGCTCTGCTGGCAAACCCAAGAATAGTTTCAAATAACGTGCGACAGCGATATAAGGTTCATGGCTGTACTGCTCAAAAAACTGCCATTGTAAAACAAGGGCTTTGCTATATTTCTCTGTTGGTAAAAAAGGAGAACCTTCTGCCAGATAATTTAGAATTGCATTCGACTCCCAAAGATATTTGCTATCGTCTATAAGCAAAACGGGAATTTTAGCATTGGGATTCATAGCTACAAACTCATCCGTATGGGTTTCTGCACGCAAAACATTGGTGGGAACCCATTCATAAGACAGACCTAAAAATTCTAGCAGCAATTTGATTTTATAACAATTGCCAGAAAGAATATCACCATAAACTTTTAATTTCATAAATTACAACCCCTACAATATTTTCGTCTATCTAAACAAAAAACGGCACCTACTGGCAGCCAAGCTGCAAAAAAACGTCTTGTCTCCTAAAACAGCAAGAATACCCTGCACCAAAACGAAAAGCATATGCGTATTTCTACAATCCCTAGCAATCTTTCCTTTCTAGCTAAAATATTAGGACTTCTATTGCTAATCTCTACTACCCAACTCTATGCTTATACAATACGTGGACAAGTAAAAATAAAAAATGCACAACTGTTACGAGTACAAAACACCAGACAACAGGTACGGCTAGACCCAGAAGGAAATTTTACCATAGAAATTCCAGCTTTTGGATATTATACAATTCGTGTGATAGGCTCCGAAGGCTTTCAAGATAACCATATTTTTATTGGTTCAGAAGGACAAGTTCTACAAATAAGCAGTCGTAAACCTAAAAAAGGTCCTCTATATGTGAGAGGGAAAAAGCAAAAACAAATCCTCTCTCCCCATTCCCTACAAAAAGAAGTCATGCGTAAAATGCCTGGTACTTTAGGGGATTCTTTAAAAAGCATTGAAACCCTACCAGGTGTCAATACTCCTGCCTTTGGCAGTGGAGCCATCATCATCCGAGGCAGCAATCCCGAGCACAACCAGTATTTCTTTGACACCTTACCAATCTATTACCCGTTTCATCTACTAGGATTGAATTCTGTCATAAACAACGAACTCATTGATTCTGTAAATCTTTATACGGGAGTCTATCCGGCTGTGTATGCAAATGCCAGTGCTGGTGTGATTGAAATAACCAGCCCGAAAGAACCTGCTTTGGAAAAGCAAAAAAATGTCCTACAAACGTCTCTCTTTACATCCTCCTTCTTCTATATACAACAGTTGAAAGAATCGGATAGACTCATCGCAAGTGCCAGGATCAATTACATAGAAGAAACATATGGCAACACAGGTCTTTTTACCGAAGGGGTTCGCCTGCCACAGTATACCGACAGCCAAATCGTATACACCAAGAACTTTAGTGAAAAACACCAGTTGCGCTTGTATTCTCTAACCGCGAACGATTTCTTTTCTGCAGATATCCCTACCAATATCAACTCACAAAATCCCTTACTGGCTGGTGCTAGGCTAGCAACCTCAACAGGTTTTCATACCAGTGCCCTACGCTATACTTACACTCCCAATGATAGTTCAAACTACCAAATCCATGCGATCTACTACCGTCCTTTTGATAGGGTAAATGGAAGAATTGGTAGCTTAGAGGCTAACTATCTAAGTTCTCCCGGTTACTACGCCCTACGGCAAGACTCCCATTGGAAACTTTCCTCGAAACTACATGTAAGCGCTGGTATAGAGTTACGCAGGTTAAACTACCAATTCACTGGCAATACTTCCATACAGAGCAATCCCTCAAATCTCAGCCCCAACCCCTACGCAGCTGATCCAGACTACGAACAAAGGAACTTACAGGAAAAACAACAATCTTTCTACTATGCCGGCTATCTTGCAGGGAAATGGCAATATAAAAACTATACCGTACAACCACAGATTCGCTACGAAGAATACGAATTTTCCCGTGCGAATGCGCTCAGTCCCCGTTTGTACCAAGAATTGCGTTGGAAAGAGGGTAAAAGTAAGATTTTTTCTAAAGTAAGCCTACTAGGTCGTTTCCCTACAGATTTCTCTTTTTCTGAACGCTTTGGCAACCCAGACCTAAAATTTGAGAAATCGCAAAAAGTCTCTTTAGGATTTTCTACCACATACCTAAAGTACATCGACATAGATTTGGAAGGGTTCCAAGAGAAATACTACGATCTAGTTGTAGAGGACATCTATGAGACAAGACTTCTCAGTCGCAATACCAACCAACTGGAGTTTCTCAGTCAGCCATTTCTATGGAACCAAAGGTTGTATTATTCTAACAATGGCAAGGCTTATACAAGAGGGTATGAGGTAAAAATCAAAAAGAAAAAATTTCCCCTGAGAAAGCTCTACTCTTGGGTAAGTTACACCTGGTCACAATCGTTTTATAACTCCAATACCAACACCAATCCACGCAGTAACTACACTTCAGAAGCTGAAGCCTTATTATTTGGCCAAGTTCCCAATTCACGCACCACTTTCTATGACTTTGACAGTACCCATCTTATTAATTTTGTCTTGGGTTGGAAGTTTACCCCCGAATGGCAACTGGGTCTACGCTGGCAGTACAAAACTTCTTTTCCCTTTACCCGTATCATCGCTGATGATGGTGGAAATACACGCAACCCCTTTAACCTAAGGAGAATTTACTTTCCTGTCTATTCACAACAGAGAAATTCAGAACGACTGCCTGCCTACCATAGGCTTGATATCCGTCTGGATCGTTCTTTCCACTATAAATGGGGTTCTGTAAATTATTTTATCGAAGCTATCAACGCCTATGGTAGGAGGAACTTTGTCGGAAGAAACTTTAAATCATCCTCTTTTTACTCAGAAAACAACCCTACCAACCAATTGGATCTAGCCGCCCTCCCTTTACAAGACGAAGGGGTGCTACCACTCATCAACGTTGGCTTGGAGGTACGATTTTGAAAGTATTAGGGTCATTCCTATTCCTCTATATTTCCTTAGCTTCTCTCTCAGCAGATGAAAAAACGGAAGAGTCCAAGTGGAAATTGTTTGCGGAGGCAGGCTATGGCAGGGTCTGGACATCGATTCCTACATCCAGGCTCTATGCAAGAATCTTCCAGAATACGTATGATGACGCAACCCTCTTCCGTCCGCAAATGGCTTACCCAAGTTTGGTTCTACCCGCAAAAACACAACTCCAGCACATCGTCTCAGTTTGGAAGTTAGGTTTTGAATACCAGGCTTTCACAAGTCTTTCCTTTAACTTTTTCTTAGGACACACCCATACGCAAACTAGTAGCAAAAACCAAGACTTGAAAAATCGCTACAGATGGATTTCTTTTGCCCTGTGGCAAGAAGAAACGTTAAACAACCTGGTACGAGGCTCAAATTACATCGACGCAGAGTTCCGAGCCATACAACCATTTTACAATGTAGGAGTAGGCAGCAATTGGTATCCATTGGAAACGTGGACTGTCTCTCCTTATTTAGGAGCCAAACTTTCCGGTGGCTCCTGTACCAGCGGACGTGGTTGCAACGCATTTCTGACATCCTTACAAGGGGGAGTTCATAAAGAGTTTTCCATGCTAGACATCTATATGGAACTATCGGCTATCTATGTGCAAAGCAGCTATGAATTGTTTACCAACCGTTCACAAGGATATGTGTTTACGATAGGCGTAAAATCCAAATTGTAATCCAATGATTTGCTTTAACATATAAGATAAATTCGTTTTTGCCAAGTTTTGTGCAGAAAGGTCAGCCCCTGAAAAGTCAATCTCTTGAGTAGGATTTTTTTCTCTCCACAGATTCCAGCTTGCACATCCATTGTTTTCTTGCACCGAGCTTTTCATACGGGACAACAATTGAAAATCCATAGATAGGCTTTTACTTCTCCCCAGAGGCTAATGCAGGAAGAATTTCTTTTTTCCAATCGCGCAATTTTGCAAAAGAGTTGCTAGCGTTGGCAGAACTCGTGGATGGCACTTTCGTTATTACAATATTTCTGACTCCACAAATAGTTTGGTTCGATTCCTTAAAATATTTATAAGCCAACTCTCCATTACAAACCACTCGCCTAATATTTTGGTATTTGTGAAAGAAACTCGCAAAGTCATTTTTGACATGATTGCGAATATTCTTATCTAGGCTTCCTATCCTATCACAATATTGCAAATTATCCGACAGTGCAATTTTATTCTCTTGTAAGAGTTGTAAACGCTTATGGTAAGGTTCTGTATCATGCACTGTCGCAAAGAAATCCCACTTGGGTTGTAAGATTCTATACACAATATCCCAAAATAAATTTTTAGGATTGCCATAGTATTCTTGCTTACGGATAGATTCTTCTCCTGGCATGGTACCTAATACCAATAAAATACTATCTTCATCTACAACGGGAGAAAAGGATTGGATCTGCATAGGCGTTCCCGATTTAGTCTACATTTCTTTGCAAAAATTAGCAAGTATTTTATTATCGAATAAGCTCACTATTGCCAGACCTAACAAAGCAACGGTGAAGAGGGAGAATCTTGGTTGGATGAGCTTTAAAAACTCGTTATACTTTCTGGTGTAACAAATGATTCAACACCTGACTCGATTTAGAAATCGTTTCGGAAACATGTTTTAGTTGAGAAGAATTTTCATTGAGATATTACGCAGAAT
>JBCCIA010000375.1:0-6159 GCA_039028475.1 Spirochaetota bacterium | reverse complement strand
TACCTTTAGAATCTACCAATTGAAATTCGATACGATAGCCCATGAAATATTCATCTAAGAAACGTTTCCATCCGGGACGAAAATTTTTGGTAACTTTTTTTGCCAAGTCATACGGTGGAGTTTCGTGTGAGCTTTCTACCAACAAAGCGTTGGTGCCAAATTCGTGGTATAGGTAGTCTTGATCTGTGCCATCAACGGAGTAGATTTTTTTGATCGAGGAGTACTTACGAAACTTGATCCGCAGAGAAATTGCGGATGCTGTTAATTTCTGAGAAAGAGTTTGCACATAGTCCGGTTTTGGGTTTTTGAGATTGTCTATGGTATAGGGAAATAAAATACAGGTGCCTAGTGAATGGTAACTGATAGAGGAGAGGAAATGGTGCTCTTTTGCTAAGCGTATCATAGCTTGTGTTTCTGGTTCGGAGGCAGGCTTATCGCCTCTATAGTAAGCAGAGCTTTTTTCCGAAGAAGAGGCTTTGGGAGTTTTGGAGTGCCAGTGGAATGGGTAATTGCGGTTTAGGTCAACTCCTTGGGAAAGTGGATCTTTTACTTCTTTGTGTAGCAAGCCATTCTTTCTTCCCATTAGAACCGATTGGAACCAAAAGTTATGGGTGCCATCAGGGTTAACCAGTGGTACAAACCATAGATCCAAATTTGCAAAAATTTTCTGGTTGTTGGCTTTGTTTTTGAGAAGGTCGTAGATCATGTCATAGCAATGTTCTGTCGATATCAGTTCACTGCCGTGGTGTGCTCCGTTGAATAGGTAAGCGACTTTGTGTTTTTGGTTTGTGTAGCCTATTTTTATCGCATGGATCTTCCTACCTTGTCTGGATTTGCCTATGACTCGGTAGTGCACAAGCTGAGGGAATTGTTTGGCCAAAGCCTGCAAGTAGATGCCATTCAAGACATTTGTTTTGTAACCAGTACGTAAATCTTCCAAAGAACGGTAACCTTTTTGCAGTCTGGCATTGTACGTGGTATCGTAATAGGAAAATGGAATTTGTCGTTTGTTTAATACTGTTAACGACTTGGGTATCTTCTCCTCGGAAGTTAGTTTGACTTTCCAGACTGTAGTGTTTTTTCTTGTGTCGACTTTTTCTATACTTTTAAAATTTGGTGGTTTCGATGAGTTGGTTTGTAGAAAAACAATACTCTTATCTTTTGCTATGGGTCGGTTGGGATATAGTTGCTTTTTTTGCCAAAGTACGCAGGAGGATAGTAGCAAAAAGATAAGGAGGAGCGTAGTTTTTGCGATGTATTGTTTCATTTGGATCTACCATTTGCTATACCTATTCTTTATTCCATTGTTTTTTATAAGATTACAAGTCGTTTTGTTTGTGAATGTTTACAAAGTGAGAGTTTTGTGAATTGGTAGACAAGATTTTCTTTCTTTTCGAGTATAGTGCTATGAACTTAGAACAAATCCGACGAGATACCATAGGCTGTGCGGACAAACTTTTTTTCAATAGTGCGGGTTCTTCCCTCATGCCTAAAGTAGTGTTGGAAAAAATGACAAGTTATTTGTATGAAGAAGAACGATTGGGTGGTTACAAGGTCTCTGAATTGCAAGCAGGTGAAATTGCAGGGTTTTATAAAGAAACTGCACAACTTTTGCATACACAGCCAGAGAATATTGCCTTTATTTATCATGCTACTGATGCTTATGCTAAGGCTTTGTCGGCTATCCCTTTTTCTTCTGGTGATGTGATCCTAACTTCTGATGACGACTATATATCTAACCATCTCGCGTTTTTATCTTTACAGGATCGTTTGGGAATCCAGATACTCCGTGCTAAGAATTTATCCAATGGTGATATTGATTTGTCCCATTTTGAAACCTTGGTGCAAAGACACAAACCACGTCTGGTTGCGATTACCCATATTCCCACCAACTCAGGTCTTGTGCAACCTGTTGTAGAGATTGGAGAGATCTGTAAGAGGTATGGTACTTGGTATTTACTAGACGCTTGCCAGTCTGTGGGACAGATGGTGGTGGATGTGCAGCAAATCGGTTGTGACTTCTTGAGTGCAACAGGTCGTAAGTTCCTACGTGGTCCACGGGGAACTGGTTTTTTGTATGTGTCCGATCGGGTTTTACAAGAAAAACTGTGTCCCTTGTTTGTCGATATGCGCGGAGCTGATTGGATAACAGCCGATACCTTCCAGGTACAAATGGATGCGACCCGTTTTGAAACTTGGGAGAACTCGTATGCCTCGCTAATTGGTTTGAAAGAGGCGGTTCGGTATGCCAATCAAATCGGTATGCAAACTATCGAGAGTTATAACCAGCAATTGCTGTTTCAGTTAAGAGAAAATCTGCTAAAGATAAATAGCATTCGTGTTCTGGATAGGGGAAGCCAATTAGCAAATCTTTTGACATTTAATGTGCCAGACCAAGAGCTTGCTGTTGTAGAAGAAGCCTTAGTAGAGAATACAGTGTTCTATTCTGTCAGTGAACTTAGCTCCGCTCGCATTGATTTTGCGAAAAAGAAGGTCGATTGGGCGATTCGACTGTCACCGCATTATTTCAATACCTTGGAGGAAGTAGAGCAGGTTTCTGAGATTGTGGGTGGGTTGCAACGATAAGTTATTTTATTAGACTTAACATTGCAGGATCATCCAACAATTGCTAAAATCTTTTTTCTTTAAGTCAGATTTCTTAATCCAAAAGTAGAGTTTCCCATAATCTCCCCATATCATTCCAAGTTCATCATCTGAATCAATTTGACATAATAAGACCCAATCTTTTTTCCCGGGACTTAGACTTTTGACTTTGTCACTCTCATGCCATTCTGGGTGACCATAATTGTCAATGCCATTTGAAATTATTTGGCATTCCCAATCCATTGAACTATTCTGAATGGATAAGGCATAACCACCAACTTGATGTGTTGGAACATTTTTATATGCACTTTTTATTAGTTTATAATATTCATTGCGTTGTTTCTCATTTAATTCTAACGACTCGATCTTTTCTTCATCCGAGGATGGATATTTTTTAATATTTTTAAACTTAATGAACCTTGAATTATAAATTCCATATCTATCTAATGTTTTAGGAGGAAGAGAGTCTTTGCAATCGATTCGAGATTTTTTTGAATAAAGTACGGACCAACTACCTTTGTCCTTCGGATTATAGCCCCAGGTATCTAGATCTTGATTATAAAAAAAGAATAATGTACCAACTTCAGGCAGCATTAAATTAGTACCTTTTGGCTTAATTTCAGATAAATCTATTTGGCATATGAAACTAAGAGCTTTTCCTTGCCACATCGGCCAACTTAAATTTTCTGGTAAATTTGGCATTCCACCGATTTTAGAAAAAGAATTTGTACTATCGTGCATCAATAGGAGACCGGGTCGTTGGTATGATTCAATATCTTCGATATGAACCTCTAGACCTTTTTGATTTTCTTTTATTTTTGGGAATATCTTAGCTAAGAACGATAGTAGATTTTTAAGTATTTCTTGCATTTTTATCAAAATTTCAAAAGGCCATTGTTAGTGTCCATTTTAATCCTTGGTTTCACTAATTTTATCTATATACATCATCCCATAACTATATTTATTCATTCGTATCAAAGTTCCTAAAAATTTATGTCCTTTTTTCCCCTTTACTAATTTTCGATATTTGGGGTTTGTTAAGTGAACTCTATTATGAGAATCAAATCCTTTTTCTGATAGTCCATAAAATGTTTCGTTTGGTCGACTTATAGCGATTGAAGTTAGAACAATATTTTTGTCCTTATTTTTACAATATGCTCTTTGGAATATTCGATATACCTATTTATTAGATATGACTTATTTTGTTCATCTCTATTATCATTTGTTATTGTAAATATATTTCCGATCAATGCTTCAACCTCTATGATTTTTTGGTTTACATCTATACACTCGAAAGGTGGATGCTTTTCACTGAGTTCATCTGGTAAGAGAAGTTGAAATTCTTCTTCACAGAGCAATATTTTTTTAGTTAAAGTATGAATATCAATTTTCTTTGCTTTATATTGTGTGTATAAATTCAATAATTTATTATGAATTTTTTTAACCTCATCTGTGAATAATTTAATCAATGACAAATAAGTTCCCTTTGTAAACCTTTCTTCAAGAAATTCATCAGGGATTGTTGTTTGTGAATCCCACTCCATTTCAGTTTCAGGATCTAACTTTTCTCCTGAATCTAATTTCACTGGAAATTCAATATCTTTTCTATTCCAAGCAACCCTACAAAAAGGAAGACCGTTTTTAAACTGTAAGATATTACTGTAAAATAATAACCAAATACAATCTGATTCTTTTTCACTAAGTGCTTTTTCTGGTATTTCATTTCTGTAGTAGTTATCTTTTTTCAAACGTTCAATGATTCTTTGTATAAAGTCTTTAATTATTGATTTTGATGGTTTATTTTTTACGAGTATTTTGTAATCTAATCTTCTACAATTTGCGTAAGATGTGTCACTGGTGGATAAGGTCAAAAAGTTTGAGTCACTAAAATAATATTCTCTTAATTTTGCTTTCGATATTTTATCTAACTTATTGTCCGTTGGTATTTTGATTTTCCAGGCTTTTTCGGTTAATTCAACTGTATTTTTATTTACGAATTCCCAATAAATAATGTATTTTTTGTCATCATAAATTATAATTATCACTGGTAATGAATGACTTGTCCAATAGTCTAAGTGCTTTGATTCTCCTCGATATACTATATATTTTCCTTTTTGTTCTTCTAAGTAAGATTGTCCTGATTTTATTTGTAGAGCGATTAATAGACCTGTAGGATCACCATTTTCGACAATTTCGACTTGCATATCAATACCATAATCCGAGATAGGCTGCTCTCTTTCTATCCAGTTAAATCCTTTCAAAAATATCAGTGCAGTTTTATGCACTCCGATTCTTTCAATGATTTGATTATTAATATTCATTTTCTCTAATTTAATTCCACTAAGTTTTGCTGTTATAAATAATGACTTTTATTTTTGATAAGCTACAAACAAAGTGTATAAATAAATACTTGTAGATAAGGGGGAGGTGTCGAATGTTTTTTTGATGGAGAAGGGGAGTCGTTTTCCTTCAACTCACCAGAGAGAGCCGCTTTGCTGTAGTCAAAAACCGCTGTAAAAACTCCTATTCCAACTGAGTCACTTTTGCAATAAAAGCCAATTCAGCACCTTCTACATGCATGGATATTACTATCCGTAAAACTCTCATTTCCTCCTTTTACGGGAATAGTATCTACTGCTTTTTGCAAAGTGTCAAGTGAAATCTGATTACTTCCTTTCATAAGATAATGAACTGCAAGCTGAAGAAAACTCATCGTTTTGCACCTAATCTCTGTAAAAGTTCTATGGTTTTCTCGTTGTCGTTTTCCTTTGCAAGTGCCAAAGGTGTATTGCCCTCTTTGTCCTTGGTATGAATCTTAGCACCTTTGCGGATTAAAAGTTTTAGGCTTTGCTCGAAAGGTTCCTCTGAATAACCAGACAATGCTGCTTCGTGTAGAGGAGTTCTTCCATCCTGGTTTTTGGCATTTGCTTGTAAGCCTTTAGCTAATAAAAGTTTGGTAAGTTCTGGTTCGATGAGAATGTGTGAGTTGTGTAAGAGTGTTGAGCCATCCTCACGTTTTGCGTGAATATCTGCTTTTTGAGAGATTAGAAACTGAAAGGTAGCAACGATCCCGTCTCCTATTCCTAATGGATGTGCAGCTTTTTGCAAGAGAATAGCACCCTGTTCATTTTCTTTTCCAATCCGTAAGCCTTTTTGCAATAAAAATTGGAGAGAATTTACATTGTGTTCAAAGGCCATTTTCTCCAATAAGCCATTGCCACTTTTTCCTCTTATATAAATACCTGCTTCTTTGCTGAGGAAAAGTTCTGCGATATCTAAGTTTGTATATTTCAAAGCTACATGAAAGGGACTTTGCTTTTTAGAGTTTTTTCGTAAAATATCGCTGTTTTTCGTTAATAAAAGTTTTGCAATGCCAATGTTTCCACCTATCGCAGCAGAATGCAAGGTTGTGTTTTGTTGGCTTGTAACTGCATGGATATTTGCCCCTTTTTTCTGATTGCTGGCGGGCCGGAACACCGAATCATCACGTCGGGTGGCGCATCGGCCTGGAACGACTTGCTGCTCTATCTGATCGCGCGATTGGCAGGGCCGCAG
>JBCCIA010000374.1:0-6168 GCA_039028475.1 Spirochaetota bacterium | reverse complement strand
ATGAGACTTTTCTAATGAAAAACTTGAGAAGTTCTATATTGTTCTTGAAATAGTTTTATTCAAAGAAAACGTAGTACATAACCGGTTTATCCACCTTAATTTTACACACCTAAATGTGCGATTCACGCTGAAGCAAAACAAAAATAACCTCGAATACTTAGAAAAAAAAATTAATAGCTAATTATCCGGTTGGTTACTACCAAGTCGATCTTTATATAGAAAAACTTGGTTTAGTTGCGGAGTTTGATGAATTTGTTGACTATTGTTGCCACAATGCAGCAACAATAGGTAACACAATTTTATCAAAAATGGCTGATATCTATACCAAATCGTGGAACGGTTGTAAATAGATATTTAGCCCTAGTGCCCAAGAAAAGTCAGCACATAACTAAATACCCGCCATATTTTTTGCATCTACGTTGGTAAACTCTCGTTCAGCACGGGGCCAAAGAACTATTCGGGCAATCATTCCTAAAATAATTATTTCGACTGCACCAAGAGCAAACCATAAGAAGGCTAAATCGGGTGAGATGGGCAAGACGATGTAGTTTGTATAGCCATAAAAAAAACGAATAGCCAAGCCAAGCCAAATACTAAGCTATACAGTTTGTTTGATAGTTTTTAGACCGGCAATACGAAAAACGCCGATTAAACTGCTTGCGCTGACCAAGTAAATTACCAAAAAAATCCAGGCGCCGGCTTGTAGTTCAGCCGGACTGCGCCAAAAATACTTGGTTGATGATTGTTTCCAAAAAAGCTCATGACCACTATAAGAATGAGAAGAGCAATTGTATTGCGTTTATTGATTTGTTTCATTTTTGAAACTCCTTTTGCTAGTTCTATATAAACGCCAAGTGTTGGGCCTAAATCTGGACGCGTTCGGCTCTTTTTTTTAAGTATTCGATTTCTTTTTTATGCTTGGACAATTCGGCTGCCCTTAACCAAGCCATCTTAGCTTTTTGAGCATTCTTCGACTCTTCCAGTACCAAACCAACCGCCGCGTGGTAATTCGCCATTTTATTAAAGAATGGTCGTTCTTGGGAAAGTCTGTCTAGATGAATTAGTGCTTCTTGTGGTGAGTGCGACTTTGCCAGTACATAACAGCGGCTTATTTCAATGGATGGAGAAGGAAGGATATAGAGCAATCGATCCTGTTCAGAAAAACCAATCAATTCACCGGTAGGGTTTTGTCTTGCTTCAAATCGAGCGGCATGGAATGCAAATAGAGCCGGAAGAGCCTGAGTTTCTGAATTGCTTAGTTCTGGTTTTTCATTCACATTTAAAACAAGCCGAAGGGCTTCTAGGCAAATATCTTTTTGAATTATTTCAGTTTCTGTTTGGTTAGGAGAGTAGTATCTTTTTGTAAACATTAAATAAAGTGTAGCCAATACTGTTGCTGTACGATCCAGGAGTTCAGCTATTGGTGGCATTCTTGGTTTACCACCAATCTTTCTGAATACACCTCTTGCCCGATAAAGTCGCTTCTCGATATACTCCAGATAACCAGCTCTCATTTTTCTCTACATTATATCTAGCCAGTCTCTGTATATTCTTCAATGCCCTCCCTTTCAATGAATTGTTTTTTTATTGAAAGTATTATTTCAAAAAAGATGAATCCATATATCCCTGATATTGATGAGCATTAGAAGCATTTTGGTATCCTTTTAAACGCTCCTCGAACAACGCTTTATCATAACCTGTAAGATTATTTTCCGCATCAGTTGTACAGTTCATTGATTTGCTAAAGACCAAAGAATCTAATTTATTCCTCTGTTGATATAAAGCAGGTAAAAAGTTTTCGAATGTACCAACTTCTATTGCGTTATGGAGCTGCCAAGCCTCGAAAAACTCGGGAGAAAAGTTTGAGGATATTTTTTTATTGATAATTTTTGCAATTGGATTTTCACCACCTACACCGATTACAATTTCATAATGATAGTGTACTCCAACAATACGGCTTCCCTGATAAATATCCTTATAATGAATTCTCAATACCATTGCCTTGCCAAAAATTGGTATTTCCTTACCCATTGCCCATCCATCTGGTTCACAATAAAATATTTTCAATTTATTATCGACAGGATATTTCCAACCATACTTAGTATACTGCATCGACTCGCGAATATGAATTTTTGCACCTGGTTGAGCGGTATTTCCCGAACCTAAATTGCCATGAAGTGAAACGCTATGATGATCTGATGGATGCCAAAGTAAATAACCTTGAACAGATGTATTTTCATATCCTTCTATGTCTTTCAGTTTGACTCTAAGATTTGGAAAGTTTAAAAACCACCAATGAATCATTTCAGAAGTACAACCTTGTATAAGTGAATGGTTTAGTACAACGCAAAACTGGCCATTAGGCTTTTGATGAATCCCAAAGTGAGTAGATGAATTTTGCTTCAATTTCCATCCAAATCTTCTTTCCATAGGCATTTTTAACTCAGTCATATCAATATCCTATTCTCCAATCCATTTAGCTTTTAGAAAGTTAGTCTGTTCTATACTAATACAATACACTCTTACAAAAAACAGCCTTCTTTCCATAAACCCTTGTATTCCTATACACAGCCTCAAACAACAAAAAAAAGCTCTTTTTAGTAAGAATAGATAGGTTTTAAGACACGCTGTAAAAACTTTAAGGAAACAATTGTAAAAGTTACAGATAAACTTAAGAATGCTTCTGAATGATAGTTAAAAGCTCTGCTTGAGTGTCTCAAATTCTTCTACATGCAGATCAGCGAGATGGCCGACATCCGGTATGAGGTTGTCGCATGCTATAAAACCAAAATCCATGCTGTATTCATAGGAAAGAATCGTAATATTTAATCCCTGGGTCTCATAGAGAAAGCTAATAGGATGCAGGTGTTCCATCCTCGCTCCCTGTAGATAGAGGTAATCACGTGAAGCCGGGAGGTTAGAAATTAGGACGTTGAAAGGAATTGCAACATTGTTTAGTTGCACTACGTCGCCAAGAATTCCAAAAGCAGAAAAAACCGAGGCTTGTTTTTTGATGGCAGTACGTGACATCTGACTGAGCAGCTCCTTACCTTTATTGGCAGAAGCTGTAATAATTTGTTGTCTTTGCCCGGGATCAGAGATATGCGTAGCTAAATTCACCAACATAAAACTCAATTCGTTTCCGGTTGCACCCGCTGCTTTTGAACGGACAGCTACCGGGATAAAGCCAACCAGTGATTTTTCTGGGAGAGCATTTTTTTCTATCATATACTTTCTCAGGGCGCCGGCACATATATTCATTACCAGATCATTGACTGTAACTTTTGCCTTTTTTCGCAGGGCTTTCATCTCTTGCAGGGAAATGGAACGAAATGCGAAAGAACGTTCGCTAGTTAATTTGCCATTTATAATTGATTTAGGAGCTGTTTTATAAGGCTGGGGTACCAGTTCTTCCCCTGCCGAGATAGTAGATTGATAGCTATTAAAAAGTTCTTCCCAACTGGACCATTCTTTTTTAAGTCCATTATAAAACTTTTCTAGATTATTTATAGGGCTGCCGATGTCTGCACCTTTGGGCCTCGGTCGTCGCTGCATTTTTTTCTTTGCTATATCAACTGCATTTTTACTGTTTACTACTGTATTAGAAGATTCTTCGCTTTTACCTTTAACAGGTTTATCAAGAATCATCTGTAAAAGCCTTATCCCACCGATGCCATCAATACAGCTATGATGAACCTTAAATAATAAAGCAAATCGTCTTTTGGGTAGACCTTTAATGATATAGATTTGCCAGAGTGGATAGTTGCGGTCAAGCAATGGTTTATTCAAACGTGATACTAATCTGTCCAGTTGCTGCTGCTCACCGGGAGGATCAATATGCATAATATATATATGTTGTCTGGCACTGAAGTTTTCATCTTTAACCCATTCCGGTAAACCGATACCGAGAGGGGGTTGGGAAAGACGTTGGTTAAATGGCTCTAGGTTTTGAAAAAGCTCCGCATAAAAACTTACTAAACCATCAAAAAACGATTCACCGGCTTTATCGGGAAGGCTAAATATCTGCAATCCACCAACATGCATCGGTGTTTTTTCTGTTTCAAGGTTTAAAAAACTATAATCGATTAAATCGAGCTTTTTCATGAATGCTACCCTATTGCTGGAATACTATTTACCCAATATCTATAGATAGTTTAATGAATCAAGTATAGATTTTTTTTATAGGTCTTTACTCTCCCATCTGTATACCAGAATTTCTAAAAGGAAGTTCCTGTCCCCATACAACTACTACTTCTATACCTATAGTCAGTTAACGAACAACCAAAAGATCTTAAAGACCTCTACATTTTCGCTGGTGCTGTATTTTCTCGCCAGCTCTAGTATGCTTATGCCTGGCTCATGCTCCTGTAATATGGCATATATCTGGGATTCTGTGAATTGTTTGCGCTTCATTCTTATCCTCTTATCTGATTTTCGATTTACCAAGAGGATTTCCCACATTTTATGTGGATCTGTTTATGGGGCGTTTCAGGTTTAACCTACTATTTCAAATACTTCCCTATATTATCACAACTATAAAAATGATGACCGGTATTGTTACGAAAAACTCTTTACTAATTATGGAAGTTTTATTCTGCTTATTTTATGAAATTTATTATTGCAATTCTTTTACTTTTCACATCTCCCCTTTTTACAGAAGGACCAAAAATTGGAAACTGCTCTATTTTTCCCCAAAATAATATCTGGAATACAAAAATTGATAAATTACCTGTTCATCCTGTATACTTTATGAGTTATTTAATTTTTATCCTGGAAAATTTCCCAGGGCTGGTTCCGGTGCAATTTTTAATTTAAATTCAAATAAACTTCGACCTGATTCCTGGACATCAGCAGATGCGGCGGGACTTCCTATATTGCCAGGATTAGTAAGGTATGAAGAAATTCAGTCCGGTCATGCAATTCGGTTTACAATTAGAAAAACACAAAAAAAATTTGTTTGGCCCGCCCGGCATTTTGCATCCAGACGCAAAAATAAAAATCTTGCTCCCATGGGACAGAGGTTTCGATTAAAAAAATCAATTAAATTAGATAATTTTTCAAAAGAAGTAAGAGTAATCTTAAAAGCGTTGCAAGTGTATGGAATGATTCTTGCTGACAATGGTTCGGATTGGTACATTAGCGGTGTTCCAGATAAAAGATGGAATAATAATATCTTGAATAAAGAAATGAGAAAAATTAAGGGATATAATTTTGAGGCTATTGATAGTTCATCCTTGATGGTTGATAAAAATTCTGGTAAGGTAAGAAAAATGAAATAAAATCGATTCCTAAATATGTAATATCATCCTTTTTGAATACCCACTAAAAAAGTTTGAAAGAGTGAAGCTGAGGGTGACCCTCACTACTCCAGAGTTAAAAAGCAGGTTTTTAGTCTGATTAAATAAAATTATTATTTCAGGAAATATTTGACAATTGAGGTATTTGGAAAATTAGTATAAAGAAGGAGCAATTGTCCAACACGGAAAATTCGTTTCTATGCAATTCTATAAATTCTAATCGGGATTTTATTCGTGAGAGAACATCGCCGTAAAAGTTCTAAATACTTTAATTTGAAATATTCTGTTTACTTTAAGTCGTTACAAATGAGTTAGCATCTACAGGTGTATACTCATAGGATTAAAAGTTCCATCTCTACGTAAGCGAGCTGCATAGGTTTTACCAACCTGTAACTTCTACTCTTTAATTTTTGTGATTTGGATTGTTTTCCCGTGACTAAGTGGATAGCTAGAATCATTCTCTTGAGGAGGGCTTTTTATGACAATAACTGTAGCAACATTTTTGTTGGTATCGATAGAGGAAACCTTAACTTCAAGTAGTATAATAGAAGTGGAATCCTTCTTTGTGGGCGAGGTACATGCAAAAACAAAAGGTATACAAACAAGCCATAATAAAACTATTCGTATCTTACTTGCCCATTTTATACACCAGGAATTCGTGAATGAAATACCTAAGAAATAATTACCGATACCATAACTATTTCCCTCAAAAATACAATTTATGAAGCCAATAAAGTTGCACATATAATTAATAAATTATCATTAAGCTGCGTGTTGTTTGCATGTTTCTTCACGATTTTTCTCCAAAAATTTGATTTTTGTTTACTCGAAACATTCTTTTCTCAATAGTTGAATTAACCCAGAAGTTCTT
>JBCCIA010000373.1:0-6168 GCA_039028475.1 Spirochaetota bacterium | reverse complement strand
TTTACAAAAAGCAATAGGCCCCAGTGAAAAAGAAACCCTAGACAAGAACTTCCTTTTCGTTGATTTTTGACAGTGCAAACAGAGAATCATAGTCAAAAACCACTATTTTATTTTTCTCTAAAGAGATCCATTCTCGTACCTTAAAATCAGCAAGGGCACGGATAACCGATTCCGTTGTTGTACCAATCATGGAGGCCATTACTTCGCGAGTTACCTTCAACTCTATCGCAGGAACCTTATCAGAAACGTGGAAAAAAGTAATCAACAATTCAGCTAATTTGCTGTGAATTTGCTTTGTTCCCAGAGAGTAGGCTTGTTTTTCTGATCTTTGCCATTCACGAGCCATTTGGAATAGCAACTCACGTTGGAAGGTAAAATTCTCCTGCATCAAATGGAGTATTGTCTCTTTTGCAACAAAGCAAGCATTGCTATCCTCTAGACAAACTGCTGAATGGGAGTACACTTCGTCCAGGATAGTATCTCGCCAACCAGCCCAATCACCAGGAAATAAGATAGCAAAAGAATATTCTTTCCTCTTAGCCTCAGCAGCAATAAAAGTCCTAACGCTCCCCATATTCATGCAGAAGAAACCTTTGACAGGTTCTCCTTTGCGAAAGAGGTAATCTCCTTTATGGTATTTGGCGTGCTTTTTCGTAGAATCTACGTTTGCTAAAGCACTTTGGTTCAAACATTTGAAGTTTGATTTAGATTTTAACTCGCATTGGTTGCAGCTAGAATAGGATACTGTCATCAAAGGCCTCCTAAAACAATAAAGAAAAACTTATATCCTACAAAAAGCAAATTCTTTGTTTAGTCGTCCATGACAAATTTTTCAGAAAGGCTGAATACACAAGCAAAATCACCTTACTCTAGTAAAATCTAAGAACCTTTGACATTCGCATTAGAGAGATTATTGCGCTTTATCTCATAGATTTTAGCAGATATTTTTTCTACTTCCTGCTGCTTCTGCTGTTGTGCATACATTTCTGCCAAATGAGCCAGGTTTTTTACATTGGAAGGCTCTCTCAGCCGAATTCTATCGGCAAGCTGCATGGCTTCATTGAGGTTTCCATTGGTTTTCATGCAAAAAGAAGCCTTAAACAAGATAGAGGTAGCCTCATTTTTCTGAATGTACTCTTTAAAATATATCTCAGCCTGCCGGTAATCTTTCTGCTTGGTATATAAATGGATTAAGTGTTTTAAAACCACCTCTCGAGAACCCAGACTTTGGTGGAGACCCTGCAAGAGAGCAATTGCTTGATCGATTTTATTTTCTTGTTGTAACTTTTTGCATTTCGTGATCGCTTCCTTTATCGTAAGCTGCTCTGAGTCTATCTTTGTTTTTTCAGCCATTGGATAGGAGATCGATAGTAAAGAAAAATCATCCACTAACTCATATTCATCCAAAATAGCAGCAAAAATCTGCTCTACATCGCCCCTATTTTCTTCTACCTTTTGGAGAAACAAATATTCATCCAGATTGATTTTTTTATCTAAACTACCATTATTTTTAGGAATTAGGTCATCTTTTCCATCAGAGCCAATGATAAGTGTATCTCCCGGCAAAAGTTTAAAAGTAGATATATACAACTCATTGCGAACACCTACAACCCCCAACTTTCGGAAAGCCAGTTCTTTTTCAATGAAGCTAGCAACCCCATCTCGGTAGAGAGTGACCCAAGGATGTTCAGCATTTATATAATACACAAATCCTGTTTTTTCATTTACCAAACACAACACCATAGAGACAAACATAAACCCCTTAAAACTCTTAAAAATGTTATGCAATTCTTTAAAAACTGTTCTGATCCATTCCTCGGGTGACATGTTAGAGAATATAGCTTGCGAAATCGTTCTTTGCACAATAGACTGGAAGACCGCTCCCAATACCAAAGCCCCTCCTGCACCTTGCATTGATTTTCCCATCGCATCGGCATTCATCGCGACAATATAAGGCTGGGAGTTTAATTTGATACGATTGGCAATATTGATATCACCACCCAATTGTTCTTGCCATCGACGGAAGGTAAACTGCTTTTTTTGCCGGATCAGAGCTTTCACCTCTATAAATTCACTATCAATATTATGAATCGATAAAGGTTTGATCAATTGTGAGGTAAGGTAGTAGTCTCCATTCTGTTTGTATTGCAAAGCAGAGAGGTCATCCAAACGCTCTTGCAATTGATTCTGTGTTGTAAGAAGCTGTCTCCGCAAAAAAAACTCTTTTTTGTATAGAGCCATACGAATGGCTAACAATATGATGGAAACTAGCGCAAGAGTTAACGTCAAAAAACCTCCACCAGCAATCATTTCTATAAGATCCCGCTTCGCGAATAAACTAAAACACAGTACATAAAAAATGCTAGTGATGCCAATAGAGATAATTGAATGCCAGATTTTCCAATATAAAAGTAGGTTAGCACCGATAAATGCCGCACAGTAACCTAGAGAATAAAACCACATCATTTCCCCCGTATAAGATATAATATAGGCGATAGAAAGGTACATAACCAAAGTACTCAAATATCCGAGGAAAACTGGTTGTTGCCATTTTTTTACAGAAGCTAGTAGTAAATAGAACGCAATCAAAAAAGCCCCTACAAAACGTATAATAGCAAATGATTGCCAATGCTGGTAAACTAAGAGGTAGTCAAAAATGGACCAGCTAGGGTAAATAGTGATAATTGTCCAGGAAAGCCAAGTATGCCATTTCATACCATTCTTTCGCATTTCCACAGACCATGCTTGCAAATCCTCTATGGAAGGGGAATATTGTTCTGAAAAATCTTTTTCTTTGACAACAGCCATATAACTACTTTAATTCGTGAATCCCTTATTCTTGCAAGCTAGCTTTCTGCTGTTTTTAGCTATTTTCTAACATTTGACATTTATAGCTGCATGAGCATTTCATTTTACCATCTAGATGCATTTCTCCATTTAGAAAAGTTATTCGTTGCCACAAATCATCTCTTATAAATACTTATCGTATACAAACTTTTTTTCTAGTAGAGTAAAATCATGCACTTAGAAGTATTAACGGTAAAGCCGAAACAACCAACGCAAAAAGCTCCTATTTTATTTGTCCACGGTATGTGGCATACAGCATTGTGTTGGGAGGAAAATTTTCTACCCTATTTTGCCGAAAAAGGCTATCCCACCTACGCATTAAGTTTACGTGGGCATGGTAAAAGCGAAGGTAGGAAAAACTTACGTTGGACTCGCATGCACGACTACGTAGCAGATGTTGTTTCTGTTGTCACAGAGCAAATTGGTGAAAAGCCCATTCTTGTGGGGCATTCTATGGGAGGAATGGTTGTGCAAAAATATTTAGAATCACAACAATGCCAATGTGCCATTTTACTCACACCAGTCCCTCCACAAGGGATTCTAGGTCCAACCCTACGGGTCATGCAACGCTACCCAATTGCTTTTGCAAAAGCCAACCTTACCCTCAGTATGTATCCCATTGTAGGTACTCTGGAGAGATGCCAAGAAGTCCTCTTTTCAAGTACCATTCCCCAAGAGAAGTTACAAAAATACTTTGGCCAATTGCAAGATGAATCCTACCTTGCCTATTTAGATATGATCTTGATAGATTTGCCAAAACATAAGAAAGGTTTCGTAACCGATATGCTTGTTTTGGGTGCTAGTAACGACGCGGCAATTTCTGTTGCTGAAGTCCAAGCAACAGCAGAATTTTATGCTGCAGAATTAAAAATTTTTCCAGATATGGCTCATAACCTAATGTTAGAAGAGAATTGGCAAAATGTTGCAGATACCATGCTTGCCTGGTTAGAAAGAAAAAACCTACATTAAATAGTGAAATCGAGATTTGTAAAGTTGAGAATTAAAGCCTAGGTTTCCTTCCAAGAAAATATTTCTTGCTTTGCGGGAATAATGAAGCAAAAATGTTCCTATGCCAAAGCAAGAACTAGAAACTTACCTACAACCTGGCCAATATGTCGATAGCAATGCAGCAGAGGTTATCGCTTATGCGCAAGATACAATTGGTACAAGTAAAACAGATATAGAAAAAAGCCAAAAATTATACTACCGCATCCGTGATGAGTTCCGTTACAACCCATACCAAATTGATCTAAGTCCTGGTGGTTTCAAAGCGAGCAACCTATTGCAAAAAAATAACGGCTACTGCATTGAAAAAGCCAGTCTCTTAGTTGCCTGTGCCCGCTCTGTGAATATTCCTGCACGTTTAGGGTTTGCCATTGTAGAAAACCATATCGGCACCAAAAAACTAGAACAAATTCTCCGCAGCAATAAGTTGGTCTTTCACGGGTATATGGAATTTTACCTACAAAACAAATGGGTCAAAGCAACACCCGCGTTTGACAAAAAGCTCTGTGATAAATTAGGTGTACATCCTTTAGAGTTTGATGGTGAGGAGGATTCTGTCTTCCAAGAATTTAGTTCTTCTGGTGACAAGTTTATGGAGTATTTACACGACTATGGAACTTTTGCAGATTTTCCCTATGAATTGGCACAGCAAGAATTCCAAAAGCATTATCCACATTTATTTGATACACAGGGAAATAGCCAGTACGAAAAGTTTCTTTATTTTAGCGGAAAAGCAATATGATGTGATTTTTTATTGCTTAGGAAACACAATGTTTTCAATCAAATATTTAGAAGATGAAAATACTTTATCATCGCAAATATATAGTAAAATCAATTTTCCAATAAGGCTTTTCTCCTTAAACAATCTAGGTATAGATCATAATAAATTTATTGATGAACTCACTCCTACTTTTTCGTACCTTCCTTGGGATTACTACGATGTACGCAAAAAACAATTTGATTTCTTAAAAAGGATTTTTCCACATCATAAAAAGGAACTTGATAAGGTATTTCCTGGTTATTTCCAAGGATATGTTTCATTAGAAAAATCTATATCCCTCTTCCACGAAATTTCCCAGAGTTGTATGGAATACTTATTTTCTCTAAAACCTTTTCGCAAAAGAAGTATATATTACTTTGATGCTCACTTAGAATCCAGCAATGACTGGCACATACGTAATCTACCAATAGGCAGCTTTACGCAAAAAACAGAAAATGATTACAGAAAATTACAAAGAAACTTTCAAGAAATGTCACATTTTGTTTCTCAGCATCATCTATTTAAGACTTTGTTACAAAAGATATGTGGTATCATTAAAGGAATCCAACCTAATATAAGAAAAATTAGAATTGTATGTCACCAAGTTCGTATTGTAGCAAATAGCAGTATTTCTCTTGACCAAATCCCCCAAGAATAATTAGCAGATAAAAATGCTCGATAATTTACTGTTTAGCCTGGTTCTGATTCTATTGTGCGGATTTATTGGGGGTCAACTATCTCTTAGGCTAGGGGCTCCTCCATTATTAGGAATGATGCTCGTAGGAATTTGTCTGGGCACAGATGGAGGAAATTTAATCAGCTCGGAAATGTTAAGTTTGGCAGATAGTCTGCGCTCGATCGCCGTCACTATTATCTTGATGAGAGCGGGACTGGGACTAGACCGCAATAAACTAGCGAAACAGGGCAGTGTAGCTCTTCGATTAGGTTTTTTTCCTGCAATAACAGAAGCGATCGCCATTGCTTGCTTATCGATGTGGCTGTTTGAATTCAACTGGCTGACAGGCTTACTTTTAGGCTGTGTAATCAGTGCGGAATCTCCTGCGGTGATTGTCCCTGGTATGTTGCGTCTCAAAAATTTAGGCTGGGGAGTTTCCAAAGGAATTGCAGATGCTATTTTGACGGGAAGTGCCCTATCAGATGTCATAACTCTACTGCTCTTCAGCCTGTTGTTGAATTTCTTTGCTCGGGGAGAAGTCAGTAGTAGTCAGCTGTGGTTGCTACCAGTTACGGCGACTTTTCAGATTATATTCGGTGTGGCAATCGGTTATGGGACAGCTAAAATAATTGTTTTTGGGACTGTCAAACAAAAATGGACGCAAAATAGAGTTCAAAATACTTTGATAACGGCCAGTTTGGCTCTAATGGTAGTTGCGGGTGCCAAATTTTATCCTTATTTTTCTGGGTATTTAGCCGTGATGGCAATGGGCTTTTTTCTGATCAAATTAAGCCCTCCTTTGGCTCGAATATTGCGTCAAGAATTCAATCTGTAACATTTCTGTAGCTTTGAAGGTCCGCGATGTTTTTTCATGATTGAA
>JBCCIA010000372.1:0-6177 GCA_039028475.1 Spirochaetota bacterium | reverse complement strand
TTACTAACTACCTTTTTATTTAAAATTTTTAGTTATTTTCTTAAAAATTAAAATATTTTTAAATTGCCATTATTTTTGGGTTTTATGTTTCGTTCTGATATAAATGCCTTTGTAGACAAAGCGACTCTAATGGCCAACGCAACCAGTGGTTCCGAAGTTACCCCCGAAAAAACTCTCTCTCTGCGAAATTTATTTTTTAAAGAAGATAAAAACTTTGTGTATCTCGGAGTTTTTCAAGAACAAGGTCAATACTTAAAAGCTATCAACCGTAATTTCAATGAAACCTATTTATTGGAAAACCAATTGGAAGAAAGCGATGTGGAAAGGTTGGTTTACCTACATGCAAGAACTTTGCAAAAAGCCTTTGGTGGTGAAATGGTCTTACACAATGTAAGCCAAGGTTTTCCCTTCCCTATAATAGCCATTTCTGTTCCCTATTTGGATATTGAGGGCGTTCGTTCCATCCTTGTCGCATTGGTACGAGTGGAAAAGCTCATCAATGCGTTTAATATACCGGGCATTGTCAAAGCCTTTATGGTAAACGGCAAAGGCATTGTTATCACTCACCCCAATGAAAAGCTAATTCTGTCGGCAGCTAATTTGGAAGATTCACCCATTGTTGATAGAATGGTACGCAGTAAGGTCGATAACGGACAGACCCAATACAGTGATAAACAAGGCAATATTTACTTAGGCTCCTTCAATCGTATTGGTCTTGCCGGGGCTGGAATTATTACCTATGTTTTGCGTGAAAAAGCCTTAGAGGAAGTCTACAATATCCAACGAAGGAATTTGATCATCTTAGGAATTGCTTTGTCAAGTGCCATTTTGATCGTCTTATACTTTGCCAGAACAATTACAACTCCAGTTCTAAAATTGGTAGAAGCAAGTTCTCAGATCGAAAAAGGAGTATTTAACGTTGATATTCAGCCTGCAGCGAATGATGAGATCGGTCTTTTAACCAATTCTTTTATCCAGATGGGTCTGGGACTAGAAGAGAGGGAAAAGGTAAAATCGATCTTAGGAAGTATGATAGACCCTATTGTTGTAAAAGAAGCTATGAATGATATGGCTGCTCTCAAACGAGGAAAAGAGACGACAATTACAGCTTTCTTTTCCGATGTAGCTGGTTTTTCTACGATCAGTGAAAAGTTGACTTCCTCAGAATTAGCAGCTCTACTAAATGAATACCTATCCGCTATGACCATTATCTTAAAAGAGTATGATGGGGTTTTGGATAAGTACATTGGGGATGCGATAGTCGGAATTTTTAATGCACCGGTAGATGTGAATGGACACTGTTTGCAAGCTGCCAAAGCTTCCGTTCGTATGATGGAACGCTTGGAAGATTTGCGCGCGTATTGGACAGCAAACAATTCGTATTGTCCAGAAGCGCAAATGATGGATATTCGTATCGGCTTGAATACGGGTCTGGCGAAAGTTGGTTTCATGGGCACAGATGATTTGGCTTCTTATACGATGATGGGGGACACTGTAAATTTAGCGGCTAGGTTAGAGGCGGCGGCTAAGGATTATGGAGTGAACATTCTAGTCAGTGAGTCTTTGAAGAATAAAGTGGAAGAGGAAATATTTTGCCGCCAGCTAGACTTGGTACGGGTTAAGGGAAAGGATGAGCCGGTGCGAGTCTATGAGATTGTATCAGAAATGGCAAATGTCCAGGAAAATATTTCACAAGCAGGTCATCTTTATGAAGAAGGTTTGCGGTTTTATCTAATGCGGAATTGGAATATGGCAATCCAGAAGTTGCAGGAGTCCGAACGTGCTAGGGGAAGCAAGGATAAGGCAGTTCGTCTTCTAGTGGAACGTTGTGAAACCTATGCAAAAAATCCTCCACCAGACAGTTGGGATGGGGTATTTACAAGGACGCATAAGTGAGATGAAAAAGGAAAGGGTTACTAAATACAGTACAATTGTGCTGTTATTGCTGCTAATTTTTTTCTCAGTTTGGCTCTATCTTGATTTGACTCGGAGTCGCAATGCGGGAACAGAAAAAAAAATAGGAGTCTTATTTGATAAGAAAAACTATATCTACCGCAAATACAATTCAGAAGTAGTTTGGGAAAGAATTGCTAAAGAAGCTGTCATCAACAACCGCGATACCATTCGCTCCTTGGATAGTTCTACTGCTGAAATTCACCTCTATGATGGTACCGTGCTGACGCTAGCTAAAAACAGTATGATCTATCTCGACTTTTCGGATAAAAATATCAACATCGACTTTCGTTCCGGTTCTCTAAAGATTAAAAGAGCTGGAAAGAAAACGGGAGGAACTAATCTGAATGTCCAGACAAAGCAGGACAACACGGGGATTTCCAAGGATAGTGAAGTAACCTTATCATTAGAAAATAAGCGGGATCTAGCAATCGAAGTAAAAAAGGGCAAGGCGAATTTTCGCTCACAAGGGCAGTCGCAGGAAGTCGGAGTACAGGAAAGTTTGCGTACAGACGATGGTAAGGTTTCAAAATCTAAACTACCCTTTCTTTTGCGGGTGCCACTTGAGAAAAAAATTTATTTGGATAGCAAGCAGAAAATATCCTTTCAATGGGAACGTACCAGTGAAATCAAAGAAAACACTCTGGAATTGGCAAAGGATTACTATTTTAGAAAAGTGGTGAGTAGAAATAAAACTAGCAAAACAAGTTTTTTGAAAAACATACCACAGGGTTTGTACTATTGGCGGGTTACAGGTAAGGGGAGTGGTGGTAAGAGAAAAGTTTCTGAGGTGAGGAAGTTATCTTTAGTAAGGGTTAAGCCGATCCGCTTTTATTCTCCAAAGCAGGCAGATGTGATTTATTACACCGAACAAGTACCTAGTGTCTCTTTTTCTTGGGAAAAGACTTCCTACCCAGCTTCTTACACATTAGAAGTATTCTCTGATTCTGGCTTGCAAAAGCGGGTCTATCGTAGCGATTTGTTTGTCGAGAGGGTTGCGGTAAGTAGTTTAGCTGCTGGCAAATACTATGCTAGATTGACAACGAGGCCTGGAGTTACCGAAATCCAAGCACAAAAGTCTTCCATTCTCTCTTTTAGCCTAAGTAAAAGTAACAAGTTGATACCCCCTAAGATCATGATGAGCAACCGTAGCTTTACCTATAGTAAAAAGAAGTTAAGCAAGGGAAATTCGATATTGAGTTGGTCTTCTGAAATGAACTTCAAGCAGTACGAAGTAGAAATCGCAAAAGACAAGAGTTTTAAAAACAAACTACTCTCGCAGAAGGTTTCTACAAATTTTGTTTCTGTGCCTAAAAAAATCCCAAAGGGAAAGTTTCATTGGCGTGTACGAGGGGTTAACTCTTCTAGTCGGAAATCTAATTATGCGAGCTCTCAATTGAACATTGTAGACAAAGAAAAAATAAAATTATTACAACCAAAGAATAACAAACAGTTTGTCAGCGGTAACTTCGAAACAATATCCTTTTTGTGGACTCGGGTGAGTGCAAAAGGAAAATACAGTTTGGAGTTTTCTAAAGATAAGTTTGCCAGTGTGTTCAAATCCTATTCTACAAATCGTAACTCTTTGGGTGTAAAGCTACCGAGTGGTTCCTACCAATACAGAGTGAAGCTCTTAGACTCTTCTGGCAGTGCTAGCCTATCAGATGTAAAAAGTTTTACAATTATTGATGGAGAAAATGCACCTGAGCTTAGGTCTCCGATTAACAATCGTGTGGTGAATTTAACGACTCTGAATTATGTTGATTTTTATTGGAAGCCTATTTCTGGTGCTAAGGGGTACCAGTTCCGATTGATCCAGACGAGAAAGGGCAGGGAAAGGCAAGTTCTCAACCTAACAACTAGACAAAACCGTTACCGAATCAGTAACCTGAGAATTTTGGATGAAACCTCCTACCGTTGGGAAGTAAAGGCCAATTATGGCAAAGGAAGGGGATTGGGTGCCTCTGCAAAGGCTAACTTTTCGATAAGTTTAGACAATCCGGTAGGTGTACCGCAAATTATTACTCCCGATGAACAATTGATCAAATGAAACTTTTATTTAGCTATATTTTTCAAACTTTCTTTCTTTCCCTCGTCTTTGTATCCTCATTGTTCGCAGAAGAAGCGGTCAATAAAGTAAAGATTCAGTGGAATCCTATTCCGAATTCGTTTTTATACCGCATCGAAGTGAAAACTCCAGAGAATAAAAAAATTAGTAAGGAAGTAGAGGAGAGTCGCATCTCCTTAGAATTGCCACCAGGAGTCTACCAGTACCGTATTGGAACCGTCAATAGGCTTGGCAAGACGAAACGTTTTACAGAATGGCGTGAACTACGAGTTTTACGCACGCGTATGCCTTCACTGAAGCCTGGGCAGGAAAAAGTGGTACAATTGCCGCACAAACGCTTAGATTTACTTTTAGAAGGAGAAAACTTTATGCAATCCATGCAGGTTTTTTTTCGTTCTAAAGGAAAAAAGTTACCTGTGAAACAGTATATTCGTCATTCTTCTACGCGAATGAGCCTAGTTTTATATTTAAATGCAAAAAATGTGGGAAAATACGATCTCCTGCTTGTTAATCCCTATGGAAAGCAGAAAGAATATAAGGATTTTTTGCAAATCGTGAAAGCAGTAGAAAAGCCTAAGAAAAAGCCATTGAAGCACAATTTATTCCGCTCCTTGGTATTTCCAGGTACCGAGCAATGGTACAATAAGGAATACGTGAAAGGAAATATTTTGAGTGGTGCTTCGGTGTTTTTATTTTTTTCCTACTGGTACTACCAACAGCAACGAATCCAAGAAAATTTAAAATTTCAAAATGAGATCGTTACGATTAGCCTCTTACCAACGGTGGCTGAATCCATTCCAGGGGCTTGGTGGCTCTACAGCCGTGGGCAAGAGAGCAGGCAAGCTACTGCCCAGTACATTCGTATAGAGCAGTATTTGAGCAATCTCCTGATTGGTGTCTTTTTGTACAATACCTATGATGTGTTCCAAGGTCGTTATGAAAGAAAGTCAGGAGTGTTTTTGCAGTACGCTGGGAATGAAAGGGAGACGTCTCGTTTTGGCTATACATTCCGCTTTTAGGTAGGTTATTATGTCCAAGTTGTTTTCTATTATTTTACTGTTGTTTACTGTTTCTTGTTCCAATATTTCCATAGAAAGTGGGGATGCCCTAGAACTTGCTCTATTGAGATTTGTAAATGTCTCCGATAGTTCTGCCACTACCGATACAGCATCGGCGACTAGTACTAATACGGAAACAGATACGTCTTCTACAACTAACACAGCAACCGAAACAGATACATCTTCTGCAACTAGTACGGAGACAGCAACGGCAACTGCCAGTTCTACAAACACTTCTACCGATGTGAGTATTGATTATAATTCTTCCGGTTATTATACCTATACACTTGGGGTAACAGCAACAGAGCTGGTTCCCACTATCACGGGAATAGGTACAACTTGTAGCATTTCATCGGAATTGCCTTCTGGTTTTAGTTTTAATACTTCAACCTGTTTGATTTCCGCAACACCTACAATTCCTACTGAAGGAGCTGCATTGTACATCGTGACAATCACTGATTCTGCTGGTGCTTCTGCTAACGCCTCTCTTTTTATTGGTGTTGCGGTAGAGACAAGTTGTGGCAATGATTCTCCGTGTGAAGGTTCTTCAGAAGGTGGAGAAGAGTGAAGTGATCCCATTTTAATGGGTATTGGCATAGAGCCTGTTGGAAGACACATCTATAGGCTCTTGCGGTTTTCCTGTTTTATTTTGTTAAGCCTTCCTCTCCTGCTCTTTAGCTACATCTAAACTCACATTTATATTCTTGAATTACTCTATGCATTATTTAGCACAAGTTCTCCTTTGTTCTTAGTCAGCCAGTCATAGCTACGTTCCGAGACCAGATAGCCGTCATATCCCGATATAGGCTTGGTTTTAAATTTACGTTTCACCCAGCGGAATAAGGAAGAGGCTGCTGTTAGAAATTCTCCTTCTTTGGCAACTAACTCTTGGTTTGTATTTATTTTATCTTTGATATAGTACAAGCGACCAGCAAGCATTTTGTTTTTTTGGTAAGGAAATACTGGATAGAGAAATTCAATCACGGGGGAGTTAGATGGATCAATGACATATTTCTTTTCTCTATTTATATATGATTTTGCTAATAAATCTTTGTGAAAATCGTGCAGCAAATATCTTACACCATCGTCTTTGTCATT
>JBCCIA010000371.1:0-6197 GCA_039028475.1 Spirochaetota bacterium | reverse complement strand
CTTCTGCTCCCGAACCTGTGTAGATCAAGCGAAATACCGGTGCAGTGCGATCGTTCGATTTGACAGTGATGGTAGCAGCCTTATACCCAGTAGTCGATGGTTCAAAACAAAGATAGACATTGTTTTCACTACCTACAGCAACATCACCTGTGCTAACTGTACTGAGAGAAAAATGTGAACTGCTTGTTTCAAGAGTGATACTCTCGACCGTCAAGGCTCCACTCGCCGAAGCCAGATTTTTGATTTTGATCTGGCGTGCATTTGGATGCGAGGCGTCGCAAGTAGGAGGAGAACTCAGTAAAGCCTTAGCTCCAAAGCTAGCCTCTGTTCCCGAAGTGAGAGAGACTCCAGGATTAGTGTCGACCTCTACCTGCATCTTAGGAACACCTGGAATCACCGTTGTAACGTTGCCTATACTCGTTGCAGCTACCGGAGGTGGTGGTGCTAAGATGAGGTTATCAGGGCTGGTGCTTCCTGTCAGAGAACCCTGGGCAGTAGAACTGGACGAAGAAGAACCCGATGACTCTGTAGTTGAGCTAGTGCTGTTATCTGTATCTTCGTAGGAACTGGTATCATCACCGGCAAGTCCTACCAAAGCAAAGGGAACAGGATTAAAAGTTTCCTTCGTTTGGCAATTCGCCAGAAAGAGAGTTAGAACAATGGTATATAACAGTGTTTGTAGTTTCATTTTAGCTTATCCTTTTAGAGTTGGCAGTTTCCTGTAAAAGTATAGTTTTCCACTTCGGCATTTAAGAGCATATACGGTGGAGTTGTAGTTGCAGGAATGTCTAGTATTTTTAAGTTCTTGAGTTCCAAACCACAGCTCTGTAGAGCGGGTAGAGGAATGTCCTTGGTGATATTGTTCAACAGAGGAAGTACCAGAGACTTAACCAGTGGGTCCATAACTTCCCAAATACCATCTGGATTGAGACCTAGCGGGTTGTTGGCCACACCCTCAAGAGGTTCCAGGATGTAGTACAAATCTCCCGGAGCATCAGAGATGTTCAGTTGTATAGAAGTCTTACCTACAGAAGCAAGCAAAGACGAAGATGGATTGAAATCATCAGGAGTAGTTGCAGGCAAACTGTATGTACCAAAACCCAATTCAGCTACAGTTTTCAAAGTCACCATAACTTTGGCAATTAGGTATTCCTTATACACATAGATCCGAACCGTGCTGCCAGTAGTGGTAATCGCATTGGAAAGGGTCAAAGTGGTACCTGCAATACCTGTAATGGTGGTATCGGCAGGAATTCCGTTACCAGAAATCAGCATACCAGTTTCCAAGCCACAGCTATCCGATACCGTAACAGAAGAGGTTCCTGCTACCAAGCTGGCATTGTAGTACCTACCTCCATCGACAAACTGGATGGATTCTCCGGTCAAAGTAGAAGTTGTTGCATTGTCAAGAGTCACTGTTGTACCACTAGCTGCACTGACCTCTGTACCAGCAGGAATTCCATTACCACAAACCGACATCCCTTTATTGAGACCAGTTGTTGCAACAACAGTGATAGTATTGGAACCAGAAGTAAAGTCTGCACTCAGAATTTTCAAACGATTCGTATCTGTCTTTCTACCATAGACATCAATGCCCAGATCGGATAGATTCAGGCTTATTTTAGGAGTTTCGGATTGCCCGGGGGTACCACTGAGAGGAACAACGCCCACAAAGGGAAGAAGTATGGGGTTTACCTTGAGAACAACGTCGTCGTTGCTATAGATTGTATCTCCACCTGACTGTAGCGTGGTTCTACCCGGAGCAAAAACAGTAGTAATAGGGTCGGTCTTGAGCAAGGACTCGGTAAGTTTTAACAAGCTCGAAGTGCCCGCAAAGCCGTTGATCGAGTCGATAAAATCCTTATCTATATTGAGGTTGATTGCACCCTTATTCCACAGGTGGTAGAATGCCTGGTTGATAGTGTCCGCGTGCAGTGCGACCAATGCTCCAGGATTTGTTGCACTCCGGTTTGCAATAGAGGGCAAAACACTCGAACCTTTGGTAACAACGTATTTGTCCTCTCCCCTAAGGGTTGGAGGAACATTGGTATAACTGTATCCGACATCACCAGGGCATCTATCCGCGGCATCCTTGACACAGGCTGAAATGCTTGCATTGGCACTGGCTTCTATCCCAGCGTTGATCGTATCATTGATCGAAGCCGCCGAGTTGAGAGTAGCTCGAATTGTCATAGTAACTTTATTCAATGGAGGTGGTAAATAGTCTGGTAAAGCTACGGTCACACCATTTTTCAATTGGCCCACGATGTTATTGACAATATCTGGTGCGACCCTTTCGGTAATGTCCTGCACCACTCCTTGCACAACCCTTGGCTTAACCTCTTCAATCTTTTGGTTCACAACATCTGCGATGATAGCGGCCACCGCACCACTTCCCACGACTGCACCAGTAGCTATATTATCCGACCACTCATTGGTTAACGGATTGCATTCAGCTGGATTGAAGGTAACACCACATTTATTAAATGTGACCGAACCAAGAGTCGTAGGAACGGAAGGTGAGAAATTTGCTGGGCTAACAGCTAATTGGATATTACCAAAGGTTGGCCCAGGCGTTGTGTCTACTGCAACCGTAGTTCTTGCTCGTGCCAAACGATCGGTAAGGCTAGGTGGGTCGTTGTTTAAGGAAAAGGAGACAGCATCACCATTATAATTCGAATCAGAGCTACCGGTAAAAATAAATGTATCTCCAACCAAGTAAGTAAAAAACTCGATTCCTTCAAACTTCAAACTGACTCCACTGCCAGGCGCTGTAGCAGGATTTGAGAGCGTAACCGTTGTACCAGAAATAGCAGCAACAGTAGTACCCGCAGGGATTCCCGTGCCAGTGACAACCATACCTACAATAAGATCCGTTGCTGCATTTGCTACGCTGTAGACTTGCGTAGAACCAGTAGAAAGGTCACCCGTTTTAATAGCAGTATCTGGCAGTTTTGCAACCAGAGTCATTTTTCCACTGGCCTTCTTGCCATTGAGGTAAATCTCTACATAGCCGTTTTCGGGTGATAGGTTGATGGAAACATTATCAACATTGCCCGGCATAGCCACCTCATCAATGGCTACATCGGTGATGTACACATCCGCCATTGCGGCATATTTGACAGAGGGATAGGTAGAACTGACAAAGATACTACCAGAAACTTGGATATTGCAGAAAGGGCCAACTTTACTCAAGTAGGTAAATGCTGGTTTGCTTCCCCAGCTCATGCAGGGCTGGCCACCTAAATCAGTGGCTGGAGGGGTGTTCGCTGTATCACCAGTGACAAATTGATTGAGCGACTGTCCGCCTAGAGTGAACTCTGCCTTGCCATAGCTTTTGATCAAATTGGAAACGGCCTGAATGACACTCTTATTTGCATTCGCAGGGTTTAACTGTCTGTCGAGGAAGACCTTAGCAGCGTCTGTTGCATCCGCATCGGGGTCTGCCAAAGTGCCATAGTTGAAGTTAACGGAGAAAAAGTATTTTTTGCCGCTTTTCGACTCCACCTGGTAAAAATAGCTATTGCCACCATCATCGGGAGTAATCAGGGAAGAACTTAGGTTGGTGCTAAGAGTTCCAGTACAAGTTCCAGAACAAAGTTCAATGCCATTAGCGACTTCAGCCTTGCAGACAGTAAGTCCACTCACCGTATCGGTATAGCCCAATTTGCAAAGCTTGACCGAGGCTACCTCATTCGGTTCACTAAGGGTCGATTCTAGGGTAAGCGTAGGGTCAGCAGTCTTGTTGATCACAACACCACTATCTTTGTTGATGTCAATTCCAGTCGTATGCGTAGCGGTAATGATCTTATGCGTCATCAACATTTGGTATTCTGTAGTAAAGGTTCCACTGAATTCTTTCAGAGAGCTGCCTGTAGTAGTTTTTGCATCTGGTGTGATTGTGACTGTATAGTTGACCTTCGCATCCAACTCCGTCTTGGGATCAAGGAAAAGGTCTCTGGGACTGTCCCAATAGAAATTGTAACCGGGATCACCGTTCACATCCACCACGGGGTTTCCGTGCTGATCAAGCAGCTTGAGATTCTCTTCTACAGAAAGAATATCCATGGAGCGGGAGAAACGGATCGACAGGTTGTTGTAGCGATTCACTGCAACAGTATCGAACAAAAAGGCAGCTACAGGGTCTGGTGAGCTAAATGTGATGGAGACACTGTTAGAAGAGTTTGTCTTTGACTCATCACTTCCGGTTTGGGAAGAGGAACTATCTACAGGAGTCTGTGCAACTTCTTCTGAAGAGCTGTTAGAGTCGCTTCCCAAAAGGACGATGGGAAGTATGTCGGTCATTTTGACGCTTCCCGAATTGCCTTGGGTACAACTGAGAGTTGAGATAAGTAGTACAACTGCAGATAAAATTTTAGCTTTCATTTTCACCTTCCTTGACGCTGTAAGAATGTTCGTATATTCGTTTGAGCAACTATTTCGCATAGACCAAGAAGCAACGGGTTACACAGAACTATTACATAGGACACTATAAGATTGCAAAAAAATACAAGCAACCATTTTTTTTTATAACATACGTTATACAAAGAAAATATTACGTTTTTTTAAAAGAATTTGTTGTCTACAAATGTGGTGAGAGTTGAAATTCGTCAAGCATTCGGTATTGCTAATTTATAAAATGGGTTCATTGTATTGTTTCTGCGAAAAGTAGAACCCCCAAATTGAGTGAGGGTTCAGAAATATCGCCTTTGCCGGAAAAAAGATACTCATACTATCACTCAAATACGCAAATAATACAGGAGAGTAGCGAATAAAGCTGAATTTTTATTCACTACAATAGTACAAATACCTAATCCTTTTCGCTGAAAACCCACACGTGCATTTCTGCCACTCTTAAGAGTACAGATTTATTGCATGGAACGTAAAACAGAGAGTAATTCTTCTGGATCGGCTCTTTTGCGGTAGTCGGCGTCGAGAAAAGCGTAGGTAATCTTACCACTTTTTTCTATGATATAGGTCGCAGCCAGTGGCAGTTCGTCGGATGCATCACCGTTGTACTCTTGTAAGTTGAACTTTTCCTTGTAGTACTTACTCACCTCTGCGTTTACCTTAAAGACAATCCCATAGTCTTTGGCGACTTTGTTACCCACATCGGATACCACTTGGAATTGCAATTTATGCTTTTCCTTGGTAGACAGCGATTTGTCGGGAAGTTCTGGGGTAATGGCAATGAGGTTGGCGTTGTATTTCTGGAATTCTGGCAGTTTTTTCTGTAGGTGGTGTAGGGTTAGGTTGCAATACGGACACCAGCCGCCGCGGTACCATACCAGTAAAACCGGCCCTTCTTTCAGTTCCTCATAGAGAGAAATCTCTTTGCCTAAAGCATTCTTGAGCGTAAAGTCTTTGGCGGTATCACCCTTTTTGAGGGCTTTGCTGAGAATCCCACTCTCTGCGACCTCTTTGATGCCAGTTTCATAGGCGTCTTTCTTTTCCTGCGAGGCTTTTTTAGAAAAGTTGGTTTTTAATTCTTCTAACTCTTGCGTTAGACCTGGTTTTTCACTCATGGCTTTCTCCTGTTTTTCCGTACACGCTGCTACGGATAGGAATGTCAAAATAAAGCAAATAGAAATCAATCGTTGCATGTAGGAAAGGAATGCACGGGCAGCGAATCTAGCAAATAGAAAAATCTAAGCGATTTTGTTCCAGATTCTATCTACCAATACTTCGCCGTATGGTTCATAATCTTCCAGGTAGGATTTTATCTTTTTGATTTTGCAGTAGTTTGGTAGTTTGACTTTGCCCGTTTGTAGTTTGTAGAGATCCAAGCTAAAGCCTTTGTAATCGCTGACCATATCTTCAGAGTCCCAGAGAAATACGTAGTCATATTCTCGCCCGTTGTCGCTGGGAGCTTCTTGGTTGAAGGTTTTTAGCTTTTCTAAGATTTGCTGTGAGGTCGGTGTGTAGTAGATGCCAAAGCGTGCATATCCTTGTGAGATTTTGCGAATGCGTTCGGCTCGTAAAAAGTTAATTTCTCTTTCGTGTAACTTTTTGCCCAATAGATCTATGTAGAACTCAACGTTATCATCAAACCTATTTTCAGAGAGGTAGTTGAGAATTTCGATATTCACCGGCTGGCGGATTCGTTTGAGGGTGAATACGATAAAGCCACTGAGATCTTTGTGAGAGCTGTTTGTGAGTAATGCCACTAGGCAACCCTGTTTAAAAACTATATATAT
>JBCCIA010000370.1:0-6209 GCA_039028475.1 Spirochaetota bacterium | reverse complement strand
AGAAAATATTGTCTATTGTGTCTTAATGACATGATGCAATCTTGTAAGCAAAGAAACAAGGGACATCTCCAAATTTAGTATTTTTTTTATTTACTTTTTAAAAAATACAACGTCTAATGTAATTTATAAAAGCCTGTCCAAAACAAAATTACAGGTTCTTGCAGCTTACCTTTTGTGTAAGAATAAACTTATCTTAAGACATGCTGTAAATATATTCTTTGAGGCTAGTATGAGAAAAATTCCTGGTTATGAAATTATTGAAAAAGTAAACCAAAATTTAATTATGGAAATCTATAGGGTTCAGGAGAGTAATTCTGAGAATACTTATATTGTTAAATTTGTCTCTTTGGATAGGGAGCTGGATCAAAACCTTTTGCATTTAAAAAACGAATACGAAATTTTACAGTTATTTACATCTGATCGAATTATAAAACCTCTTCACTTTCAAAACCAAAAAGATGGAAACTTTCTTCTTATGGAGGATGGTGGCACTTCCCTCAAACAACTTATTAAAAAAGATCCAATTGACTCACTAGAGCAGTTTCTCCAATTTGCGATTACGATTACAGATGGATTGGGAGAAATTCACAGGCAAAAGATTGTCCATAAAGATATAAAACCAAGTAATATCGTTTTACAAAAAAAAGACGCAAAAACGATTAAGTTTATTGATTTTGGCATTTCGACCCGTTTGAAGAGAGAAGAAATGGGATGGCAGTCTCCCAATGTCTTAGAAGGAAGTTTACCATATATTTCCCCAGAACAAACAGGTAGGGTGAATCGAGCGATAGACTATAGGACAGATTTCTATTCACTCGGAATAACTTTTTTTGAAATGCTCACCGGTGAGCTACCATTTCCAACAAACGACCCTATCGAGCTGATACACTCTCACATTGCTCTAGCACCTCCACTCGTACATGAGATCAAAAATGATGTTCCAGAGATTCTTTCAAAAATCATATATAAGTTATTGGAAAAAGATGCAGAAAAAAGATACAATAGTGCATATGGATTGAAATATGATCTTGAAAAATGTTTAGAACTTATACAGAACCAATCTTCCAGTAAAACGATCAACATGGAAAATTTTCCACTGGGGACAAAAGACCCAGATGATGTTTTTAAGATTCCACAAAAACTATATGGTAGGGTAGAAGAAACCAAGCAGTTGGTAGCAATTTTTGAGGAAGTTGCGAGTGGCTCTGCTAGACTTTTATTGGTTAGTGGGTATTCTGGAATAGGGAAGTCTGCATTTATCCAAGAAACCCATAAACCAATTACAGAAAAAAAGGGATTTTTTATTCAGGGTAAATTTGATCAGTTTCAAAAAAATATCCCATTTAGTGCAATACTCAATGCATTTAGGGAACTGGTAAAATTTTTACTTACAGAACCTGATGATAGAATTAGACATTGGAAAGAAGAACTAGATAGTGCCCTTGGACGAAATGCACAAGTTATCATAGATGTTATCCCGGAACTAGAGCTTGTCCTAGGACAAAAGCAACCTGTCTCGATCCTCAGTGCCAGTGAGAATCAAAACAGATTTAACCTGACCTTCCAAAATTTTATTAGTGTTTTCGCTAGGCGAGAGCATCCTATTGTTCTTTTTATTGATGACCTGCAGTGGGCAGATAAATCTTCTCTTAAACTAATTGAGTCAATCATAACCAATCCTGATAACAAATACTTAATGATTATAGGTGCTTACAGGGACAATGAAGTAGATACAGGACATCCTCTGCTACAAAGCGTTGCGGAAATTAAAAAATCTGGTAGTGAAGTAGAAACAATACGCCTAGGACCTTTGCAGAAAGAAAGCATTACAGAGTTACTTACTGACACGTTTCATGTCAATGGCAAAGAGGAAGGACTTGCTGAAATTCTAAATAAAAAAACTGGGGGGAATCCTTTTTTTATCTCTGAATTTTTGAAATCACTTTATAAAGATGAAATTATAGATTTTAATTATGAAACAAACAAATGGCAATGGCAAGAAGAGAGGGTTCACTCTTATGGTATGACAGATAATGTAGTGGATCTGATGGTGAAAAATATCCAAAATTTTTCAGAACATACTGCAAACATTCTCAGTCTTGCATCTTGTTTAGGAAACCAGTTTGATCTTAAGTTTTTAAGTATTGTATCTGAGCTAGCTTTGGAGCAATTGGTTACACTTCTTTGGCCGGCCATTGAAGAAGGAGTTTTGATTCCGCTAGGAAAATCACAACAGATCCTACAAACTGCCACCAAAGGAATCGAGCAAATCGAACCTAACGATTTGGGTACATGTAGAATTCGCTTCCAACACGATAGAGTTCAACAGGCAGCTTATAGCTTATTGGATGATACTAAGAAAAAGGAGATCCATTACAAGGCTGGAAATTTGATTTTAGCAAACATTTCTGAAGAGGAAAGGAATGAAAAAATCTTCGATATTGTAGGACATCTGAATGAAGGAAAAGAACTCGTTCAAACAGAGGAAGAAAGAATTGTTTTTATCGATTTAAACCTAAAGGCAGGGCAAAAAGCAAAGCTCTCTACTGCTTATGAAAGTGCGATAAACTTTTTAGAATCTGGGCGAGAGTTAGTAAAAGAAGAAGATTGGCATAAGAACTACCAGTTAATTTTTTCTCTTGTGAAAGAACTATCTGAAAATTATTACCTTAACGGTAGATACGAAGAGGCAGAGGAAATCTATCCTTTATTATTGAAAAAAGCTAATGATGAATTGGATAAAATACAGGTATATTTTATCCAGTTGGAACAGTACCAGGTTCAAATGAAATTTGATTTAGCTGTTGAAATAGAATTGAAAGGGTTGCAGATACTGGGAATCGATTTACCAGCAGAAGATGAGGCCTTTGCAGCCTTGGTAGAAGAAGAACTTGCTTTGGTGGCAAAAAACCTTGGTTCCAGAGAAATTGCTGACCTCATTGACTCACCTGAAATGCAAGACAAACACCAATTGAACATCATGTACATGCTATCTTATTTATTTATCAGTACATGGCTTTTGGGAAAACAAACAACGGTCACTTGGTCTATTATAAAGATGACAAACTTGTCTCAAGTTCATGGGAATTGCGAGGTTTCTTCATTGGCCTATGCGAATTATGGGTTCTTATCTGCTTATGTCTTTAGTAAAGTCAATGAAGGATATGAGTATGGAAACCTAGCTCTGGAATTATCACAAAAATTTGACAATGTTGCGTTTCGTGGAAAAGTGTATTTCTTGTACGCTGCACTTATAAGCCATTGGAAAAAGAAGATAGACCTTTCCGATCCTATTCAAAAAGAAGCTCACCAACTTTGTGTTGATGGAGGTGATTACGCCTATGCTGCCTATGCTATCAATAAAATAATCGATCATCATATTTTTTCTGGTAAAAATCTGGAAGAAATATATAAAGAAGCTCTTTCGTATTATCCTTTTCTGAAAAAAAATAACCCTTTTTTATTGGACACTTTTATCATTCCAGGTAGTGTACAGGCAATCCAGAGTCTAAGAGGGGAGACAGATGCTCTAGGTTCTTTTGATGATGAGTCTTTTTCTGAAGATACGTTTTTAGAACAGTATAAAGATAACCCACTCATCCATGCTTGGTTCTTTGCTGAAAAGATTAAAAGTTTGTATTTGGCGGAGCAAACTTCCGACAGTTTGGGTTTAGCGGATAAAGTGGGTACCATTGTAGCAACCTGTCCTGGACATATCAGGGTTCCAGAAAGCTATTTCTATACTTGCTTATCCATTCTGGCAGAAACTAAGAATCTCCCAGAAGGGGAAAAAGAGGCATTTTTAGGTAAGCTGCAAGAATACCAGAGCAAATTGCAATCTTGGTCGAAAGATTGTCCAGACAACTTTGAGCACAAATATTTACTTGTCGAGGCTGAAAAAGCCCGTGATGAGGGAGATGGTTTTGCTGCTATCAGCCTCTATGAAAGAGCTATTGAGTCCGCAAAAAAATATGAATTTATAAATAACGAAGCTCTATGCAATGAATTGTGTGCTAAATTTTGGATAGGAAAAGAAAATATAAAATATGCGACATTGCATATGAGTGAAGCCTATAAGCTATACAACAAATGGGGTGCTTTTGCCAAATGCAAACAGTTGCAAGCAAAGTATAGCGCTTACATTAAAAAAGATCGACAACCTATTTGGAAAATGGATGATACACTAGAGAAAACGATTACCACTGACCGAACCATTCATGGTGCAACAAATACCTTCACCCAGTCACTTGACCTCACGTCTATCCTTCGAGCTTCCCAAGCGATTTCTAAGGAAATCGAGTATGAAAAACTCTTAGAAAGGCTTATTAAAATTCTCATTGAAAATGCAGGAGCAGAACGGGTTGTTTTTATATCTCGTGATGAAAACGGCTTCTGTATCGATGCGGATGGTATGGTAGGGAATAAGAATATATACCAGCATGGTAGCCAACTACTCGCGGAGTCGAAATCCCTTCCCTTATCAGTTATTAACTATGTCACTCGTTCGAAACATCCCCTAGTATTGGTGAATGCAGGGCAGGATAAGCAATTCTCTTCCGATGACTACTTCTCTTCTTCTACGATCAAATCGGTTCTCTGCGCCCCTCTTTCGAGTAAAGGAAAATTGACAGGTTTGATTTACTTGGAAAACAATGTGACATCTGGAGCCTTTACGGAAGAAAGGGTGAATCTACTGCAAACTATTGCCAGCCAGGCAGCTATCTCTATCGAGAATGCAAAACTCTACGCGAATATAGAAAATGTAACCCGTGAGAAGACAAAGGTCTCTACACAGATGGAAATTGCAGAACAGATCCAAACCTCTCTATTGGTGGAGGAGGCTCATTTTGTAGATTATGAGTTTTTTCCTTTTATGCAAACTTCGGATGAAGTCGGTGGAGATTATTACGATTTGATCCAAAGGCCAGAGGGAGAGTGGTTTGTGATTGGTGATGTGAGTGGTCATGGAGTTACCGCGGGGCTTATCATGATGATGGTGCAAACAGCAATTCATACAGCGATAAAAGCTATCGGTTCTTCTACCACTCCGGGGGATATTTTAAAATGTGTGAACGATGTGATTTCGGAGAATGTCGTAAAGATGAAACTAGATAAATATATGACTATTACTCTTATTTTAAAGCAGAAAGATGTGTTTTATCATAGTGGCCTTCATGAAAATATTATCATTTATCGTAGTGAAAAGAGAGAAATAGAGAGTCTAAAGACATATGGGTCATGGCTGGGAATGAAGCATATCTTTGATGACTTTCCCGTGAACAGCTTTGAATTGCAGTCTGGAGACATAATTCTTTTGCATACAGATGGAATTACAGAGGCACTAGATGCCGATAACAATATGTTTAATGAGTCAGGTCTTGCAAATGTACTTTTACAGAACTCTGGAGAAGATTTGCCCTCGATCAAGACGAAAATATTAGAAAAATTACAAGCATATAGAACAGACGATGATGTAACACTAGCAATGTTACGAAAAAAATAGATATAGAACCAATCACGAGGAGATG
This sequence comes from Spirochaetota bacterium, assembly GCA_039028475.1. Classification (GTDB taxonomy): domain Bacteria; phylum Spirochaetota; class Leptospiria; order Leptospirales; family Leptospiraceae; genus JBCCIA01. The sequence goes on along the minus strand of JBCCIA010000370.1, from coordinate 681 downwards.
TAAGGTATTATGGAGAATTTTAAATTAGATAATTTTTCTATCTTAGTGAGTCAAGAAGGTGATGTTACGGAACTGAGATGGTTGGGTAGAAGTGAGTTCCGCAACCCCAGTGATGTACTAAACCCCTACTTTGATGAGATATTACCGCAGCTGGGAGGAAAACTGGCAGTTCATTTTGACAAATTAGAATTTATGAACTCTTCTACATTTCCTGCTCTCATTCATTTTTTAAAGAAATGTGATGGAGCTGGTCTCCAAACAACACTTTTTTACAATTCCTCTTCTGAATGGCAAGAAGCTGCGTTTCGACCGATTAAGATTATTGTGACTAAATTTGGCAATGTTGATTTTGCTTAGAGGGTTTTAGACGATGCTTGCAAACTTCATCAGCCAATAATAAGGAATATCGGTATTCGGATATCGAAATCCTGTGTCTCAGAAGGTGTTTGTAGAATTTCGTTATCCCACTATTCTGGCAGAAACTTACTCTTTATGGCTTTTTTCGTTAAACCCAGTTTTTGAAACTTTGCGTAAACTGTTTTCATTTCCCGCTGGTTCTTAGTGTATATTATTATATCAAAAAACCAAATCTTCTCAGTAAATTTTAGAAGGCCCAAACCTTGCGCCCTTCAGTATTCGCGAGGCCGCGATTGTGGAGGTACTTCAGGAAGCGCGCCTGGT
>JBCCIA010000369.1:0-6218 GCA_039028475.1 Spirochaetota bacterium | reverse complement strand
CCCATCCGCAAGCGACACCGGTTGATCGCCTTTCAATACACTCGCCAGATCATAGTCTAATACGCTTCTAACCTGGAGCGGGTCTTCACGATCTTCAAAAGGTACCACGCGTTCGATCTGAAACCGTCGCGTATAGGCTTCGGCTCTCAGACCGCCGGCAAAGGAAAGCAAGTCCTGAAATGTCTCACCTTCTCTGAGTTCGTAAATGGCAGGCCGATGCACCTCGCCGGCAATCGAGACTGTTTTTCCACGTGGCGGGATAAAAACATTGTCATTAGATCGTAGCTGAACATCGCCGGCTGAATATCCTTTTAGAAGATATTCGTAGAGATCTACTGAATAGGCAATATTGCCGTGTCGAATTACCTGGACATTGCGCAAGCTACCCGATGTATGCGGTCCGCCCACAGAATAAAGCGCGTTAAACACGGTGGAATTACTCGCCAGTGGAAACCGCCCCGGTTTACGAAAATGGAAAAATGCTGCCCTTTTTGGTAGCGTGTATAGGAAACGATGGAAGAAAATTTATTGATTGTTTCAATTTGTTGCGAAAGGTCAAGAAAGCTATAGTGAATGATGTCAGCGGCTAATTTCTTTCCTTCACCGCTAATTGTGATATAGTCGTGAGGGTTTTCTCCTATCCACTCAGCTTTATCTTTATGAAATAGCCTGTAGCGGTACTGCGGGTACCACCCAGAATGTCTGATATACTGTCCCATATGGTACGTCAGCCGTCTCACTTTAAAACCTGCAACATCAGGCTTGTTTTCTAAGGTTTTTTGTATCAATTGGTTTAGTTTGGGAGTGCTTCTCTCATCTGCATCTAAAGAAAGAACCCAAGGGTTGTTGCATAGGCCAATCGCGCGGTTTTTTTGTTCGATATGGCCATTGAATGGGTGTTGGTGGACCTTTACTTTGGCAAATTTTCTGGCAATTGTGAGAGTTTCATCTTTGCTGAATGAATCTAGTACAATCACTTCATCAGCGATCTCATGGCAGGAAGCGATGCAGTCGTGGATGTTGTTTTCTTCATTAAAGGTGATGATAGCTACCGATAATCCCGATCCCATACTACAATCATCGGCACAAACAACTTCTCTGTGTCTTGAAAAATCATTGCTTTGATCTGAATTCATAACATTTATCATAACGCCTTATCAGGAAAATACTTGTTAGGTCTATCCAAGAATGTTTATGAAGTGATTTCTCGAACACTTTGAGGTAAGCTTTTTAATTGCTCTAAAAAAATGCTGTAATAAATAAGTAGTAGAGTCTATTTTCTAAGGAGTAGAGAATATGGGAGATTTAATTCAAAGAGAAGACGCAGATTTCTGGCAGGATTTACAAACCGAGATGCAAGAACATAGTATAGAAAAAGGAGAGGCAAACGCCTCTTTACTCAGTTTTCGCTATTCTAGCAAGACTATAAGCTCTTCGGGTGGAAAAACGTATATCAAGGCGACTGAAAAAAGCTATCAAAATGGGCAATTCAGTGAAAAAGAATTTGAAGGCGTTGTAGAAGGGGATAGCTTACTGGACAGCAAACTAAAAGATTGGAAGTCTTTTTTTCTGCCCTTTTTCCGCTGAGACTCTGTATTCCGCTACAGCTAGTGGTAAAATTGCCAGAAAGCTAAAATAAACAGTTTTCTTCTGTAAGTGAATTCCGATAATGGTACAAAACTCTCTGTTTGCAGGTAATAAATTATGAATATAAAACAACTTTCAGTAGCTGCCCTAGTTCTTTTATTGGTAACAGGCGTATACGCTGACAAAGAACTAAAGGTAATGAAAGAATTCAATCAGGTTCAGGACTATACTCTCAATCCAGTCCCTAGTAATGAACAAAGAAAGAAAAATCTAGAGCACAACCTTGCTAGTGCTATCAAGCACGCTTTAGTGAAAGAAATGGAACCAAAGAAGTTTAGCGAGCAAACCAAGGATATTACATTGGCTAAGCTGCAATTCAATCGCAAACCAGGTACTTACAGCTACTATGTAAAATTTGACAAATATATCGTATTTTGTAAGTTTGCTGCCAATCCAGAACTCAACAAGCAACTTCCTATTTTAGAAACAGCGTATACCAATCCAGGGGAAGAAGAGCTAAAGAGAGCTGAGAAAGCTCGTAAAGAAGGAAAGGACATCGTTTTTGAAGGAACCGACGATGCAGGCGGTTCATCTGATAGCGCTCCAGCTAGCGACGCTAGTGGAAGTAACCCTTAAACTGTAGAATCATTAGAGTTGCTACCAATCTATGGTAGCAACGAGAATCTAAACTCTATGCAAGAATTATCCGAGCGTTTGCAACTTGCCATCGGCAGTGTACTACAAGCTGGTGAAAAAGTTTTACAAATATACCAACAGGACTTTAAAGTTTCTTGGAAGAAAAAAGATGACCCTCTTACAGAAGCGGATCTTGCTGCCAATGATATCATTCAATCAGCCTTATTAGAGAGTTTCCCACAAGATGGTTTTCTTTCTGAAGAGATAGACGATGATCGTTCGCGTGAAAAATCCCAGTATACATGGATACTAGACCCCATCGATGGAAAACGTGACTTTGTCAGCAAAAACCCTGAATTTGCAGTAAGTCTGGGCTTTGTAGAAGGCCGACAACCTCTCATGGGAGTTATTTTCAATCCGGTAACTGCTGAACTGTTTTTTGGTTTGAAAGATTATGGCTTTCACTACGAAGTTCTTTCTCCTCCTTATCCACAATACCAAATTCCGCAAAAGTTTAGCTATAAAATACAGCGCGAAGTTGCCAGTAAGCCCACCTGTCTTATATCTCGTTCGGAAGTTAGAGAAGAACTATACGATAAAATAGCTGGCTTTACTGATAAATACCAAATCGTTCCCAAAGGTTCTATTGCATACAAGTTGGCTTTATTTGCTGCTGGTAAAGCAGACTCGCTAATATCTGTATATGGTAAAAACGATTGGGACATTTGTGCCGGAGTGGCTCTAATTGAATCTTCTGGACAACAAGTACTAGAGTTGACGACCTTAGATAAAATTCAATTTAATTCGCCAAACCTCTATACAAAAGGGATTATAGCGGTAGCTGATGAGCTTTTGCCGCAATTGCAGAAAGAAGCAGAGTGGTATCGTTCTATGTACCGTTTGCGAAAAAACGAACTTCCCTCTTAAAATGGATTGATCAAATCTAAGTTTACCAGTATTGAAAAAACTCTGTAAAATCATTTATTTCTTGCCTATATACACAATAGAACGTATCTTTCCTAATAGTGTGTAGTTTCCTGCACAAATCTCTATCCAAGCAGCTATGTGGTACATTGATCATATATATTTTACGTTTTCTAGCATACATGCTGTAATTGTAACTATTTTCTTTTTTGTCATAGCTGTTTTTCTTTTTAAAATACAAAATAAAGCATCTTCTTCCAGATATCTAGCATACAGCTTTTTCCTTTCATCAGGTGTATTTTTACTACGAACATTGCACTCGGCTTTCTACTGGCAAGAATCTGCCTACCTTACCCTAGGGATAGAAGTTTTATTCTTACCACTTGGTTTGTACTTTTTACTGTTTTTACTCAATTACCCACAAGAGTTACCACAACGCTGGAATGTATTCTTTTCTCTGATTGTATGGTCTGCTGTTTGTGCAATTGGCTATTTGTATTATACTTCTCTTTCGCATACACAAGCTATATTTAGTTTTACGGAACAGACTTGGCATTTGCGCAAAAGTAAAATTTATCAAATCATTTCTCCCCTTACAGTTTCTCTCTTTTGTTTATTACCTGTATTTTCATTGATAAAGTTTTTTTCAGTGAGTCGCCAGCACAAAAAGGTTTTTTGGGGCTTTTTCCTTATATTTTTAATTTCTTGTGCACTTTTTCTATTAAGAGATATCCCTTACACAAGACTATTATGGATTCGTGAATACTATCCAGTTTTTGTTTCTTTAGGTATCTTATTGTGTGCTTCCGCATTTCTCTACCTTTACATTCACTTTAGTCCCGAAAAGTCTTCTTACGTAGATAAAGTTACGGGTGTGTTTCTGTTATTTATTTTTCTATTAGTGCTTGCGATAAGCTATTGGGAGTTGGAATGGCGGGACAGTATGTTTGATACTTTGTCGGCACAAGAACAGAGATTGGTTTTGTCTCCCGAAGAAGACACGATGCATGTTGAATACTTGTTAGAATCATTGATCTATCAGGAAAAATTGCGTTATGCGGTGGGTAGAGAAGATCAAAAGTTGCAGCTAGATTATACACAAATAAAATTGGAGCATTTATTTGCCTATAACTTTGCCCTATTGCGAAGCATTCCAGCAGTTAGCGATAGAGATGTATTTATCAAAGAAGCTAAAATAAGACTCGAAAATACAGGAGTTTATTTCAAAGCATATAGAAAAGAAATATTGAAATACCTACATTCTTTACCAAAGACAGAAAAAAATATTTTTTCTAAATTACAAGAGCATATGCATTCCTTGCAACAAGAGTTGGATATTTTACGCGAACAAATCGCCCTGTACCAGGGTGCAAAAAATCGCAAACAGTTGACCCAAATTTTAAAAGAGCCAATCCCACATGTTGCGTTTTTTCAAAAAGCAATGCTCGAAAAGATCCAATTGCAAGAACAACAAAATTTGTCATCGCTAGGTGAATTGTTAGTATATATAACACCCATTCGTACTGGACTTGGACAAAGAAAATACCGTGGTAGTACACGCGGTGAAACTCATTTTGTCTCTTATCTCAAGCCAGACACCAATATCGGTAAAGTATATGAGATAGCCTATTCTTACGAATACTATAGAAATTATATCCACCAAGCGGCAAAAAAATATATTTTCTTACTCTTTCTCGTTACTTTTCTTGTCTTATACGGTATTCGTTTTTTTGTCCGCTTTACTTTGATTGCACCATTGGAAAAGATAGCGTTTGGTTTGACCCATGTGGAAAAGGGAGATTACCAGTATAGAGTAGATTTCCAAGCAAAAAATGAATTAGGGTTTCTCGCTGAAATCTTCAATAGGATGACTGCGAATTTGATTACCTATGATGCAATGTCGCAACGCGAAAAGCAAGTTTTGGAAAAGCGCTTTTCGGATACCACACAAATTGTTTCCAGGCAAGCGCAAAAGTTATCTGGATTGGAAAAACAATCTGCGCAAAGCTATAATGTCATCTTACAGTACTACCAGCGTTCACAAAAACCAAGCAATTGGAATTCGCCATACATTCTCTTACAAACCGAAGAGAATCTGCAAGGTGATGCCAAAGGGATTCTTACCGGAAAAATACAAGAGAAGGTATTGGATCGGTATTATTTTTTAGTAATTTATAAACCGTTTGCAAACAAGATAGACCTTCTATTGCGACAATTGCAGATCACCTTATCTGTGCAATCCCAGATACGTTTATTAGAAAAACTAGGTTTTGCATCTTTACCTGATGCACTGCAAAGTATATACCAAGGCTTACAAAAGAGTCTGGAACCATATAGGGAGTTGGGAGCACCTAGGTTTCTCCTACTGGCAATAGACCTACACAACGGCGCTTTATTTTATATCAACCAAAACATGCCTAACAGTTTATTTTGTAAGTATAAGGAAGTCAGTCTATTGGAGAAAGAGAAGGTACTTTCTGATTCTTTCTGGAATAGCAATGAATCGCCCTATATAAATTCTCATATTCTGCATTTTGAAGAATCACTCTATGTTTGTAACCAATGGGGAACTACTCCATTAGACCCTTACCATGTTATACATTTTATCCGCGCTAGCCAAGGAAATGTCAGACAAATCTATACCAGTTTTCAGAGTTCACAGCAAGAAGTTTCATTTTACCAGCTAACTTACCAAAAACCAGGCAATAACATAAGTGAACAAAAAAACTCTCTGAGTTCTCTTTTATCCGGTGAAAAATACCAAGATGCCTATTTATTGGTACAGTCTTTATTAAAGGATTACAAGCAATACCCTGATTTTTTATATATAGCTTCTTACTGTCTCAAGAAAATGGGAGAATACTCTCACGCGATACAGTACAGCAAGAAGTTGTTACAGATCCAAGCAAGTTCTGATAAAAACCTGTTAAACCTGGCAGAAATTTTTATTCTCTCTGCCAATTATACAGAGGCGGAGGTTATATTACGAGAAATTTTACAACGGGATCCACAGCACCAGGCAGCATTGGTTTTAAAAAGTAGAATAAATCTCTAATATAGCTAAAAATCTG